>NZ_JBAHVL010000003.1:0-238456 GCF_037464985.1 Corynebacterium sp. PCR 32
ACACTCCGCCGCCCCCACAGCCGCCTGCCCAGAATTAGCCTCAATACAGGCACGCGCACGACCCAACTCACCAACCATCTCATTGAGGGTGCTCGCAAGGTTATGCCAATAATCAGCAAGCTCATGGATATGCCCATCATCCCCAGCATCAAGTAGGGCAAGCACCGCTTCGGGATCATCACTATCACCATGAGCGGGGGCGATGAAATCAAACGGGTCGAATCCGCCTTCAGGGGCGGTGGGGAACGTAAACGAGGTGGGTGTGTCAAAGGTTTGTTGTCCGCATAGCGCGGCTGCTGAGGCATTGTCTTGGCCGGCGAACGCGCCTCGCATTGCTGTGGTACCTTCAGCCAACCACCGCACTCGTTTCCGAAGGGCTTTAAGGGTGGCCACTGCACTGCCGACCCCACCGTTAATCACCAGAGCATGCTGCCGCCCCAACTCCCGCAACCCAGGCTCCTCAGTAAACTCACCACTAAGTGGTTTTGCACTCGTGAAACTCTGCTGCATTCCCTGATTTACACTGTGCCGCAGTATTTTGATGGCTCGGTCAAGCTCACAGGGGTCGATAGTAATACTCATTTTATTTGCTCACTTTCTTTAGGTTCTCACGTGCTTTTTCACATAACTGAGCTTCAGACATTTTCTCTTCGTCATCCATATATCCAAAACCAATTCGACCTATTGGGGTCTCAATAAATGCTATACATCCCGTTGGTGAATACCCTTTAATAATCTTATCGAATCGGCCAGGGTGATACTGTTTAAATAGTGAACCTCCAACCTTTCTCTTCTCATTTTTATCAGTTCCGATTGATATAGCTTTAGAAAGATCTCTTGCGTGGTCAGATAACCAGCAGTCTTTGAGGGTTGCACTCTCGATATTTTTTGATCCTTCTATCCGATATCCTCTTTTTTCCCAGTAGTGTGGTGGAAGGTCTTTACAAAGATCGGCGTTTTCAAATTTGGGGTCGGAGTAGTCATAGGATCCGTCCGGGTTTTTCTTCGCCCGCACCGGGTACTTAGCAAGCAGCTCAGGCTGCTCCCACAGTGGCAGGCCATCAGGACTCCGCGATGCACCCGCCCCCGTAGCAGACCCAGATGCTGAGGTGCTGTGTGCACTATCACCACCGCCATGGTGACACCCCGCCAACACACCCACCACCACAACAACCGACACAACATGAACAAAACCCCTCATTACAACCCCACATCTCCCCGTCGACACACAATCACACACGCAGACACCTACGAGAAAGAACCTGCCCCACTAGCTCACTTTCTCTAGATTCTCACGCGCCTTGTGACACAGTTGTCCTTCAGATGCTTGTTGGCTCATATCCGTATAAGAAAAGCCAACTCGCCCGATGCTGGATTCCATATAAGCAATGCAGGTAGGAAAACCGAAATTATTCCCTATCTGGTCAAATCGCCCCGGCCGATACTGCTTAAAAAGCCGGCCAACAACATCTTTTCTCTTCTTTTTATCAGTCGCAATGGCAATAGCTGTAGAAAAATTTTCACTACCATCATCCAACCAGCAGTCTTTGAGGCCAGCCAACTTAGAATTCACAGAATTGTCAACCATATATCCTCTTTTTTCCCAGTAGTGTGGTGGAAGGTCTTTACAAAGGTCGGCGTTTTCAAATTTGGGGTCGGAGTAGTCATAAGACCCGTCCGGGTTTTTCTTCGCCCGCACCGGGTACTTAGCAAGCAGCTCAGGCTGCTCCCACAGGGGCAGATCATCAGGACTCTGCGATGCCCTCGCCCCCGTAGCAGACCCAGAGGTCGAAACATCCTTCACACCCTCACCACCGTGGTGACACCCCGCCACTAGGCCCATAACCATGGCTATCGAAAACAACCACGCACTCCCTGCTCTCACTGGAACCCCCTGTTGTGCCTGACGCTTCCCCCACCAGGCGACCCCCACATATACACCCTGGGCCCCCGGTCTCATCCTCCCCAGGCAGCTAACCGCCTGCGGATGTGAACAGGGTTACTTATACAGCTGCTCCACATCGTCGAGCACTCGGTTCGCCCCAAGGGGTCCGAGACCGAGGAACCAGGTGTCGTCAGACACTTTCTCCGCACGCCCCTTCCCCACTGCCGGCACGCGACCCCACAAGGGCCCATCGACAACTTTCCGCAGCTGCGCATTACCCGGGTCACCATAGCCGCTGTAGAGAACGCGATCCCCACTGACCTTATCGATATTCTCATCAGAAAGGTTGACCTTCAGGGCAGGCACATTCTCTTGTGCCGGTCGCGTCACTCCGAGATCCTTAAGGATCACACCAGGGAAGCTTCCATTGGCATACAGACGTATCTCTTTACCCATGAAACGGACAAGGGAAACAGTCTCACCAACGGGAATCCGCCCGCGCAACGCGGCAACACGATCATCATATCGGCCGATAACCTGCTTGTATTCTTTCTCACGCCCCATAGCCTGGGCGAAGAGATGAGCATCATCCTTCCACGCCACACCAGGCCGGGTGGAGAGCACCGTGGGCGCAATCTGCGCAAGCCGATCGTAGAGTTCACCCACGCGCAACGCGCTGCCAATAATAAGGTCCGGCCGCAAGGATGCGATCTTCTCAAGATTGGGTTCTTTCCACGTACCTGCCGTCGTGATAGCGCCCATGCGGTCAGCCAGATACGAAGGAATATCACCGCCGCTGGACGTAACGATGCCAACCGGTGTCACACCATAGGCCAGTGCAACATCGAGTTCCCCACCATCAATGACGACGACGCGTTCCGGCCGGTGACGAACAGTGGTTTCCCCTCGGGCATGGCGGATAGTGCGTGGCCACTGGCCCTCGTTCGCGTCTGTGCCGAACGTGTCGGGGCTCGTTGAGGAGCCACCTGCGTGTGAGGTCGGCGGTGAAGGCTTGTCGGAACCACACGCCACCATCCCCAGGCTCAAGGCGGAGGTGAGGACAAGTGACAATACGACGCGAGGCATACTTCCTGTCCGCCCCGTTGGGTGTGTTATTCCCCGTGGGACGAGTACAGCCGCGCGATGGAAGAAGGACCGTGTCCGGCTCGTGTTCATGCCGGCAAACATAGCACAGTAAGGTTCACCTCATTTTTCATCTCCAGGGCATCCCACCCCACCGGGCCTCCCCTCGAAAGCATCAACGCGCATGATCCCTCCGGTCAGCCGCAAGGTTCCACCGGCCTGCAGCTGACCGGAGAGACCAGAACGCGCGGTAACGATCATCTGTGCGGGCGAGGTCCTCGTGGGTTCCCTGGGCGACAATACGTCCACCATCGAGAAGAAGAATCTGGTCAGCGTTGCGGATGGTTTCTAACTGGTGAGCAACAACCATGACGGTCGCATCGCGTGAGAGATCCGCAAGAGCCTCGGTGACAGCGCGGCGCGTAGTGGGGTCAAGGGCGCTGCTGGGTTCATCACAAAGGACAAGTGGAGCGTGGCGGAGCAGCGCACGAGCAATGGATACACGCTGACGTTCCCCACCAGACAGAAGGCTTCCTCCTTCGCCAACGCGGGTGTCCCAGCCATCGGGAAGACGATCGGCAATCTCTGCAACATGCGCACGTTGGGCAGCAGCGCGGATAGCTTCAGGGGATGCCGAGGGGTCGCCGAGGGCGATATTGGCCCAGAGGGTGTCGTCGAAAAGGTAAACATCCTGGAAGATCATGGAGACATGGCCATACAGGTCGGCGGTGGTGATGGTCCGCAGGTCAACACCACCAATCTCGACAGCTCCGGATTCGACATCCCACAGGCGAGCAATGAGCCGAACAATGGTTGTCTTACCTGAGCCAGACGGGCCAACAAGTGCGGTGTATGAACGGTCGGGGACGGTAAAACTCACCCCATCGAGCACAGTATGCCTCGTGGAACTGTCACCGTAACTGAAGTGAACATCACGAAGGCGAATATCAGCACGTGCGGGGAACGGTGTGGGCACATCGGGTTCAGGCAAGCCGGGTGTGTTGAGGAGCGCTCGGACATCGTCGATTTCTTCTTTCGACTGGTGCAAAGCAGTGGACATGGAAGAGACGATCCGAAGTGGCCCGGCGGCGAGCGTGACCAGGCCGATAAGGGCCACCGCGGTGACCGGGTCACCGTTGCCTCCAGCGACAGCCCATACGGCGAGTGCCGCGACAGCGCCGAGGATGGACTGGATGACGAAGCCTTGGAGAACCATTCCGCCGACAGACAACCAGAGCGCTCGACGGGCTAGAGCCCGCTGCCGGTCAATAGCCTGGTGCAGTGGCGGGTAGGTGGAAGCGATACCCGCGGAGCGCAGGACGTGCTGGGCACGGCCGAATTCAAGGAGGCGTGCATCCGTGTCCGCGCGAACGTCACGGACACGCTCTTCACCGGCAGATTCCCACCGGGACGCGACCCGTGAAGACACATAGATGATCGGACCGGAGACAACAAGTGCCAGGCCGATCCGCCAATCCAGCAGCACTGCGCCCACAGCGATGGTTGCTGGGGCGGTGATGTTGACAGTGAGGGGAACAAGAACGTCCATCGCTGCGGTGGCAACGAAGAGTGTTCCGCGGACAGCAGAGTGGGATGCGCGACCTTGAGATTCATGCCCGAACCAGCTCAAAGGCAGGCGAAGAAGCGTCCTCCCGAGGCCACGGTGCATGGATCGGATGACGCCAAGGGAGCCGGTAAATCCCGCGTTCGTCGCCACAGCCATCATGACCGAGTGAACAACGACGGCCACGGCGAGGACGATGAGCTGCTGGTTCATCGCGTGCCAATCAGCATGGAAGAGTGCAGTGAGAACAGGGACCATGAGCACGACGGCAATGCCCTGTGTGATTCCCGCGGCGATGGCGAGGGCGAGGACGCGGCGCATCCGCCGGGTGTCCTGGCCGTCGGTGAGGGCGAGGAGTGAGCGGATCACCGGGTGGCCTCCTGTTCGCTGGTGTGGGTGGTCGTCTCGGTGGCCTGTCTGGTGCCACGGTGGGCGCGGCCAGTGGCGTGGTCGGTGGTGTGTTCCATGTCGTCCCACATGCGGGCGTAGAGGCCACCGTGGGCCAGGAGTTCGGTGTGGGTTCCTGATTCCACGACGGCGCCTTTGTTCATGACGAGGATGCGGTCAGCGTCGGCGATGGTGGTCAAGCGGTGAGCAATGACGACGACGGTGCGTCCGCGTGTGAGTCGCGTGAGGCCCTCTTGGACTGCGGTTTCAGATTCGGGGTCTGTCGCGGAGGTGGCTTCGTCGAGGATGAGGATGGGTGTGTCGGCGAGGAGTGCGCGGGCAATGCCAATGCGTTGTGCTTCGCCACCGGAGAGGCGGGCGTCGTCGCCGATGACCGAGTCATAGCCGCGGGGCAGGGTGAGGATGCGATCGTGGATATTTGCTGCACGGGCGGCGTCGATGACCTGTTCGTCTGTGGCTTCTGGTGATCCCAGTCGAATATTGTCGATGATGGAGAGGGACAACAAGACGGTGTCTTGGAAGACAGTGCCGACGGTGCGGCGGAGGACGTCGGGGTCGATGTGGCGGACGTCAACCCCGCCGACGGAGACCACTCCAGTGTCGGTGTCGCGGAATCGGGCGATGAGGGCGGCGAGAGTGGTTTTTCCGGAGCCCGAGGGGCCAACGAGTGCGGTGACGCCGCCGGCGGGGATGTCGGCGGTGACGTTGTTCACGGCGGGGGTGGTGGTGCCGTAGGAGAAGGTGACGTCGCGCAGTGCGATGCTGTAGCGCGGGGTGGTTCTGGTCGTTTGTGTGTGTGGTTCTGGGCTGCTGTCGGTGTTCTCTGGGTGGGGGTGGTGTGGTGTGGTGGTGATGGGGAGTTCGGGTTCGTCGAGGATGTCGATGATGCGTGTGGCGGCGTCGATGGCGTGGGTGCGTGCTTGGTTTCCGAGTGCGAGTGTGTGGAGGCTGGCGGGGAGGAGCATGGCGATGATGGTGGTGACGAGGAGGTCGGCGGGGCGGGTCCAGCCGGCGTGGACGAACCATGCTCCGAGGGTGAGTTCGCTGGCGCCGGCGAATGCTGCGGAGAGGAAGACGATGGCGATGGATTGTGCCCGCATTTGTGGCGCTACCATGGCTGCGAAGTTCCGTAGGAAGGTGTCTGAGCGTTCGGTGAATCGGCGGGATTCGTCGTCTCCGTGGTTGAAGATTTTGAGGACGGCGATGCCGTTGACGTAGTCGACGACGGCGTCGGAGACGCCGGCTAGTCCCTCGTGGATGCGGTCCATGACGTCGCGGTTGGAGCCGCTGGCTAACAGGCTGAACGTGATGGCGTAGAGGGCGCCGGGGAGGAGGGTGATGAGTCCGAGTCGCCAGTCGAGGGTGAAGCAGACGATGATGCCCACCAGTGGGGTGAGTGCGCCGGCGACGATGTCGACGACGGTGTGGGCGACGAGTTGGTGGAGGGCGTCGACGTCGTTGTGGATGGCTTGGCGTACTCGCCCGGAGGAGCGGTCGTCGAACCAGCCGAGGGGTAGGCGCGATAGTGTCGCCGCGAGTGTGTGGCGCAGGTGGGCTTGGAGTTCGACGTCGGCAAAGTGGGTGATGAGGAGGGCGAGTGCGCTGAGGAGGGCGTTGAATCCGAGTCCGGTGAGGAACCATAGGAGTGGGGTGGTGACTGTGGTGTCTCCCCGGAGGAGGTGTTCAGCGAGGGAGACGAGGGCCACGTAGGTGATCACAGTGGCTGCCGATCCGAGTATTTGGAGGATGATACCTGCGGTGAGTGAGGGCAGCACTGGCCGGAGGATGCGGAGTGTGGCGCGGGGGTGTGATGAGGCGCCGGGTGTCTTGACAGGTGGGGTGTCCCGGGTGGTGGGGTCGGGGTGGTCTGGTGTGTGTGGTTGGGCATGTTCGGTCACGATCGTGCCTTTCTCTGCGGGGTGCGGGCGGCATCGCGGAGAAGCCCGCCACAGCACAGCTGTGCCAGTTCCGGGCGACGGATGTGGTGCATGTGATCCCCGGGTACGGTGACGGGCCCGATGACGTCCGGGGATAGATGTCGCCATCCTGTAGTGGAAACGGCACTCAGTTCTTTATCACCGTACCCTTTGGCAATAACGATTGTCGACGAAGTCCAGCCTGATACCCGCGGGTGTGGGGAGTAGGTCTCGATGAGGCGGTAGTCTTCACGGATCGCTGGGAGGTACAGTGCGGCCAGCTCGGGGTCAGCGAGGGCGCGGGCGGTTTCTGGGCCGCTCCGGGATACTTCCTCGATAATGTGCTGGTCCGCGGCGAGGTGTACTGTTCCGCCACCTGCATAGTGTGGTGAGGTTTGTCCACTGATGACGAGTAGTACTCCTAGTCCCCCGCCTGTGTGTTGCCATGCGAGGAGGGTTTCGTAGGCAAGTATCGCTCCGAGTGAGTGTCCGGCGAGGATGATGGGTGGGGAATCTGGGTGGTCTGTGGATGGGAATTCGGTGGCGAGTGCTGCGGCAATGTCGTCGGCAAGGTCCTGCATTCGTGCAGGGTGGGGTTCGCCGAGTCTGTGGTCACGGCCGGGGTAAGTGACGCCTAGTACTCGGGCCCGGTCCCCTGCTGTTTGTGCCCACGATGCGTATTGGCGTGGGCTTCCCCCTGCGTGGGGGAAGACGACGATGGTCGGGTGGTGGGTGGTCGTGGTGGGTGCGGTGGTTGTTCCAGGGGTGGGGACAAGGAGGCGGTGGGTGGTCGTCGGGGGTGTCACGATGGTGTTCCCTCCCCTGGCGGGTTCATTCGTACTGGTGGTGTGGACTGGATGTCGACGGGGGCGGGGAGGGCGGAGGAGACCCGCAGCCACCACCGCAGGACGAGTTGGGTGCGTTGATGGTGGCGGGTGGTGGTCGTGGTGGTGTCGGTGCCGGTGGCTTCGGCGATGAGACCAGCGACGGCGCGGTGAATGCCTTCCGGCCATGCGGTCTCGGCAACTGCACCCCAGGTGGATGGGAGGTCAGATGGTGTGATGCTGTGACCCCACGTTTGTGAGACGGCGCCGTCGGGGTCGGTGAGGGCCCCGTCGACGACGTGTGGGCGTTGTGACCAGCGTGGAAGGCTGCCTACACCGTCCCACGTGAGTTCACCGTCAGCGGTCTCGACGACGGCGGAGGCGACCGGTTGTGCGTGGTTGTCAGGGTCACGTGGATCCATGCGGTGATCGACCACGACGTCGACGGGGACGCGACCCCACATTCCAGAGATGAACCACCTGCCTGGTCCGGCACCCGGGAGGATACGGACGTCTCCGAGTGGGACAGCGCCGAGTGCTTCGGCGAGGAGTATGGCTGCTCGGTCGAGGACCTGATGGCTGGTGCGGAGGAGAACGTGGGTGATTGTTGAGCGTCGTGCGAGGGAGTGCACGGCGTTGATGAATGCGCGCCCGGGGCCCAGGTGTTCGTAGAAGCCGGTGACTCGATACGTGGTGCCGTGGGTGCGGGCGAGGGAGGTGAGCGTGGTGACGGTCTCTGGGTCTACCGGTAATTCTTGAAGGACGGGAATCCCGGCGCGGAGGAGGCTGGCGGCGAGGTCGTCGCCTTGTCCGCCGATCATTCCGCTGCGTACTGCGACGATGGCTGCCGCTGTGTTCGTGGGGAATTCGGGGATGTGTGGGAGGTCGGTGGTGTCGGTGGGTGAGGTGGTCGTGAGGTAGCGCACTCCTAGGTCGCGGGCGAGTTGTCGGCCTGTGTGTCCGCCGGTGCCGACGAGTGCGGTGAGTGGTGCTGGTGAGCCGGGTTGTGTGAGTGCGTGTGCGTAGCGGGCTCCGAAGCCTGCGCCGATGACGATGGCGCCCCGGGGTGGGGTGTCGGTGGGGTCGGTGGTGAGGTCATAGGTGATGGTCACGCCGATGGTGTTGTTGTTGCTGGTGGTCCATTGGTGTGCGGCTTTGCTGGTGTATGCCCAGCGGGCCCCTGTGGGTTCGTTGCCGGCGAGGAGTGTGAGTGCGGCGTCAACGGCGAGGTCACCGGTGACGCGGTAGGAGTCTGTGCATCTGTAGTTGGCGGTGATGGTCTCGGTGGAGGTTGGTGGTGTCTGGGGTGTGGTTGGTGGTGTCTGGGGTGTGGTTGGTGGTGTGGGGATGTGGGAGTCAATGCGGACTGCGATGCGGAAGTATCGGTCGGTGTCGGTGGTGGTTTCGTGTTCTGAGGCGGCGGCGACGTCGTCGATTGTTGCTTCCCCGGCGATGACGCGGTGGAGTTCCCGGACTGTGTGAGGGGCGTCCATGACGTTAATGCCGCGCAGTGAGGCGATGTCATGTGCGCGGGCGAGGTCTACATATTCTTCGTCGAGATGCACACTGAGTGAGGCTGTGTCGGGGGTGTTCCATCCTGCTGGTGCGTAGCTGTCGCCGAGTGGGGAGCCCGCGTTTTTGATGATGGTTCCTTCGTGCCATATCGCTCCTGGCCAGCCGCCATCGGCGGAGAGGGAATCCATGTATTCGCGGAGGGTGGCGGCAGTGAGGGGTTGGCGGCCGCCGACGGCGATTTCAGCGGTCGCGCGTGTCGGATCTGTGACGAGGCGTAGTGCTGCGGTGAGCATTGCCCCGGTCAAGCCTGGTTGGACGCCGGCGCCGAGAAGGACAGTTCGCTGGGTGTGGTGTGCGAGGTCGTCGAGTTCGGTGATGAGTCGTTCGGATCCGCCGGGGTCGACGACGTGCATGCCGAGGTGTAGTGCTGCTGTGGCCAGGGGGCCGGTTACGGTGGATGAGGGGCCGACTGCATTGATGAGGACAGTGGATGTCGCTGTGTCCTCTGGGGTGCCGAGTGCGGTGGCGAGTTGCGTGGCTAGGTGGGATGCGGTGTGTGCGGTGTCATTGTCGTTGGTGTCGGGTGTGGTGGTGAGGGTGAGTACTGCTGTGTCGACGATGGGGTCGCCGGTGGTTGCTCCTGGTGTGGGGTCAGGTTTACTGCTAATGAGTGCGGTGGCGGTGTCGTCGAGTCGGGTGGCGTTGCGGCCGAGGAGTATGACCCGGTCGCCGTCACCGAGAACCTGGAGTAGGCGTGCTGCTGCTGCGGAGCCCACTGCCCCGGTTGCGCCGCTGACGAGTACTGTTCGCCGTGGTGGGGTCGTCGCCGCTGTCGTGGCTGCCACTGTCCGTGCTGTGGTTGAGTGTGTCACCGTTTTCCCTTCGGGTCTGTGCCAGTTTTCGACGTGGGGTTATCCGCCGGGTGTGGTGTGTGCGCTGGCGGCGTTGGTGTCCGTGTCATTGGTGAGTGGCCAGGGGACCATGGGGATTGGGAGGCCACCAGGTCTGCTACGGCTGGGGCGTGTGCGGTGTCGAGGCAGGTGAAGTGGTCGCCATCGACATCGATGATGTCAAGGCCGCCGCGGCATGTGTCGGCCCAGAAGGCGGTCATGTCGTCACCGAGGTCGGGAAGGAAGGACAGCGGGTCGCGTTGCCGGAGGAAGGTGACAGGGGCGGTGATTGGCGGTTCGGCCCAGGCTGCGACTGCGGCGAGGCTGTGCAGGTACACCTCACGCAGGGCGTCGAGGGTGTCCCGCGACCATGGTGCTCCGGCGTCGGTGTGGAGGAAGTGGTCGATGCGGTCGGCGGATGTTGGGGGCACGTCGGTGAGTTGTGCACGGAGGTTCTCATCGGCGTAGTGGTGGAGAACTTCGGTTGTGATGTCATCGTGCCCATCGTGACGGGCTGCGCGTAGTGCGCGGCCAAGGGCCTCTTCGTTGAGGTCGATCCCCATGTCTTGGGGGGTGCTTCCCAGGAGGCGGGCGAAGGAGAAGTCCAGGATGGTTTCATCGTGCACGGTGAAAGGGATGCGGTAGGAGCTCAGCACTGTGGCGGAGGTGTCCACTCCGCATGCGGCGAGGCGGTCGGCAATGCCGGCGGCGAGGAGGCCGCCCATGCAGTACCCGACGACGTGGACGCGGTGCGCTCCTGTCTCAAGGATGCTCAGGGTGTAGCGCTCGATGAGGTCGTGGAATAACTCCTCGGGCGGGGTGGTGAGGTAATTGTCACCGGCTGAGCGTTCTATGCCCACGACTGGTCCGACGTTGCGCGCGGCCAGTTCGGGGAGGAGCGCGGTGTAGGGGCCGGTGCCGCCGGAGCCATCGTGCACCATCACGGTGAGATCGTGGATGCCACTGCCCTCCCCTGTGGTGGTTTGGGAGTCGTGTTCGTCGCCTGGTGGTGGTAGGAGTGGGGTGAGGCGTGGGCCGTTGGCTGGTCGTGTGATTGTGCCGGAGGGTGAGGGTGGTGTGGTGTCGACCAGGGTTACGGTCGGCCCGGTGCTCGGGGCGGGGGTTGGTGTGGCCTGTCCCCTACCCGGTGAGTTCTCTGCCTGTGGGGTTTCTTCCGGTGGGGTTGTGAGTCCAAGGGCACGCCGGCAGCCGTCAACGGTGGGATTGGCGACGATGGCGCGTAGCGTTTCATCCCAGCTGGGGAGGTCGTCGCGGTGGGTGGCGCGGCGCATCTGGCCGATGCATCGCGCGAGGAGCAAGCTGTCGCCGCCGAGGTCGTGGAAGTTAGCGTCTTCGTGTACGGGTTGTGTTGGGTCGAGGTCGAGGACGTCACGCCATGCGTCGATAACGGGGTCTGTTGTCGCTGCTGGTGGCACGGTGGGTTGTGATGGTTGTGATGGTTGTGGTGTCGTCGGAGGGGTATCGGTTGTCACGAGGCGTGCCACCGCGGTGCGGTCCCGTTTTCCGTTGGTGGTCAGGGGTAGCGTGTCGACAATCTGTATGCGCCGGGGGTTCATGTGGACGGGGAGGGCGTCGATAGCGTCGGCACGGATACGGTCAAGGTCAAGGCCTCTACCAGCAAGCACCGTGGATGCAGGCTGTGGTTTGCGCACAATGAAGACGTGTTGCGCTCCGAGTTCCAGCACAGTTCCCGGCTCGGGAAGCACAGCGATGGATTCGAGTGGGGAGGCAGAGATGGCGTCCTGCCATTGTGTGAATGTGAGGAACGGTGATCCCGTGGTGACTCGTGCGTCTGTCGTATTGCCCAGTCCTTCTTTGAATTCCATCGATGCCATGAGTGGGGCGTTGGTGGCTGTCGAGTCGATGATGACGAGCAATCCTCCGGGGGCGAGCAGGCGTTCGATCTGGAGGAGGGTGTCGTCAATATTCTGGGCGTTGTGCAATACGTTCGCGCAGAGTACGACGTCGAGCGAACCGGGTTGTATTCCCTGTTCTTCGGGTGGAGTGTTGATGTCGAATAGTGCAGTGCGCACCTGGGGCCATTCGTGTGCGGCGGCGTCGATGAAGTACCGGGAGACGTCGGTGAAGAGATAGTCCACGCCGGTGTCGGGTAGTTCGGCGATGACGTCGGCGGTTGTTCCGCCCACGCCGGCGCCGATTTCCAGGATTCGGCAGGTCCGCCCGGCCGCAGTGAGGGTGCGTGCGTGATGTGTGATCGCGGATGCGCACATTCGGTTGAGGTAGGTGGAGAGGCGGTTCTGCCCGTAGGATGCGCGGGCGATGGCCATGTCCCCTTCGGGGAATAGCAGTGAGAGCGGATCGACGCGGCCGTCCAAGAGCCCTGGCAACTCGGTGAGACAGGAGTGCACGTAGTCCAGTTGGCGTCGGCCGTATCCTGCGCGTTCGTCGAGTCGGTAGATTTCTGACCATTGGTCGTGGTCGGGGGTGCTTGTGGTGTTGTCACCGGTGAGGGTGGTGGTGTCGACGACAGAGACGCGGTCATCGATGAGGCGGATCCTCCCGACACGTTCTAGTTCGTTGATCCATCTGTTCACCAGTGCGCTGTGATGGTAGGCGCCTGTGCCTGCAATGATGTCGTCCCGTGTGGCGGTTGTGGTGGGGTCAGCTTCGGTGATGCGGGCGATTTGGGCGGTCATGGCGTCCAGTGCTGCCTCTGTTACTAGGCTGTGGATCCGGCGGAAGTCGCGGCTTTGCGCGTCGGTGAGGGCTTCGGCCTGGTTTCGCGCCATGATGGCGTCTATTAACGGGGCGATGTCACGCTCGGTGGATGTGAGTGCGCTGGTGGTCGTGGTCTGGTCGTCTGACACGGTGTCACTGGTGGTCTCAGGGACGATGACAGCGACGAGTTCACGCCGCTCCCCTTCCCCTGTGACTGCGGCGAGTGCGTCGGCGACGCCGTCGATGGATCGGAGTCCAGCCTCCACGTCGCCAAGTTCGATGCGGTGGCCCCGTATTTTCACTTGGTTGTCGTCAGCGCGGCCACAGAACTCGATTTCCCCGTCTGGTAGGTATCGGCCAACGTCACCAGTGCGGTAGCACCTCTCCCCTGTGGCCTGGTGTCGGCCAAATGCGGCTGCCGTACGTTCTGGGTCGCCGAGGTATCCGTGGGCGACTCCGTCACCAGCAATGACGATGTCGCCGCGCTGGCCGATGGCGGCTTGGCCGCCGTCACGGTTGAGGACCCATACTGCCTGGTGGCCGAGTGCGCGACCGTACGGTATTGACGTGCGGGATGCGCCGTCAGTGGGGTCGTCGTCCCGGGTGCAGCGGTGGACAATGGACCAGATGGATCCCTCCGTCGCGCCGCCTAGGGCGTCGATGACGACTCCGGGTGCGAGTGTACGCACGCGGGCTGGTTGGTTGGTGGGTACGCGGTCGCCGGAGACGAGGATGACCCGCAGTGGTAGTGGCTCGACTCCGAAGACGCCGTCTTTCTGTGCGTCGTCGAGGTAATCAAGGAGAATGGTGAGTTGTGCTGGTACGGAATTCCATATGGTGACGCCGTGTCGGTGGAGGTCTCGTGACCAGGTCTCTGGGTCTGGAACTGTTCCGCATGATGGCAGGACCGCAGCGCCGCCAGCGCCTAGGACTCCGAAGACGTTGAACACGGCGAGATCAAATGAGGGGCGGGATACTGCCAGTACGCGGTCGGCTGAGGTGAGTTCTAGGCGTCCTTCCATTTCGTCGAGCGTTGTGCATACTTGGCGGTGTGTCACGGCGACGCCTTTCGGGGTGCCTGTTGATCCGGAGGTGAAGATGATATAGGCGAGGTCATCGTCCGCCGGTGGGTGCGCAAGGGCGTGGTCTACGGTGGTGCGCCATGCGGATCGGTTGTCGTGGTCTCGGGTGGGGGTCGTTGTCTCGCCGTCTGATGTCAGGGGGTGGCTGGCCATGCGCAGGGTGGCGGGGTCGACAAGAGGAACATCCTGCGCATATGCCTGTTGTACGGTGTCTATTACTGCCTGCCGTCGGGGCGTGGGCCACTCGGGGTCGAGTGGAACGAAGGCGCGGCCGGTGAGTAACGCGGCGATTTGCGCGGCAATCTGTTCGGGGCTGGGTGGAAGGGCGATGGCGACGGGGGTGTGCCCGGGTGGGAGGTGTGCGGCGATCTCGCTTGCCTGTGCGCAGAGGTCTCCGCGGGATATGGTGCGTTCTCCGTGAATGACTGCTGGGGCGTGTGGGTCATCGAGGGCTGCGCGGAGGAATCGGGTGTGGAGGAGTCGGCCGTCCATGGATCGGGTTCGTGCGACTGGTTCGGGGGTGCGGAGTGCGGGTTCGTCGATGATTCCTTGTGCAAGGTGGTCGAGCATGCGGCTCACGTCGGCGAAGAGTGCGTCCAGTACGGCGGGGTGGAACCCGCCGTCGCGGGAGTCCCAGTCCATGCTGACGCCGTCCCCGTGGGGGGTTAGTTGTACGTCGAGGAGGACTTGTGGGGTTTTGCTGATGGCGGTGCCGGGGACTGGGTGGAGTAGGCGTGGTGGGTCAACAGCATCGACTCCGACGGTGGATGTGAAGACGACGGGGATGCGTCCGCGGTCGTCACCGCCGGTGCGGCGGAGGTCACGTACGACTTTCACGCCTGGGTAGGCGGGGTGGTCGAGGGCGTCGAAGAGTCTGCTCTGGAGTGTTTGTGCGGTCGTGGGGAGGTCTTTGCCAAGTGGGAGGTCGAGCACGATGGTGGATGTGAAGTCACCGACGATTCTCTCCATGTCTGCTGTCGACGGGCCGTTGTCATCGACGGGGGTGCGGTCGACGGTGGTCACTGTGATCAGGGCGGAGTCGGTGGTGTGGCTGTTGTCGGTGTGTGGGGTGTTCGATGGTGTGTGGGGTGTGTAGCCGCCCAGGTCGATGTCTGCGTATCGGCGTGCTGCGGTGGCGAATGCCGCGAGAACGAGTCCGGATGGGGTGACGGTGAGGTGGGTGGCGGTGGTGCACAGGCCGTGCCACGCTGCCGCGTCGAGGCGGTGGCTGCGGCGTGTTGTGCCGCCGAGGCATACGGCATCGGGGTCTGGTGAGAAGGTCAGGGATGGTGGTAGGGAGTCGAGGCGGTCGTGCCACCAGCGGGTGTCTCGTTCGCGGGCGGCGCGGCCGGCGGGGGTCGCGGTATGCCGGGCGCGTGCTTCGAGGCAGTGACGGAATGTGGCCGCTGGGGGGTCGAGTGGCTGTGATGGGTGGCGTAAGCAGTAGTCGAGGTCGCGGATGAGGGAGCGGATTCCGACGTAGTCGGTCACGATGAGGTCGACGGAGAGGTGGAGTACGGGGTCTCCGGCGCCGATGGTGAGTGCGAGTTCGACCATGGGTGCTTTGCCGATGGGGAAATTTCGTTCCCGCAGGTCATTGCGGACGATGGTTCGTGCGGTGTCGGGGTCGGGTGCGGTGATCTCGGTTCCGGTTTCTCCGGCTGCGATGTTGATGACGCGGAGGTGTGTGTCGGCGGTGTGGTCGATTCTTTGGCGTCCTTCGCGGTCAATGAGTGCGCGCAGCATGTCGTGTGCGTTGACGACGCGTTCCCATGCTCGGCGTACTGCGGTGGCTGGGTCGGCTGCTGAGATGGGGTCCATCTGGTCGATGGGGAGGGTGAATTCGCTGTAGCCCTGGCACGCTACTCCCCCGTCCTCGTAGATTGTGGTGCGGCCCATGAGGTATCCGGCTTGGACGTCGGTGAGGTCGAACCAGTCGTCCGAGGTGTGGTCCTCGGTGGGGGGTGTGGCGGGGGTGTGTGGGGGTTGTGGGGTGGTGTTGTGTTCTTGGGTGGGTGCCGGGGTGTGGGGTGGTGTCTCCTTGTGTGCGCTGATGACTGTGTCTCGGAAGTCGCCGAAGGTGGGTGTGGTCAGGAGTGTCCGGAGTGCGGCATCGATGCCTTGTGCGCGGAGGGTGCTGATGCATCGTGTGGCGCTGAGGGAGTCTCCGCCGGCGCGGAAGAAGTTGGTGTCGTCGGTGACGTGGGTGAGGTTGAGTACGTCGGCCCAGACCTCGGCGAGGATGGCCGCGGTGTTCTCTGTAGGGGTGGTGTCCGTGGGTGTGGTCGGCGTGGTGACGGTGGTGGTCAGCTCTGTCACGGTTCGGTCGATGATGCGGTGTGCGAGGTCGGCAGATACCGCGTGGGTGAGGTGGTCGGCGGTGAGGTGTAGGCCGTCGCGGTCGTCGGCGACTTGGAGGTCGAGGACGACTTGGGGTGTGGTGGATGATGCTGCGATTTGTGTGCCGAAGGCGCGTTCGCGCAGTGTCCGTGACGTGGTATCGGTGAGGCCGAGGCCGCAGGTGAAGACGACGGGGAAGAGTCCAGCGGCGGGGTTGCCGGTGGTGTGTACGGCGCGGGCGGCGAGGCGTAGTGCGTCGTGGGCGGGGTCGTCGGCGTTGGCGAGTGCCTCCTGTGCGGAGCGTTGTGCAGCGGTGTGGTCGGTGGCGCGGAGGTGGTGGAGTGCGGCGAGGCTGAGGCTGGTGAAGTCGCCGAGTGCGCGGTCGATGCCGGGGACGGAGAGGTCGCGGTCGAATCGGGTGAGGTTGATGGTGAGGCTGTCGTCGCCGGTGTTGGCGGCGAGTGCTCGGCCGAATGCGGCGAGGATACCGGCGGCGGGGGTGATGTGGCGGGTGGCTAGTTGTGCGCGGATGGTGGTCCATGTGTGGGCGTCGATGGTGGCGCTCACTCGGGCCATGGTGGTGTCTGTGAGGTGTGCGAGTGTCGTGTGGTCGGGGATGAGGGGTGCGGGGGGTAGTTCGGTGAGTACAGCGTCGAGGCGTGTGGTGAGTTCATTGGTGGTGAGCATGTGGTCGTGCCATGGTACGGGTGCTGTGGCGTCGGTGAGCCATGGGCGGTCGGCCAGGTAGGTGGCGAGGAGTGTTGTGTCTGATGGATCGTGGGTGGTGGTGTCTGGGTGCGGTGATGGGTTGGTGTAGTTGTCCTCGATGTCGTTGATGAGGAGCATCATTGATGTGCCGTCGAGGAGGAGGTTGTTCATCGAGATGGCGATGGTGGTGGTGTTCTTTGTGTCGGTGGAGACGCGGACGGCGAGTGGTCCTTCCCGGTGTGGGTCGGGTGTGTGGTTGCGGAGGTCGGCTTCGGCGTCTGTGGTGATGGCCCAGATGCCTGTGGGGTGCCCGGTCGTGGTGTCAGGGCTGAGGATGGTGGCGGTGGGTGTGCCATCGGGGCCGTCGGTAATGATGGTGCGGAGGGCGGGGTGTCGGTGGACGGCTGTGCGGACGGCTGTTTCTAGTCGGTCGATGTCGAGGTGGTGGGCACGGAAGGTGAACAGGCATCGGGCTGGTGCGCCGCCGAGGAGTTGTTCGCTGTCTTGGCCTGCGAGGTAGGCCTGTTGTACTCGGGTTAGTGGGTGTGTGTTGTCGTCTTTGTTTTGTGTGGTTGGTGAGTGTGGTGTCGATGATGCTGGGTGTGGAGATAGTGCGGTGCTGGTTGTGTGAGCAAGGTCGCGGAGTTCTCCGAACGTGGGGTTGTTGAAGATGTCGACGGCGCGGAGGCCTGTTACGCCTGTTTCTCGGAGGTCGGCGAGGACGCGTGTCGCGGTGATGGAGTCTCCGCCCGCTGTGAAGAAGTCGGTGTCATCGGGTAGTCCTGGGGTGTTCCCATCGGTAGTGGCAGCGTTTTCGTCATGGGTGCCATCGCTTGTGTCGTGAGTGTTGTCGTTGAGTCCGGGTAGGTGTCGTCGCCAGCTTGCTGCGAGGATGGCTGTGATGTCGGGGTGGTTGTCGGTGCTGTCGGTGCTGTCGGTGCTGGTGACACTAACCGCTCTGGTGGTCAGTGTGGGGACGGTCGTGGTGTCAGTGGCCGTGTCGATCATGCTGGGGTTGGTTGGGGTGTCTGGTGTGGTTGCGCGCAGGATGATGGTGTGTCCGTCTTCCACGTCGAGGTAGCGGATGCGCAGTCCTTTGTTGGTGAGGAGGGCCGCCCATTCGTCAGAGGAGAGCAACCCGGCATGGTTGCTGGGGTGATTGTTGTGGTGCACGCGGGCGTTGGCAGCGTTGGGTCCGTGATCTCGTTCTAGGGTTGTGATGACGGCGGGGTTGATGAGTGCGGCGGAAATGAGGGTCGCTGCGGTGGGTTGTTCTGCTTCGATGAGGTGTATTTCGGCGCCGGGGGCCATGGGCACGGCATCGAGTTCGGCGCGCAGGCGTGGGTCTCGGTGGAGGGTGCCGCAGGCGATGATGATGTCTGCTGGGGTTGTCAGCGCGGTGGCGTCGGGGATGCAGGTTCGTCCGTCGACGGTGGCGATGTCTGCGATGAGGTCGTCGGGTTCGATGACGGTCCAGCTGTGGGTGGTGGTCGCAGGAGCGGGGTCGTGCGGGGCTCGGTGCTGGTGGGTGGTGGGGATTCCGTAGCCGAGTTCGACGACGGCCACGTCGTCGCCGCGGTCGCTGCGGTGGGTGATGCGGTCGTTGAGGACAGCAAGTGCGTGGGCGACGGTGGGTTCTGCTGCTCCGAGTGCGCGTGGTGCGAGGACGGGGTGGTCGAGGATGCTGAAGCGTCGTGCGCGGCCGCGGACAATGTCGGCGAGGAGTTGAGCGTCGGCTGGGGACCATGTGACGGGTGCGTCGGCGAGGCCGGTTGTCTGTGGTTCGCTGGTGGTGAATTGTCGCCAGGCGTCGACGATGGGTTGGGCCCATGGGAGGATGTCATCGTCGGTGGAGGTGCCGGCCTGGTGTGCTTTGTCGCCGGTGGCGTCGAGGTGGCTCAGGGTGTTTGTGAGGAGGTCGGAGACGGTTCCGGGTGTGCCACGGCGGGGTTGGGTCTTGGTTGCGGGTGCGGATTGTTTGTCGTTGGGGGTGTCGGTGTGTGGGAGGACGGTGCCGCCGAGCTGGGTAATCATGTCGTGGAACATGTGGTTGATTGCGTTGTGGTCCAGGACGCCGGTGGGCATGTCCCAGCGGACTTCGATGGTGTCGGTGTGTGCGGTGGTCACTTGGCAGTCGATGAGTACTCCGGGTGTTCGTGTGAGTGACCATTGGGGTTGTGCTGTGTCGGTGGCTGCGGCGAGGGTGGTGTCGTAGCCGAGGACGGAGGTGAAGACGGCGGGGTATCGTCCGGTGCGGCCTGCGCTGGCAGCTCGGACTCCGCTTGCTGTGTGGTCTGGTGTTTCTGTGTCGGTGCTGGGTGTCGTCGTGGTGGGGGTGGCTTCGGTGAGGATGGTGGCGAGGGCGGTGCTGGTGGCGGTGGGGTCGGGTGTTGCTGGGCAGGTGCACACGCCGAGTCGGGAGAAGGTTCCGAGGATGTCGCGGCCGTCGTTGGTGTGTGGCCGGTGTGTGAGGGGGACGACGATGCCTACGTTGTCGAGGTGTGACTGTTGTGCGAGGACGGAGCCGTATGCGGCGAGGATGACGGCTGAGGTGGTGGCACCGGCCCTGGTTGCGGTGTGTTGGAGTGTGGCCAGGGGGATGTGGGCTCGGATGCTGGTGAAGGCTGCTAGTGGCGCTGTTGGGCCGTCGAGTACTGGCGAGTGGCCTGGTCGTAGGGGAAGGGTGGGAGGTTGGGGTGCCGGTGTGTGGTGGGTCTCAGGGTGGTGCTTCTCCCCTGCTGTGAGGGCGTGGCAGTGGTTGGCGAATGCTGTGGTCGATGGGTCTGCCAGTGATGGGAGGTCGGGTGTTGTCCCGGCCAGTGTGGCGGTGAGAGCGCCGATGATGATGGCGAGGCTGCGGCCGTCGAGGGCGAGGTAGTCGATGAGGACGCCGACGTGGTGTGCGCGTTTGCTGGGAAGGACGAGTTCCAGGGGGACCTGTGGTGTGGCGGTCGAGAGATAGGTGTGAAGGTTGGTGGAGGGGTCGAGGACGGTGACGCGGAGGGCGTCGTGGGGGGTGACGACGCGTTGGGTGTCGTCGCCGTCTCGGATGATGCGGAGTGCTGGCCAGTGGGTGGATAGTTCTGTGGCTGCTTTTCTAGCCTGGTCAGGTGTGTATTCGCCGTGTGGGAGGGTGAGGATTGCTGAGTAGGCGGTTGCTGCGCGGACGGTGCCGCGGATGCCGTCTGTTCCGAGCGCGTAGGCGCGTTGAAGTGGTGTGAGGGGGAAGGGAGCTCCGGTGTCGGTGTCTGTGTCGGTGGTGGTGTGTGGTGGGGTGTGGTTCATGGTGTCTCGTCCGGCGGTGTCGACGGCGGTGGTGAATCGGTGGAAGGTGGGGTTGCTGAATAGGTCGGCGATGGTGACTCGGTAGCCCTGTGCTCGCAGGCGTGAGCACACGGTGGTTGCGCTGATGCTGTCCCCGCCTAATGCGAAGAAGTTTGCTGTGTTGGTGTCGTGGTGGCCGGTGAGGTCGTGGAGTTCTTCGGTGGGGATGTTAAGTGCTTCTGCCCAGGTTGTGGCCACGGCTGTGGTGGTGGCCGCGGATATGTTGTTGGTGGTTGTTGCGGTGGTGTGTGGCTCTTGTGTAGTGGTGTCTTGTGCGGGTGCGGGTTCGGTGGTGTTTTCGGTGGCTATTGGTGTGGTGGTGGCCTGGTTTCCATCCATGAAGCGGGCGGCCCAGGCGCGGTCGATTTTTCCGTTCGCGGTGAGGTGCATGTGGGGGACGATGGTGATGTCGCGGGGGATCATGAATTCGGGCAGTGTGGTGGCGAGGGCGGCGCGGATGTGGTCAGCGGTGATTGCTGGTGTGTGTGCGTCTGTGTGGTGTTCTGCTGCGTTGGTGTTGGGGTGGGGGTCGCTGGCCTGGGTGGGTGTCCCGGCGCTGTTGTTGGCGCTACTTGCTTGGTTGTCGAGTGTGACGAGTGCGCGGAGTGCGGTGTGTCCGGGTGCGGGTATGGCGATGGCGGCGTCGATGCCGTCGATGGAGGTTAGGTGGTGTTCGACGTCGCCGAGTTCAACGCGGTGGCCTCGGATTTTTACTTGGTTGTCTCGTCGGCCGACGAAGAAGAGGAGGCCGTTGGGGTCCCAGTATCCGTGGTCGCCGGTGCGGTACCAGCGGGTGCCGTTGGTGTCGGTGATGAAGCGGTCGGCGGTGAGGTCGTTGTTGCCGAGGTATTCAGTGGCTAGGCTTGCGCCGCCGATCCATAGTTCTCCGACGACGCCGTCGGGGAGGTCCCGGCCGGTGGGGTTGACGACGCGGTAGGCCTGTCCTGGGAGGGGGTGGCCGTAGGGTATGGAGGGCCAGGTGGGGTCGAGGTCGTCGGGGTTGGTGATGGTGTAGTGGTTTGACCAGATTCCTCCTTCGGTGGCGCCCCCCAGGGCGATGACGTGTGCCCCTGATGTGTCTGGTGTGTCGCCTGTGGTGATGGCGCGGATTCGGGCGGGCAGTGTGGGGGGTACCCAGTCTCCGGAGACGAGGACGCGTCGTAGTGGTAGGTGTGGTCCGCCGTCGGCGGCGACGGTGAGCATGTCGGCGAGGGCGGGGGCGCTGTTCCAGATGGTGATGGCGTGGTGGCGGATGTGGTCGCACCAGGCGAAGGCGTCGCGTCGTTCGTCGTCGGTGATGCAGACGATGGTGCCTCCGGCGCTGAGCATTCCGAAGATGTCGTAGACGCTGAGGTCGAAGTCGAGTGAGGAGACGGCGAGGATGCTGTCGTCGGGTCCGATGTTGTGGTGTTCGTTGATGGCGGCGATGGTGTTGGTGGCGGCGCGGTGGGTCATGACGACGCCTTTGGGTGTGCCGGTGGATCCGGAGGTGAAGATGACGTAGGCGCGGTCGTCGGGGTCGACGGGGCGTGGGAGTGTCGCGGTGTTCGGCGGTGTGTCGTTCGGGGTGTGGTTGTCGTAGATGGTGGGGTCGACGTGGGTGATGGTGGCGGCTGGTTGTGCTGTGTCGGTGATGGTGCGGACGCGGCTGTCGGGGGCGTCGATGGTGATGGGTAGGTAGGCTGCGCCCAGGTAGAGGACGGCGAGGGCTGCGGTGATTTGGTCGCGGCCTTTGGGAAGTTGGATGAGGACGAGGTCTCCTGGCGCGACGTCGTCTGCGTAGTGGGTGGCGAGTCGTTGTGCTGCCTGGTGGAGGGTGGCGTAGGTGAGGGTGGTTTCTCGGGCGGGGTCGATGATGGCGGTGGCGTCGGGTTGGGTGGTGACGTGGCGGAGCCATGCGCCGTGGAGGGTGGGTGTGGTGGTGGCGGAGTCGACGGGTGGGGTGTTGTTGATGGTGTTGCGGTGGTGGGTGACGGTGCTAGATAGGCGGACGATGTCGTCGATGGGCTGCTCCCCTATGTGGTTGGTGTTGTCTGTGTCTAGGCCTAGTGTGGCGAGGCGTTCGAGGGCGTCGGCGACGGTGTCGAGGAGTTGTGGTCCGAAGGGTGTGGGGAAGGCTCCGTCGCGGATGTCGAGGGCGACGTAGACGTCGTCTGGGGTGGCGTTGAGGAATTGCATGTCGGCGAGGACTTGTGGGGTGATGGATCCGCTTGCTGTGAGGGGGCCGAAGGTGTCGATTACGTCGGCGGTGAGGACCATGTCTTCCCCACCGCAGGTGAGGACGAAGGGGAGGATCCCGGTGTGTCCTTCGCCTTGGTGGAGGAGGTTGCGTACTTCTTCGGTGGAGTCGAGGCCGATGTGGATGCGGTGGCGGATTTCGGTGGTGGCGTCGGTTGCGGCGTCGCGGAGGGTTTTTCCGGTTGCTGAGGGTGGGCGGACGGCCCATGTTCGTGTGCGGTCGAGGACGTCGTTGGGGGTGTGGCGGGCGTCGAGTCCTGGGATGATGATGGTGAAGTTGTCGTCGTTGCACCAGAGGGCGAGGGCGTGGCGGTAGAGGGCGAGGAGGAGGCCGGGGCGGGTGGCTCCGATGGTGGTGGCGACGGTGCCGATGGCGTCCCAGGCGGTGTGGTCGAGGCGGCGGGTGTGGCGGGTGACGGTTCGTTGGGGTGTGCCGATGAGGGGGATGTCTGGGCCTGCGGGGAGGGGGTCTGGGTGTGGTGGTTGGTTGTCGGTGGGTGTCGACGTTGCTGTTGTGGGTGTTGTTGGTTTGTTGTCATGTTCGCGGGTGGTGATGTCTGGGAAGGTGATCCAGGGGCCGGTGGTGGTGTCCGCGTTTGTGGTGTGGGTGGTTGCGCGGTAGGCGGTGGCGAGTTCGCGGACGATGATTCCTGCGCCGAGGAGGTCGGCGATGGCGAGGGAGAGTCCGATGTGGAGGACGCCGAGGTCGTGGCCGTCGGTGGTGTGCCAGTGGAGGATGTCTACCCACCCGGCTTCGCCGGTTGTGTGGTTGGCGTGGCGGCTGAGGATGTCGCGGCGGTGGTTGGCTAGGTAGGTGGTGAGGTCGTCGTGGGTTCCTGTGCCGGTGGTTTCGGTGATGGTGAGTGGTGGTTGGGCGTGGTGGCCTTGGTCGACGTGGTGGCCGTCGATGATGGTGGAGCGGAGGACGGGGTGGCGGCGGAGTGTGTGGATGGCGGCGCGCATGCGGGTGGGGTCGATGGGTGTGCCGGTGAATTCGAAGAGGGCGAGGCAGTCGACGCCGCCGTAGAGTTGTCCGTCGGCGCGGCCGGAGAGGTAGGCCTGTTGGGTGCGGGTGAGGGGGCGGGTTCCCTGTCCATTGTGGGTTTCACGGGTGTGGCTGGTGGATGTGGTGGGGTGTGACTGCACCGTGTGCCTCCGGGTTGTGGATATGAGTTACCGGGACAACCTATACCACTATTGCTAACGAGAATCATTTCCCACTTGTTCCGACTGGATGCATTGACCAGCATCAATGCATCATGTGAGTCAATGGGGTGGGTGGAAAAACCACCAGTGAACACTGTTATGAATGGGAGTTTTCAGTGCTCTGAACTCATTCTTTCATCTATAGTGCAGCCTTACTTGTGCGGGAGTCAATATATTTTTTAGGGTTGAGGTACCCCCGTTTACCCCTTCATGAGAAATCTATTCTGAGCCAAGGGCCCGTTTCATGATGTCAGCGCCGTGGTCAGGGCAGGCTCACCGCCGGGCTGGGAATACTGCCCGCAGGAAACGGCACGGTGCCCATACCCCGGTGTGGTGGATAACCGAATCTAGTTATTGACCACCACAGTTGTTCAGGCTTTGTAGTTTCTGGGCTGCATCTGGCCCACCGTCATGAAGCAGGCCCATGATCTCATCATTTTCGGAACTGAAGAAATCATGGCAGTGGTTGGCAATCGAGGATTCCAACTGCTGCGTAAAACGATCCGGGTTCAACCCGGGTGGTGCAGTGAAGCCTCGGTTTGTTGCAATATCAACCACCGCATAATAAGGGGATCTTTTAAAATCCAATCCAGCACTGTTATCAACAAGGAGAATGGTGTGAGGTAAAGCAGCCGCGACTGGTGATCGATCATAATAGTCTTTGGCGGTGACAAGGGCGGTATCAAGATACGGTGAGTTTCCTGAGACGGCACAGATTCGGGGCCCAGTTCCTTTGCACACTAGGTCGGATGTGTTCATTCCGGCCGTCCGGTCATTAGGAAAAGGTAAGATTTCGGTGGCCATACCAGCGATGGCACACACGAATGTCACGATCACCACGAGTGGTGTCATCCACATCGCCTTGAATTTCCAGCCCAACCATGCGCCTATCGCGGTAAAAATAGACACGATAATAAACGAGGATAGGATCCCGTACCACAGGCCGGAAACAATTTCTCCTCCAATGACTCCCAGGGAAACTCCGTCGTAGAGTGCACCTGAAATTGCATAAGCAAGCAGGAGGACAGTCGTGCCAAATACCGCTGCGAGAACAGCACCAACCGATGACTTCACACTGAGCAGCAGCGTCCGGCGCCGGGTGGATGCGCTGACAGTGTCCCACGGTGCTAAACCTGCGCGCCAGCGAGCCTGTCCAACCATAACGCCAACCCCAGCACACCAGGGGATTAAAATATGCGGAGCCCGGGTGAGTAGGTCAGCGAGCACAAGGTACGCACTCTCCCCCCACGAGCCCACATCAGATATCGCCAGGGCGATAATGAGCATACTGGTTAATACGCCGAAGAGGACAAGAAATTGAGCCCTGCGGAGGCTCGGAAGAAACGTGCCTTTCATGAGGCTACTACACCTCCACCTTTTTCTTAATCCATGCCGGGGACACAAAAAGTGCACACCCAAGAACGAAAATGACGGTTGATAGTACCCAGCCAAGCCCATCTGGGCCGCTCGGCCATTTCAGGTAGAGCCAGATCGAGCTGAGCGGATAATGGTTGTACTCAGGGCTAAAGGGGAGGAAGAAAAATCCGATCGCCATCGGCGCTGCCCATGTTATCCAGGAGAATAAGAATGAATATGTGATGAGCGAGACACCGATAAAGAATAAGCAGTTACGACAATAGGCGAATACGCCGAATTCGCCGCCGAACCCAGTAAAGAAGGCCAATCCACCGAGCACCGCGAGCACTAGCTGCACAAGAATGAGAACAATTCTTCGTGAGGAGATACTGCGCGTGACAAATAGTTCGTACGCGGTTTCCCGCCCAACCACGATGGAGAATGCTATGCCATAGAGAACAGAGAGAATGTACGCTGAGTCGTCAATTTCCTGGACATTACCTGTCCTCCAGACGACTAAAATTTTAAATGCTATTGCGGCCACAGCGAAGAAAACAACGGACAGATCAAGGCCGGTTGTTTTTACCCATATCCACCAGTGTTTCATGCGTTGTGTTCCATTACTTCAAGGTAGCGTTTCTCTACCTGTGCGACGTCGTTTCCTGATGATCCGCAAAAGTCGGACATTGTCCCGGAATAGACCCAGTGTCCATTGCCAACGATGCTGACTGTTTCGGCGAGGCCTGTGAGGTCTTCAACGATGTGGGTGGAATAGACCACAGTGGTGGTTTCTGCGATGCGTCCTACGAGCTTTTTTAGTGATGCCCGTTGGACAATGTCGAGCCCGGCTGATGGCTCATCGAGGAGGAGGATGTCGGGGGACCCGATAATTGAGCACCCAATGGCAACGCGGCGGCGCATTCCGCCGGAGAGTGCGGATATTTTGGTTTCCGCCATCGACGCGAGGTCACATACGTTCATGACTCGGTGAATCTCATCACCATTATCGATCTTGTGTAGCCATTGAATGTAGGAGAATTGTTCGGATACGGTCAGCCGGGACTTGGGAAGATTATCTTGTGGGAGGAAACCGACGCGACCATCCATGTGCACGTGGCCATGGAGTGGTGGGAGCGCACCGCCGATGGTTTTAAATAGTGTTGATTTTCCAGCACCATTGGGGCCAAGCAAGGCGTGGACTCCACGCCCAAACGTGCCGTTAATGCCAGATATCACCGGCCGGTTTTTATACCCGACAGACAAATCTTTCAGTTCCAGCACACCGATATCCTTACAATTGAGTTCACGTGAATGAGTGGTTATAGCGTAAATGTAACGCTGCAACTCCTGTGAACGATGTAATAAAATTACCCCAATAGGGTGAGACGAATCCTCGGCGGCGCGTGGTGATCCCCTGTCGGGTATAGCCCCTCCCCCTGCGGTCGGGGTTCATGGCTGGGGTGTCAGCGGTGTGTAAGGATTCGTGGTCCGTCGGCTGTGGCGGCGACAGTGTGTTCCCAGTGTGAGGCCCAAGTGCCGTCGGTGGTGATGACGGTCCAGTCGTCGTCAAGGACGGCGGTGTCATAGGTACCGAGGGTGAGCATTGGTTCGATGGCGAGGACGGAGCCTTCCTGGATGATGGGGCCACGGCCGGCGGGCCCTTCGTTCGCCAGGAAGGGGTCTTCGTGCATGTCGTGGCCGATGCCGTGCCCGCCGTATCCGTCGACGATGCCGAGGGACACGGTGTAGCGTTGTTCAGCCTCACGCGTTGCCATCTCAAGTGCGTGGGAGACGTCGGTGAGGTGGGCGCCGGGTACCATCGCTCGGATTCCGGCGGCAAGGACGTCCTGGGTGGCCTTATCCAGGGAACGGAGTGATCCGCCGGCTGGTGAGTCAGGGTCGTCGGGCAGGTCGTCACTCTGGAGTGCACCGTCGGGTCCGATGCCGAAGGACCAGGCGCTATCACCAACCCAGCCGTCTAGTGTGGCGCCGCAGTCGATGGAGATGTAGTCCCCTTCCTCAAGCACATCGTCGGCGGTGGGGATGCCGTGAACAACAACATCGTTGCGGGATGCGCAGATGGAGGCGGGGAACCCTCCATATCCGAGAAAAGTGGGCACGGCGCCGGCGTCCCTAATCACCTGCTCGGCGACAGCGTTGAGGTCTAGCAGGCTCACACCTGGTTTCGCAGCGTTTTTGACGGCGACGAGTGCCTGTCCGACGATGACCCCGGCTGCTTCCATCTGGTCGAGTTCGTGTGGTGTCTTTGCGGGGATTTTTTTGTTGCGGCGTCGAAATGCCATGGTGGTGTCCTTGTACGGTGTGGTGGTCGGAGAGAAATGCAAAGCTCCCCGACGTGTCCTGTGCTCGGCAGTGACATCGTCGGGGAGTCGAGTCGATTTACGAGTTGAGTGCTCTCAACGCTTCCATGGTCCGCGCGTTAATGTCGTCGACGGTACCTTCGGCGACAATGCGGATGATGGAGTCCTTGTAGTAGTCCAGCAGGGGTGATGTTTCGTCGCGGTAGACCTTGAGGCGGGTGCGCACAACATCTTCGGTGTCGTCGGCGCGGCCGCGGGCGAGCATACGCCCGACGACGACGTCTTCGGGTGCGTCGAATTGGATCACCGCGTCGAGTGAGGTTCCTAGCCCGTTGAGGATGGTCGTGAGCTCGTCGCCCTGTTCCACGGTGCGGGGGAATCCGTCAAGGAGAAAACCGTCTGCGGTGTCATCCTGGCTTAAACGGTCCTTGACCATTTTGACGGTGACGGAGGTGGGGACGAGTTTGCCGGCATCGATGTAGCTCTTCGCTTCTTGGCCTAGCTCAGTGTTGTTCCCGATGTTTTCGCGGAAGAGGTCACCGGTGGAGACGTGCGGGACTCCGAGTTTCTCAGAAAGGATCGCTGCCTGTGTGCCTTTGCCGGCACCGGGAGGACCAAGGAGGACGAGGCGCATGTTACTTCAAGAACCCTTCGTAGTTGCTCTGCATCAGTTGTGATTCGATCTGTTGAACGGTGGTCAGGCCGACACTCACAAGGATCAAGATGGCGGTACCACCGAATGGTAGTGACCCGTGGGATCCTCCAGAGGAGGCGATACCCATGTCGATCAGGATGTTCGGCACAACAGCAATGACACCGAGGTAGAGGGAACCGACGAACAGCAGACGGTTCATTACGTACCCAAGATACCGTGCGGTGGGGCGCCCGGGGCGAACTCCGGGAATGAAACCACCGTACTTCTTCATGTTGTCGGCTTGCTCGTATGGGTCGTATTGGATGGATACGTAGAAGAAGCTGAAGAAGATGATCAGCCCAAAGTACAGGATGATGTATTGCCAGCTGGCGGGGTTTTGCAGGTACTGGATGATGTCCCTCTGCCACCAGTTGTTCTTCACGTCGGTCTGCGAGGAGTTCACGATCTGCGTAATGAGCACAGGGACGTAGATCAGTGATGAGGCGAAGATGACGGGGATAACGCCTGCTTGGTTGACCTTCAAGGGGAGGTAGGTGGAGGTTTCACCGTATTGGCGACGACCGACCATGCGCTTGGCGTATTGGACGGGGATGCGACGCTGTCCTTGTTCAATGAAGATCACGCCGACGAGGAGGATGAGAACACCGACGACGACGAGGGTGAAGGCGAGTGCGCCGGAGCCGCGGAAGATGGCTGCACCGTCGGCGGGAAGGCGGGTTGCGATGCCGGCGAAGATGAGCAGTGACATGCCGTTACCGATGCCTTTGTCGGTGATGAGCTCACCGAGCCACATGACAAGGATGGCGCCGGCGGTCATGACAAGGACCATCACGGTGACACCGAAGATTCCCACGCCGGGGGCGAGGACTTTGACGCCTTCGCCCAGGAGTTGTTCTCGATCAGCGAGTGCGACGATGCCCGCCGACTGGAGGAGCGCCAACCCCACGGTCAGGTAACGGGTGTATTCCGTCATTTTGGCTTGGCCGGATTGGCCTTCTTTTTTAAGTTGTTCGAATTTCGGGATAACGACGGTCAACAGCTGTACGATAATCGACGCCGTGATGTACGGCATGATGCCGATGGCGAAGATGGATAGCTGAAGGAGCGCGCCACCCGAGAACAGGTTAATCATCGAGTACACGGAGCTTTGGTCTTGGTTGAGATCGTGTAGACGACTGCTGATGCTCGCGTAGTCGACTCCTGGCGTGGGGATCTGGGATCCAATCCTGTACAAGATGACCATTGCTACGGTGAACAAGATCTTCTTGCGAAGGTCAGGGTCCCGGAAAACCGAGAGGAAAGCGGACACGTATCCTCCTCATGACAATAAGGCATAAATTTTTGGCGCGGGGCGGCGACGTACACACTCTAGCAGTACGGCCGGGTGAAGGTTCATTGGCGCGGGCGATGGGATGCTTGTTCTGTCAAAAATGGGCGGCCCCTCCCACCATATGAGGTGAGGGCCGCCCATTTTCCTTCTGCGTGCTACTTTGTTTCAGTGACGGATCCGCCGGCAGCTTCGATCTTCTGCTGCGCAGAGGCCGAGAACTTGGTTGCAGTGACGTTCACGGAGACTGTGATCTCGCCGTCGCCAAGGACCTTGACGGGCTGCTTGGCGCGAACCAAGCCAGCGGAGACGAGATCAGCGATGGTGACGTCGCCACCTTTGTCGAAGTGCTTTTGGAGGTCCGCAACGTTGATGACCTGGTAGGTGATCTTGTTGGGGTTCTTGAAGCCCTTCAACTTGGGTAGACGCATGTGGATCGGCATTTGGCCACCTTCGAACGCTGCAGAGACCTGCTTGCGTGCCTTGGTGCCCTTAGTACCGCGTCCCGCGGTCTTACCCTTTGATGCCTCACCGCGACCAACGCGGGTTTTTGGCTTGTTAGCGCCCTTCGCTGGGCGCAGGTCATGAAGCTTGATGGGTTCGCTCATCGTTTCCTACTCCCCCGCCACTTCTTCGACCGTGACCAAGTGGCGAACCACGTTGATCATCCCGCGCACCTGGGCGGTGTCGGGTTGGACGACTGAGTGGCGAATGCGCTTGAGGCCGAGGGACCGTAAATTGTCCTTCTGCTTCTTCCTCGTACCGACAGTGCCTTTAACCTGTGTGATTTTCAGTGCCATGGGTTATGCCCCCTGTCCTGCGCGTGCGCGCAGCATACGAGTCGGGGTGACCTCTTCGACAGACTTGCCACGGCGGGCGGCGACCTCTTCGGGGCGCACGAGCTGTTTGAGGGCATCCACGGTTGCATGGACAACGTTGATGGCGTTGTCGGAGCCGAGGGACTTCGACAAAACATCCTGGATTCCCGCACATTCGAGAACCGGGCGGGTTGCGCCACCAGCGATGACACCGGTACCGGGGGCTGCCGGGCGGAGCATGACGATGCCCGCTGCGGCTTCACCCTGGACCGGGTGGGTGATGGTTCCGGCGATCATCGGGACGCGGAAGAAGTTCTTGCGAGCTTCCTCGGCACCCTTCTGGATAGCAGCGGGAACTTCTTTGGCCTTGCCGTAGCCGACGCCGACCATGCCCTGGCCGTCGCCGACGATGACGAGTGCGGTGAAGCTGAAGCGACGGCCACCTTTGACAACCTTGGAGACGCGGTTGATGGTGACGACGCGCTCGATGTACTGGCTGCGCTCGTCCTCACGGCCACGTCCGCGGCGGTTGCTGCGGTCGTTGCGTTCGTTGCGGCCGCGGTCGTTGCGGCCCTTATTGTTGTCGTTCTTGTCGGCGGAGCGTCCGCCGTCACGCCGTTCACGTCCCGACATTACGCGATCCTTCCGTTGTTGAGTGCGGTGCTATGCGTGGTCATTAGAATTTCAGACCACCTTCACGTGCGGCGTCGGCCAGTGCGGCGACGCGACCGTGGTATTTGTAGCCACCGCGGTCAAACTTGACAGTCTCGATGCCCTTTGCCTTGGCGCGCTCTGCGATGAGTTCGCCAACCTTGGCGCCACGTGCTTTCTTGTCGCCGTCGAGGGCGCGAACGTCCGGTTCGATGGACGATGCGGCTGCCAGGGTGTGGCCGACGGTGTCGTCGATGACCTGGACGTGCATGTGGCGTGAAGTGCGGTGCACGACGAGGCGCGGCGTGGTGGAGGTGCCACGGAGGTCCTTGCGGATACGGAAGTGGCGAGCCTTACGAGCCACGCGACGGCGCGTAGCAATGTCTTTACCGATGGGGAGACGCTTATTGTCGTTGCTCATTACTTACCCGTCTTTCCGACCTTGCGGCGGATCTGCTCACCTTCGTAGCGGATACCCTTGCCCTTGTAAGGATCGTCCTTGCGGAGACGACGGATATTCGCGGCGAGCTGCCCCACCTTCTGCTTGTCGATACCACTGATTGAGAACTTGGTCTGTCCGTCCACGGCGAACGTGATGCCTTCCGGAGCCTTGATGAGGATCGGGTGGCTGTAGCCGAGGGAGAATTCCAAGTCACTACCCTTGGCGAGGACACGGTAGCCGACACCGAAGATCTGCATCTTGATGGTGTAGCCGTCTGTCACGCCAACGACCATGTTGTTGATCAGTGAGCGAGACAGCCCGTGCAGGGAGCGGTTCGTGCGGTGATCGTCAGGACGGGTGACGACGATCTGGTTGCCTTCCTGAGCGATGGCGATGGGAGCCGGGATGTCGGTGTCCAAGGTTCCCTTGGGGCCTTTGACCTCGACGTTCTGGCCTTTGATGGTGACGGTGACGTTGGATGGGACCGTCACTGGTGCTTTACCAATACGCGACATGTGTGTTCACTCCTCCCCTACCAGACGTAGGCGAGAACTTCTCCGCCTACGCCCTTCTCGGAAGCCTGACGGTCGGTGAGCAGACCCTGGGACGTGGAAATAATTGCCACGCCCAGGCCGCCGAGGACCTGAGGCAGGTTGGTGGACTTTGCATAGACGCGCAGACCAGGGCTGGACACGCGGCGAACGCCGGATAGCGAGCGCTGGCGTGTGGAGCCGTATTTCAGTTCGATGGTCAGGGTCTTACCGACTTTGGCGTCTTCAACGGTGAAGTCAGCAATGTAGCCTTCTTGCTTCAGGATCTCAGCAATGTGAGCCTTGAGTTTTGATGAAGGCATCGAGACAGTGTCGTGGTACGCATTACTTGCGTTGCGCACGCGCGACAACATGTCGGCGATAGGATCTGTCATGGTCATGGATGTGACCTAGTGCCTTTCTCGCTGCGGTTCCCTTCCACCAGGGCGTTATCCTCGTTTCGGGCAAGCGACTGATGGGCTCACTAGCGCCGACCGTGATGGGTCATAGCGGCAGAAAATCCCCCCGACAATGTCACTGACTTCCTCCGCGTGTGGGGTGTTGTCCCAGTTAGGCGGGGTGGCAGGATTATTGTCGAGGGCTCAATGTGAACCACTCAGGGGCGCCGCACCAGCTCAATAACTAGCCGGCTCGCTGCTTGTCTTCGAGGGACGCTGTCAGGCGGGTGGGCCTACAACAAAGTAGATGTACAAAGACTCAAGCAGTGTAACAACCAGCATGTTTCTTTCAAAATCGCTGGCACTCGTGGTGCTGTGATACCGCTAAGGCCGCTGTGTGGTGGGTCATACCATCGTGCGGTGAGCAGACACGGCTACCGAACGCCGTCGCCTCGCACCACTGTGTCAAACTGGTTGACAGCCCAGGGGATGGTGAGGGGGTTAGGATAACTCATTGCTGTTCCGAGTTCGTGGGGAATCTCCCACATCTTGTTCTCTTTGACGGCCTTAACGTTGTTGAACAGTGGATTTTTCTTCGCTTCTTCGTCACTTCCTGCGTAGTCAATGAGGAACAGGTAGTCGAGTTCGTCGAGTTCCGAGAGGTTTTCGGCAGACAGATACCTGTAGAACTGGCCGTTGTCCCCTGTGTTGAGGTTCTCGGGGATGGTGAAGCCGAGCCCCTCAATAAACTGTCCGCGGCCGTCTTTCCCCGTGTACACAGCGAATTGACCGTGCATGGCGATAACGGGGGCTGCTTTCTTCCCCGTCATCTCGGGGTGTTTCGTGGCGAACTCCTCGAACGCCGCCGTGGTGTCGTCGACAAGTTTGTTGCCGTCGGCTTCTTGTCCAACTGCTTTGGCAATCTCTTGTGTTTGTGCTTGCCACGGGACTTGATAGTCAGCGTATTTATCAGGGTGAACGGTGGTTGGTGCGATGCTGTTGAGCTTTTTCTTGTCGGCGTCGTTCACTCCAGCGTTGACGGCGATAATTTTCGACGGTGTGGCCGCGGCAATTTTCTCGAGGATGTCGGTGCCCATCTCTTGGGATGTCGCGACCATGACGGTGGTGTTTTTTCCAGCGATTTTATCGCGAGCCCAGGGGCCGACACCGTTGTCTTTCTTGTCGTCTGTCCCCATGGGCATCAGAATGAATACTGGGGTCATTCCCAGGGCGAGGAGTGTACAGTAGTCACCCCATCCGAGGGCTGCGATGCGGCCACTGCCACCCGGTTCTTTATGTTTGGTGTCGTCTTTTTTGTTGCCACATGCTGCGGCGACGCTGGTTGTGGTGGCCAGTGCCGCGATGGCGAGCGAGGATGCGAGAAATTGTCGACGACTAGTTGGCACGGTTTCCCTCTCACCATGGGATGGGTTGGTGGTTCCCGAGCCCGATCCTTGCTCTGTCTGGATTATGGATCGGACCCAATTGCGATTGCATCAAGTAGTGTAGCCATACCTTATAGTGGACGTCTACATGTCCCGTTTCACCCACATACCCGCCCGCCACGTGTATGTGGGTTCATGTTATTTCACGGGGTGCGCACCAGCGTTCCCTATGCTTGTCGTGAATGTCTTCACTGTGGTGAAGGCAGTGTTGGGTGACAACACATTGTCGACGTGTAACCATTCGCAGGACACAGTGTCGGTGGAGACACTGACACTCATGTAGCCATGGTGGATGAAGTCGATCCACTTGAACCAGGGGTTGGCCACAGGCAGGAGCTCAGCGGCGGCGGTGGAGATATGACGGGCTGGTTGGTCGAGAAGACGGGACTGAGCGACGGAGTCAAAGAGGCCGTTAGCGGTGATGGATGGGGCCACAAATTCTGCCGCAATGACGTCTTTGTTGGCCCCGGTGCGATATTTCTGGATGTCTCGTGGGATGTCGTTAGCCCAGGAGGAGTGGATATCACCGGTGAGGAACACGACATTCTTCTTGGTGTTGGCAATGAGGTCAATGATTTTTTGGCGCTCTGCCATGTACCCGTCCCACTGGTCGGTGTTGAGCGGGATTCCCTGGTCTGGCAGGCCGATTTGCGTGACAAGCCAGTCGTGTGACCTTTGGTCGAGCCCGTCGGGAAGGGTCATGGGGGCGAACATGACTTCGTTGGCAATAACTTGCCATGTCGTCGGCGAGCTTGAGAGGACGTTGCCGAACCATTCAAATTGTGTCTGCCCCATCATGGTTCGGTCGGCTTTGCCGGCGGCGCGGATGAAGTCCGGGTCCGTCTTGAGGAACATCTTTTTATTGGTGTAGACCAGTTCGTAGTCCCGGTAGGTACGCAGGTCCGGAATGATGATTTCCATCAGGTTTCCGTACTGCAGCTTCCGGTAGAGGTGCGTGCGTTGGTTGTTGGCACTGACTCGGACGGGGAGCCATTCGAAGTACGCCTGGGTAGCAGCGGCCTTAAGACCCTGGTAGTTCTCACCAGGTTGAGCTGAGTTTCCGGCGGCACCGTCACGCCAGCTGTTGTCGGCGAATTCGTGGTCGTCCCAGATACAGATGAAGGGCTTCGCTGCATGGCAGTCGGCGAGGTCGGGGTCGCGGTGGTAGCAGCCTTGGCGGATGCGGAAATCCTGCAGTGTGGTCGTGCGGTTGGGTGGTTGGACGACGCGAACTTTTTCGTTGTAGGCACCGTTGTATCCACCGGTTTCATATTCGTAGGTGTAGTCGCCCAGGTGGAGAACGAACTCGAGGTCCTCACGGTCGGCGATGTCGCGGTAGGAGCGGAAATACCCAGCTTCGTAGTTGCTGCAGGAGACGACGCCGAAGTTGATGGTTCGGTTCCCTCCCCTGCCAAGTGCAGTGCGGGTTCGTCCAACGCGAGAGTAGCGGGGCCCGCCGTCTCGGTGGACGGCGAACCGATAGTAGTACTGGGTGTCGGGTTGGAGGCCTTTGACGTCGACCTTGATGGTGTGGTCGCTGCGCGCCGACGATGTTTGGGTGCCGCTACACACTATCGTGCGGAAATCTGGTGTGGTGGAGACCTCCCAGGTGACGTGAGTGTCGGGGCCTTTTTCTGAGCCCGGGGTAGCGTCGGGCGTGGGGGTGACGCGGGTCCAGATAATGACACTGTCGGGGTGGGGATCTCCGGAGGCGACGGAGTGCTGGAAGAGGTCGGTGTCACCGGCACCAAGGCCGGGCGCGCCCTGAGGTGTGGGGGCGTCGCCAGCGTGGGCGCGGGGGCCGCGGCGAACCAATGCGCTTCCTGCTGCGACCGTTCCTCCGGCGGCGAGTGATGTTCTCAGGAAGTTGCGTCGGGTGTAGGAGCGGCGTCTGGCGGGTTGCTGGGCTGGGGTGGAGCCCGGCGCGGTGGCCTGGGTGTGGGTGTGTGGTTCTGGGTGGTCAGGGGTTGTCGTCATGGGGGTCTTTCCGGGGTTGTGGAGGGGTTGGTGGTCAGGGGTTGTGTCGGTGGTTGGCTAGGTGACGTGGGCGTTTCCGTGGTCGTCGATGGTCACGGTGGCTTTCATGGCGGCGGCGAGGTTGATGCGCTGCCATGATCCACGTGGTGTTGGGTCGTCGAGTGGCATTCCTGCTGGTCCTGCTGTTTGTTGGATGATTTGTGCGCGTTGCTGGTAGGTGAGGTTGGGGAAGGCGTTGGTGAGGAGGTCGGGGGCGGCCTGCGGGACGGTCATGGGTGCGGTGGTGTCGCCGACGGAGGGGAAGTCGTAGTTCATGCGGTAGGTGTAGTTTCCTACGGCGTTGTCGTCGTATTTTTTGTCGGCGGCAACGCAGGTGGCGAGGGTATCGCCGCATCGCCATTCGAGCTCAGAGCGGATTTCTTGGGCTGCTGCCATGAGGTTGTTTCTCATGCGTGGGTCGTTCCAGCGGTCAGCGGCGGCGGCTAGGCCGGTCATGCGTCCACCGATGACGTCGAGGGGGTAATGCACACCGAGGACGATTCGGTGGTAGCCGGCTTCTGATCCGCGCGCGAGGAGTTGGTCGGAGAGTTCTGGAAGCATGGCGGCGAGGAGTGTTGTTGTCCAGGTGGCTTGGTTGGTGTGTCCTGAGGGGAAGGCTTTGGTGTGGCCGTAAAGGTTGGCGCCTGGTATTTCGTATTTGTTGATCTGGTCGGGGTGGTCGTCGTAGGGGCGGGTTTCGTTGAAGGCGAGTTTTTCGGCGATGGTGCTGCTGGCGAGTCCGCCGGCGCGTGCAGTGAGTCCACCGAAAAGCATGACTGTTTTGGGGAGGCGGTTCTCGTGGAGTGCTTGGCGGAATTCGTCGCCGAGTCGTTGTCCGAAGGCGTCGGCGAAGAGGTGGAGGACGCCTTCTGTTTCTGCGCGGGCATCGTTGTGGGCGCGGGTAATGGTGTTGGGGTCGGTCGCGGCGCCGTGGTTGATGCGGGTGAGGATGGCGAGGTTGTCGTTCTGGATGTCGGGGTGGTGGGTCATGAGGTCCGGGTAGGAACCGATGACGTCAGCGTAGATTCCGAAAGGATGGGAGCTGAGGTCGGAGAGGTACCAGGTGTATTCCTGGGGTGGGAAGGCGTGTGGAGTGGGGGCGTCGTCGTGGTGTACGGGCGGGTGGAGGTACGGAATGTTTGCCGTGATGTCTGGTGTGGCTGATGCCTGGGGTATTCCGTGGTGGGTGCCTAGTCCACCGGTTGCGATGGTCGCTGCGAGGGTGAGGGAGGCGATGGTGGTCCGCGTGGTTTGTCGTGGGATCGCGGTGTGTGAGGGGGTGGATGAGGGTGGGTGGGACATCCGGGCATACCTTTCGGGGCGCATGGTCGTCGCTATCGCGCCAGTACTGGTGGGAAGTCAATGGTATGGGCCCATAGTACGTCGTGATGGCGACGTGGTGTCGACGGTGCGGTGTCGTGTTTCTCAACACTGTGTTAATGGTTGGTGAATTGCTTCTTGTGTGCTGGGTTTTCGGCGATGTGTTGTGTGGTGTGGTGGTGGACACGCCGTGGTGTGGGGCGGTTGGTCGCTGTGGTGGGTGGGCTGCGTGGTGACAGTGGTGGGCATGCGTAGTCGGCCTGTGTCGTCGTAATACGATGGGAGGATGGTATGCGGATGGTCGGGGTTTGTCCTGTGTCTGCATCATTGGTTTCGCACGGAAAGGTCACCCTGTAGGTACGTCGAGTGAGCATGACTTCGAACACTCCATCGTCACAGTCCGATTCATCCCGGTCGTCTGCGGAGCCGGCGGGTTCGTCGCCGGCGGGGGCTACTCGCCTTACGGTGGCGATGCTGTCGTCGCTGGCGTTTCTCTCGTCGGCGGGCCCGTTGGGGACGGACATGTATTTGCCCACGTTTATCTCTATTGCGAGGGATTTGTCGACGTCGGCGTCGCTTGTTCAGTTGACGCTGTCGGCGTTCATGGTGGGCTTGGCGGTGGGTCAGTTGGTGGCGGGGCCGGTTTCTGATGGGGTGGGGCGGCGTCGGCCGCTTGTTGTTGGGTCGGTGTTGTTTGTCGTCTTTTCGGTGGGGTGTGCGTTGGCTCCGTCGATTGGTGTGTTGATTGTGTGTCGTCTGCTTCAGGGTGTTGCTGGGGGGTCGACAGTTGTGGTTGCGCGTTCGGTGATTCCGGATGTGGCTCGTGGTTCGGCTGCGGCGGCCGCTTTTTCGACGTTGATGGCGATTCAGGGTTTGGCGCCGGCGATTGCGCCGTTGTTGGGTGGTGTGCTCTCCCCTGTTGTTGGTTGGCGTGGCATTTTTTGGGTGATCGCGTTGTTTAACGTGGTGATGGTGGTGTTGTCGGTGTGTGTTGTGCCGGAGAGTTTGCCGGCTATGCGGCGCACGCCGGGCGCGGTTCGTCACCTTGTGCCGACGATTGGTCGGTGTTTTAGGCGGCGTGAGTTCATTGGGTATTGCGTTGCTTTTGCGGTGGGTTTTGGGGTGTTTTTCTCGTATCTCGCGGCGTCGCCTTTTGTTCTTCAGGATCAGCTGGGTCTGCCGCCGCAGGTGTATTCGTTAACGTTTGCGTGTAATTCGCTGGCGATTGCGGGGATGGCTGCACTTAATGGCAGGTTGGTGTCGCGGTATGCGGTTCGTTCTGTGTTGGTGTGTGGTCTTGTTCTCTTCGTGGTGACGTCGGCGTTGCTGGTGGTGGTGGCGGTGGTGGGGCCGTGGTTGTGGCCGACGTTGGTGTGTTTGTTTGTGATGACGGCGGCGACGGGGCTTCTGTTGGGGAATGCGACTGCGTTGGGTGTCGAGGCGGTGCGTGATATTGGTGCGGGTGCTGGGTCGGGGGCGATGGGGGCGTTGCAGTTTCTTGCTGCGGGTATTGTGTCGCCGCTGGTGGGGTTGGGGTCTAATCCTATGTTGTCGATGAGTGTGTGTATGGTGGTGTGTTCGCTCATCGCTATGTTGGGGTGTCTTGTTCTCACTGGGAAGGGTGTGGTGCGTGAGGGGGCGCGTGCATAAGAAGAAGGAGGAGGAGGGGGCGAGCAATGGTTGGTGTACCAGTGCTCGCCCCCTCGGTGTCGCAGGAAGCTGGAACCGTTTTAGTTGTGGTTGTCCTGCTTTTTGAAGGGGAAGCCGAGCTCGCGGAGCAGGGCGCGTCCTTCTTCGTTGTTCGTTGCCGAGGTGACAATGGTGATGTTCATGCCTCGGGGGCGGTCGATCTTGTCGACGTCCAACTCGTAGAACATGGATTGTTCGGAGAGGCCGAAGGTGTAGTTGCCGTGGCCGTCGAACTGTGTGTCGGATAGGCCGCGGAAGTCGCGGATACGTGGGAGGGCAACCGTCAGGAGGCGGTCGAGGAATTCCCACATGCGGTCGCCACGGAGGGTGACGCGCGCACCGATCGGCATGCCTTCGCGCAGTTTGAAGTTAGCGATAGCTTTCTTTGCGCGGCGGATCTGTGGCTTCTGGCCGGTGATGAGGGTGAGGTCGTCCAGTGCACCGTTGATCAGTTTGGAGTCGCGAGCGGCGTCGCCGACACCCATGTTGACGACGACTTTGGTGATGCCCGGGATCTGCATGACGTTCGCGTATTCGAATTCCTTGTTGAGGGAGTCGCGAATGTCGCTGCGGTACCGAGTCTTCAAACGGGGGGTGTAGTTCTCACTCATGGTTAAATGTCCTTCCCGGTACGTCGGGAGATACGGACCTTCTTGCCGTTCTCGTCGAAACGATAGCCGACGCGAGTCGGGTTACCGTCAGCATCGATGATCATCACGTTGGAGACGTGGATGGGAGCTTCTTGGGTGACAATGCCGCCCGACTCCGCGCCACGCTCTGGTGCTGAATTGGCAACGTGCTTCTTGATGCGGTTGACACCTTCAACCAGGACTTTGTCGCGTTTCGGGTAGGCCTCGATGACTTTGCCCTTTGCGCCCTTGTCCGGGCCGGAGATAACGATAACGGTATCGCCCTTATGGATCTTCATTTAGAGCACCTCCGGGGCGAGCGAGACAATCTTCATGAACTTCTTGTCGCGCAGCTCGCGGGCAACTGGCCCGAAGATACGCGTCCCGCGTGGCTCATTGTCGTTTTTGATGATCACGGCAGCGTTCTCATCGAAACGGATGTAGGAGCCGTCCGGGCGGCGGGTTTCCTTCTTGGCGCGGACGATGACGGCTTTGACGACGTCGCCGGCTTTGACGTTTCCGCCGGGGGTTGCTTCCTTCACGGTGGCGACGATGACGTCACCAATACCAGCGAAGCGGCGTGTGGAACCGCCGAGCACGCGGATGCACAGGATTTCTCGTGCACCGGTGTTGTCGGCGACTCGCAGACGCGATTCCTGCTGAATCACTAGAGTCTCCTAGACCTGGTTGTTGCTTCGTGCGCAGGATTTCCGACCCGTACGCACCTGGTCCTGCCTGCTTCTATGATGGGCTTGTCACCACTGGATCGTTGCGTGGCCCCTGTGGGGCGCGCGAGCACTACCTTGTGGTGGGTGCACCTCGTACAGACAACCTGAACAGTATGACATATGGGGGTCGTTCATCCAACCCTGCGCGCGATGAATCGGATTGGCCCCCATCCGACGGGCTGTCGATTTTCTATGACAAAGCCAGCGTTGCAAAGGGCGGTGTGAACGTCGCGCTCCGTGGGGATGGAGGTGCCAGACACTAACATTCTTTGGAGGTCGGCTTCGTAGTCTGCGTTGTCGCCCGTGCCGTCGTCGAGGAGGATCTGGGTGACGACGACGACCGTGGACACACTGTCCGGTAGAGCGGAGAAGACCGCAGGGGCGTCCCCCGCCGGGTCTGCCCCGTCGGAGGCGACGCTACCGGGTGCACCATTGGTGAGGTGAGCGCGGGACGCTGAATCGTCGACCTCTGGCGTGGGGATGTCTTCGCCCCATGGGTCGTGGATAATGACGACATCCGCATCTGAGATGCTCTCGGCGGTGGATATCCGTGGACGGCGGGTGTCGCTGATTTCTGCGAGGTTGAGCTGCTTACGGTCGGGATGGTCCACGATGGTCACTGTCAACGACGGGTTGGTGCGGGTGAGTTCGTCGGCGAGGACGGCCGCGCCTGGCCCGATCACCATCGCCGTCGAGGTTCCGGAGAGGTCGAGTCCTGTGGCAACGGCGGGGGCTAGCCATCCCATGCGAAGGTTCGCTCCTGCTGCGAGCCCGTGGGCCAGCCCGGGGTTGGTGTTCGTGCAGTGGGCTAGGGTGCGGCCGTCGGCGCCCAATCCGACAGGCTTGCCTGTGCGCAGCCCCTCCCCCAGGTGGATGAATGATAGTGCCTGCATGGCACCGAACCCGGAGAGATATCCACTCGCGGGCGAATGGGGATCAGCAAGTTCCATACCGAGTGGGGTCAGTCCGTAGACAAGTTGTCCCTCTGGGGTGGCGTGGTCGACGGTGGTCTGATTGTTATTATTGTCGCTGCTGGTGCGCTGGCTGCTTCCTGAGCTTTCGTTCCCGATGGTCACGAGATTCATGGCGGCGAGGTACCGCATGAACCGCACTAGTCGGCTGCGTGCGAATCCGGTGATGTCGGCAAGGGGCCCGGGGGTGGTCACTCCGTCATCGATGGCGGTAAAGATACCCGCGTCTGCTGCTGCTCGTACGGCGAAAGCGGGTGCGATATTAGCCATCGTCGCTAAGCGTGTGGTGGCTGCGACCATGCTCGCCCCTGGGTGTGGTGATGGTTGGCCGTCGCGCCAATAGCCGGTGATCTGTGTGTGCTCTGGTTTGACACCTTGTTCTTTGATGAGTGTGCGTATCCGACGTAGCTGGCTGGCTTCGCCCGCGCACCATACGTATGGGGTGCCTTCTGGCCAGGTGAAGGCTGCTAGTGCCTCGTCAAGGGTGTCTCCGTTGGAGCGTACAACCCAGTGGAGTTCGACATTCGGTGAGGGGATGTCGAGCTTTTGGATGCGCTCTGGGGTTGTGACTTCAATAAAGGCGACAGCGTGGAGGGAGGGGTAGCTTTCGAGGCACCGACCAATGGCGGGGAGGGCGGTGTCATCTCCGGCGAGCAGTATCCAGTCAACACCTTCTGGGAGGCCCCCGCAGTTCTTTGGCCCGACCATATAGATGCTGTCGCCGGGGGTGGCGGTCTGCGACCAGGTGTCTGCGAGGCCGGCGCCGTGGCGTACGAAGTCGATGTCTATTTCACCTTTGTCGGGTTTCCATCGGCGGATGGTGTAGGTGCGGAATAGTTCGTTGATGTCGGCGGTCCATTCCAGTCGTCCGTTGCCGAGTGATCGGGGGGCGGGGCGGTCGCCGGTGTCCGGGTGGGGGAAGATGAGGCGGACGTCGTCGTCGAATCCGGTGCTTACTAGTGGTGGGATATGGTCATCGCCCTGATGGTGAGCGTTGAATTGGGTGCTTGTGAAGGTGATGCGACGCATTCCGGGTGTGATGTCGTCGACGTGGGTCACGGTGATCTCCCGGAGGGTCATGGGGAAAATGTCGTGATGTCGGGTGTTGCGTGTCACGGAAGCTCCAATTCAAAAGTGTGACCAGTGCGGGATAGTCGGAAAGTGGCGTGGGTGGTTGTCCCCATCTCGGGGGCGGCGATTCCCCCCGGGCGGAAGTCCATCTACCATTCAGTATGGCAAGCCTAATTTACTACTGTGGAAGCGTGCGAATCTCCCCTAGATAGGTCTCTCTGGTGGAGCTTCACTACCGCTTATCCCGAAGGAGAGTTTAACTGTGGCAATCCCACCGATCGCGCCGTACTCGATTCCGCCTCTAGATGTGAAGCCTGCTGTTGATTGGGAGTTGGATTCGGGTCGCGCTGCGCTGTTGGTTCATGATATGCAGAACTATTTCTTGTCTGCGTATAGCCCCGCCGAGGAACCAGCTTCCGCCGTCGTGGCGCATATTAAGCAGTTGATTGCCCGTGCCGATGAGGCCAATGTGCCGGTTTTTTACACGGCACAACCTCCGGAACAGCAGGAGTATCGACGCGGCCTTCTCCGGGAGTTGTGGGGGCAGGGTATTCAAACGGACGATGAGGCGGGCATCATCGCTGATCTCACACCCATGTCCCATCACCATGTGATTACGAAGTGGCGGTATTCAGCGTTTTCCCGTACGGATCTTCGGGAGTCGTTGGCTTTTGCGAAGCGGGATCAGCTGATCATTACTGGCGTGTATGGGCATATGGGATGTGGTGTGAGCGCGGTGGATGCGTTCATGAATGATATTCAGCCGTTCATTGTTCGCGATGCCATTGCTGATTTCACCCGCGATGATCACGCTGCGACGATCAATTGGGTAGCGCGACGGTGCGGACGGGTAATCGATACTGCTGACGTCGTGAGCGGTTTGGAGGATCACGGACAGCCCTGTAGGTAATCCGTGGTTAGCAGGGTTTGTGCCGTGGTGGTCAGGTTATTGGTGCGCATTGACCCCGCTGTGGTACCGATTCATCGGGCAGTAGTGGTGGGCGTCAATGGGGAGATGAGGGGTTCGTGGGTTAGTGAATGGGGCCCAGTTGGTCGAGCGTCAGTTTTCCTGCCATCACGACAACCACCATCAGGATGATGATGCGCACGAAGCGTGTTCCTCGTCCCACGACCATCCGGGCGCCAATTTGTGCACCAATAATGTTTGTAACAGCGAGTGCGAGTCCCAGAAGCCACAGAACGTCCCCCTGGACAGCGAAGGCGAGGAGTGCGCCTAGGTTGGTGCACACGTTGATGATCTTTGCCCACGCTGCGCTGACCATGAAGTCGGTGCCCAGCACAGAAGTGAAACTGAGGATGAGGAAGAGGCCGGTTCCTGGGCCGAAGGCCCCGTCATAGGTGCTGATAGCTGCGATAAGGGCGAGAAGTCCTGCCCATCGGTGAGGAGCGGGGGCGAGGGTTGTGTGGGGGGACTGTCCAAATGTTGGGCGCAGCAGAATAAAGAAGCCGACGGCCACTAGGAGCACGATAATGACTGGCCGGATGACCTGTTTGTCGATGGTTGATGCAAGTAGCGCGCCTCCTATGGATGCGGTGATGGCAAGGGGGGCGTACCGGAGTGCCGTCAGGGCGGAGGGAGTGTTCCGTGTGAGGGTGATCGCAGAGCTTCCTGTCCCGAAGAGTGCTGCTATTTTGTTGATGCCGAGTGCTTGCGCAGTGGAGAACCCTGGATTGACAATCATGATTAATGGGATGAGGATGAGCCCTCCCCCACCGACGACAGCATCAACCCACCCGGCTGCGAGTGACCCACCAAGAAGCAGGGTAAAAACTGTTGGAGACATGAGGATTCCCTGAGGTTTAGTGGGTTGTTGTGCGCCGATTGCGTTCGTAGAGTGCGATCGCTGCTGAGACTGAGACGTTGTAGGAGTCGATGTGGGGTGACATGGGGATGGAGTAGGTGTGGTCGGCGTTGGCGGTGATCGTGTCGGAGACGCCGTGTCGTTCGCTGCCGAGGATGATGGCCATCCGTCCTGGGATGGTGCTGAGGGTTTCCAGGTTGTCCGTGGCACGTGCGGCGAATGTGCCAACAGTGATTTTTTCTTGACGGACGTACTCGAGGAGTTCCTGTGGTGTGGCGAGGACGAGGGGTAGGGAGAATACCAGTCCTCTGCTGGCGCGGATGAGGCGGCGGTCGTACGCGTTGGCAAGGCCGCTGTCTAGTAGTACGACGGCGGATGCGCCGAATCCCACTGCGCTGCGGGTGATGGCGCCAATATTGCCGACGAGGCGCACGCCGTCCAGGACGATAATGTCGCCGTCTGTCGTGGATAGGTCGCCCAGGCGTGTGATCTGTGGCGCTGGTGCTAGTGCGAAAATGCGGGTGCGTTTTTCTTTACCGAACAGGTTGTCGATGACCGACCGGGATAGGATGTGCACGGGGGCTTCACCTGCGAGGTTGTGGATCTCGGTGATTGTTTCGTCTGGTGTGCCCTCGCTGGCGTACAGGCTTTCTATGTGGATTCCGCTTCGCGTTGCTTGCTGAATGTTGTCGATGTCGTCGATCAGGATCGTGGTGGGGTGCTCGCGATGGTCTCGCAGGATGTTAACGATCCGACGGGGAATGTCGTGATGGGGGTCGTTAATGACCGTGCTCACGTCACGGGGGGCTGTACCGTCAACAGGGTCCTGTGGTGAGTTCATCATAGTAAGAAGTATAAAAGGAGGCGGTGGGAGCCGTGGTGTTCCCGTGGGCCCCTCATTGTGGGGGGTGTTGAGGGGCCGTTCGTCCGCTATGCGCTCCCCTATTAGGCTTTCTGGCGGCGGAATAGGAGTACTGCGACAACGCCGAGGACGAACACTGCTGCAGAGAGGTAAATCGATTCGCCGAATGCTCGAGCGTAGTCGTGGGCCATCGCAGGGGATGGTTGGATGTCGTCCACGCGATTCTGGAGCAGGGCACCCGTGGCCGCGGAGCCGATTACTGCGCCAAGCTGACGGAACGTGTTATAGACACCAGACCCTATGCCTGCGTCCATGGTGGGAACATCACGTAATGCGACTGTTGACGTGGGGGCCCATACGAAGGCGTTTCCGAGGCCGAGAACTACGAAGACGCCGATGAGAATCCACAGTGAGGTTGACACGTCAAGAACTCCGCCCAATAAGAGGGAACCTATTAGCATGGATAGGTAGCCAACTGCTGCAATTGCTGCTGGATGTTTAGTATCGACGAGGTTGCCAACAACGGGGGCCAGGATGGCTGCGGCAACAGCCATTGGCAGGATCAACAGCCCAGCCTCTATGGGGGACCAATGTCTAACTGTTTGGGCGTAGAGCATAAAGGGGACGGCAAACCCTGTAATTCCGAAGCCCATAGTCATGATGGCGACGGAGGCGTAACCAAAGTTGTTATATCGGAATAAACGGAGTGGCAGTAAGGGGTCTTTGCTCGTGTATTCGACGGCGATGAAAATGCCCAACGACATGATTCCGGCGGCGATGATGACAAAGACCAGGGTGTCCCAGTCTCGCACTTCCCCTTCTTGTAACCCGTAGACCAGTAACCCCAAGCTTAGGACCGAAAGTACTGCCCCGGGGATGTCTCGGCCGCCACCTATAGGGGAAATATGTGGGATCCAGGTGTAGGTTAAGAATATTGCGATGATTCCAATTGGGACGTTAACGAAGAATATCCAGTTCCACGATGTCCATTCTAGAATGAGTCCTCCAGCTAGTGGGCCGACTAATGAGCCGACTCCGGCGACTGACCCCCAGACTCCCATTGCTTTTCCCCGGGATTCTGGGGGGAACACTCGCGAAATGATGGTCATTGATTGCGGAAGGATCAAAGCTGACCCCAAGCCTTGCACTGCTCGAGAACCAATCAATTGGTCAGGCGAGGCGGAGAGTCCGCATAATAATGATCCTAAAGTAAATAAGAGTAGGCCAATAATAAATGCTGTTCGTAGGCCAATCCTTCCCCCAATTCTTCCAAATAGAAGTAATGGCGCACAGAATGTGAGAAGGTAAGAACTAACGAACCAGATCACTTCATTATAGGATGCTTTCAGATCCTCTTTCATATCGGGAGTGGCCACTGCAACAATAGTTTGATCTACCATAACTAGGAAAAATCCGACACATAGGGCGGTGAGGACCAACCATGGATTGGTGACTTTTCCTTGTGGGTGCGACGTCGATGGTGTATTAGTCATCTACGGCCTCCAGCTGTTTCTTTAGTTGTGAACAAATAGAGTCGAGGGAAAGGTGATTAACTTTCCACCCTAAACCTGACATCACCTTAATGATCAGTGTGGCGGCGTGTATATCCGTTAACTCATCGCCCCAGGCAGACTTTCCATTATTTGTTGAAAAGATTCCAAACCCAGTAGTCATAGCTCGAACGGTGTTGACGGCGTCAAGGATAGCGATATCACCAACGTAAATTCGTTCCCCACTATCCATATCAACTACAGACATAATGAGTTCAGCAAGTTCCTTTTCCGCAGCGAGACGCCGCTGTCGCGTCTCTTCTGCACAGCTGGCGAGGTTTTCAGCTGACCTACCGATGAGGCTCAGCTGAAATAGGGTGGAATTGTTTCGAATATGCCATATGTATCCCAATGAAAACACTAAAAGTGATGCGGCGTGGTCATCCCATTGAGGAAGAATTTTTTTATACATCGATATCTGCATGTCAATACTACGAATGGCGCACGCGGCGAGTAGATCTTCCCTGGAGGACCAGAGCTTGTACACCGTTGCGCGCGAGTAGTCAGAGTGTTTTGCCACCTCCCCCGGGGACACCTTGTGGAGCCCCTCCGACTTAGCAAGGCCGAGCGCGATCTCGATTAACTCACGTTCTCGACTCTTTATTTCCCGGTTCCGTCGAGCGATAAACCGTTCATCCATACAACTACCTTCCTCTAGGACATTGAATCTTGCCGTTTCTTTCCATGCCACCTGGTCGTTGACGCACGTCAGCTCGCCATTTTTGGATTTCTTATTCAGATCCCCACGTAGTGTGGTGACTCACACCGTTACTATACACATATCTACAAATAAGACAACTGTCTATTTTGAGAGTGAAGGCGGACAGTCTCCACCCCCACCACATCACTCACTGAGCGACAAGAAATGAGATGGCGGGGCGAGCACACCAGAAGACCTCATGGCGAAGGATGGCGAGAATTTCCCACGGAGAATGTGCAAATAGGACCCCGCCCACCTGGCCGCCACCGAAGAGTTGTTTGTGTAAACGGGATGACCCGTACCAGGTTCCCTACAGGCGATGATCCCGATTCTCGGGTGTGGTGTCTGGGGTGGTGGGTGTGGGGTGTGTCCAGTATCGGTGTGCGATGGTGAGGCTGGTTAGTGTGAGGATGGTGATGATGGTGACGGTGGAGGTCCATCCCCAGGTGGTGTAGGCGGGTTGGGGGATGAGGGAGCCGAGTGCGCCGCCGAGGTAGTAGGAGAAGGTGTAGAGGCCGACGGCGGCTGAGGTGTGGTGGTGGGCGTGGGTGGCGACGAAGCTGGTGCCGCAGGATTGGCCGAGGAAGACGGCGACGCAGGAGCATGCCAGGCCGATCACCATGGTGGGGATGGTGGGGATGAGGGAGATTGCCATTCCGATGAGGGTGATGGTGGTGACGAGTCGGAATGTGGTGGCGTGTCCTTGTGAGGAGATCAGGCGGCTGCCTAGTGGGGTGAGGATGGTGGGGAGGAGGAAGACGACGAAGATGGCGCTGACGGTGGTTGCTGGTAGGTGGAAGGGGGCGCCGGCGAGGTAGAGCGATCCGAAGGTGAAGGATGATACTTGTTGGAAGAGGAGGGCGGCGGCGATGAAGCAGGATGCGAGGATGGGGGTGTTGGTCAGGTGGCTGCCGAGTCCACGTAGTGAGGTCATGGTGGATGGGGTGGGGTGGAAGTGTGTTTCTGTGGGGAGGACGTAGGCGACGGTGAGGAAGGTAAGGGCGATGATGGCTGCGTTGGCCCAGAAGGAGAGTCGCCATGATCCGGTGGCGTCGGTGAGGAGGCCGGCGAAGAGGCGGCCGGCGAATCCGCCGAAGGCGGTGCCGGCGACGTAGAGGCTGTTGATGCGTGCGGTGTGGGTGAATTCTTCGGAGATGTAGGCGACGGCGACGGTGAAGATGAAGGGTGTGGCCAGTCCTTGGAGGAATCGGAGGGTGAGGAGGATGGTGAAGTGTGGTGCGGTGCTGCAGGCCAGGGTGGTGAGGGTGAGGATGGCGAGAGCGATGAGCATGACGCGTTTTCTGGCGTATGCGTCGGACAGGGCGCCGGAGAGGGGGGCGCAGAGGGCGACGCCGAGTGTGGTGGCGCTAATTGTCCAGGCGGCGACTCCTGGTGTGTGGCCACTCCATCGGGCAAGATCAGTGAGGATCGGCTGAGTCGAATAAAGATTAAGGAGCGAACACATCCCCAATAAGAAGATCGGTATCTCTGGCTTACGCAGCATACACCACATCCTAGATGATGATGGACGGTACTCTTTTTTTACTACACGGGTACAAGTCAGCTTAGGCAGCCAGTAAATCAGTCACTGTGTCACTAAGTTTTACAGGCCATTTCTGTTCTTTCTCCTTTAGCGTCCTCATGTCGATGTCGTCTCGATCTAACAATGACGTCCCGTGGGCAAGGCAATCTCGAACTTCGGAAGGGTGAGCACCTCCGAGGACGGAGTACTTTTTAATTAATTCACTCGGGTGAACAACTCCGCGAAATTCCTCAACACGTAATGGGAAGTTGGCCGCGTCATTTTTGCCTACCGCCTGGCGATATACTTCATCGAGTTCATTGTTTTCAAGCTCATGGAAGTAGCGCTGGTTCAGCCTACAGTAGTCCACAAGTTTACTGGTAAACGAATGTCCTGTCTTAAACGGAACATGACTATGAAGAAATAGGTAGTTCGCAACTTCTGATGCGGCTGAATATTCCGAGTTAATCATGTGTACCGCGGCAGCCGAGTCGAACTTAAGTTGTGAAATAACATGGGTAAAGCGATCAAGAAGGTCGCAACAAAGGTTGAGGGCCTCCCAGGAATCTTCACGCTTATGATCAGTGAGGCCGCTAGCCGCATTGTGGTGAAGAAAACGAACGGATGCACAGGAGCCCAGCACTCGGCTTGCATCCATACGTATGTGATTAAGCGCAACGGGATTTCGCTTCTGGGGCATCAGTGTGCTGGGTTGGGTGACGTTTTTACCGTCAAGTACATACCAGGGGCGTGGGTGGTGATATTGCCCATGGATGTCCTGATCTATGAGACCGACGGTGAGGGCGATGGCCTCGATAATGCCAACAACCTCCATATCCATACCGATGGGTGACAGCTGTGCTGCGTCAAACGTGTGACGGGACGGGGTCTCAAATCCTAATAGCTCTGACAAGTATCCGCGATCAAGGGGGATACTGGTGCCAGCTATTGCCGCGGATCCGAGCGGGCATGTATTCATTCGAGGGAATATGTCGAAAATACGTCGTGCAATGCGGGCGAAGCCAATTTCATATCCAGAGAAAATATGGCCAACGGTGGAAATCTGTGCCTGTACTCCGTTGGTGAAGCTTGGGACCACATCGTCGAGATGATCCTGAGCGAACTGAAGGATCGCGGCTCGAAGCGAGCTTAAGTGAGCAAGGAGGTCGATGAGGGAGGTCCTGAGGTTCATCCTTTGACAGGTTATTAAGATATCTTGTCGAGATCGACCAATATGAACATTGTTATATAGGTCACCATATTCTTTCAACATGAACCGCTGAAAAAATAGATAGTCGTTAAAAACGATCGACTGTGTTGAGGCTCGACGATCCGCATCCGTCAGCGCCGCGATGATGGAGCGAAAATTGTGGTCGTCTAATAGTGCGTCTTTACGAAGGGAAACAGCCGACGCTGTGTCCATGAGGGTATAGTTACGATATTCATTTTTCTTGGCCATCGTGTGTCACCGATTTCTGCTCAATTTTATACTGGAGATGGTGTTTGACAGCGGGCCATTCATTAACGAGTATGCTGTACAGGCATGTATCTCGCACGAGGCCATTGGGGAGGATTTGATGGTTGCGGATGATGCCGTCAAGGTGAGCACCGATCGATTCTAATGCTCGACGACTTTTATGGTTGAAGGAGTTCGTTGTGAAGAACACGGACAAGGCAGAACATTCACTGAACGCGTAGTCCAATAGTAGAAGTTTGCACTCGCTGTTCACGAATGAATTGTGAACTGATTTACGGTACCATGTATAGCCAATTTGCATCCGTCGGTTTTCTGAATCAATAGACTGAAAACCAGTCATGCCTAATATTTTTCCGCTCATATCACATACGGTGTACATCTGCTTAGGCGTGGGTGATGTTGTGTCGAGATGGCCAATGATAGCTTGTTTCATTGTGTCTGGGGATGGGACTTTTGTGTACCAGTGTTCCCACAACTTCCCATCCTCAACGGCCGAGATTAAGCCTTCCTCGTGTTCGAGGGAAAGCGGCGTAAGAACGACATTGTGGCCTTGTAATTCATGTGCCTCTTTCATGGACTATCCTCCCCCTTTTTTAAACGGCTTCCGCAATGTCAGATATGCGGAAGTTCACAATATTTTCAGCGAGTGTTCGTGCTATCACTTTCGCTTGGCAATCCATGACGTCAAGTGCCGACGTAATGAGGTTTGACCCGCTGGTCACGCTTCCAATTCCGAATATATGTGAGGATGGTCGGTGATCGGACGCTAGCATCGCGCCAGTCATGGGATCCCACAATCCTTCTCCTCGAGAGTTACACTGAAGGAGGCCATGCCCTAGCATTTTAGAGAGAAATGGAACATCCGCGAGGGCTGTGCTAAATCCTCGTGCATCGATCAGACACGTATCATCATTGATGATCTCGGTGCTACCCCTACGTATATCTCCTTTGACGATATTGACGAGGCCGTATTTTTCAAAGTTTTTTAGTTGTTTCCACCGGTTGTAGGGTATTCGGAATCGGAACCGACGCCAGTTGCCGTTGAGGGTTCGGTCGACGATTAATTTTTCCTCCGGGCGCAATCGTGCGTACGCGGCATTGAGCACGTCATTTAGCGTGCAAAACTTGTCATACAGTCGGTTGTAGATTGAGCCGGTATTCGGGTTGTCCCAGTGATCGTCATATCCTTGGCCGTCGAGAATGTCATTGAGGGTTGTTCCCGACGATTGGCATTCAGAGTCCATGAGGTCGAGCATGGCTTGACCATTGAGCTTTCCGCACTCGTCTAAGCCGTGAATGGTCTCACTTGTGAGGTATCGTTTTTTGGCTGGAATTGATGACGCCTCGGCAGTCTGGACCCATGGGAGCTTGCCGCTCGGGGAGATGAGGGTGGTGGGTAGGCCCTGTTGAGCGAATGTGATGCACGCGTCGACACCGGAGAGGCTTGTTCCAGCTATGACGACATTGTGCCGACATGGATGAGACATCTTGTCAAGTAGTCCTGTCAACGGATAGCAAGGAATGGCGTCTGGGAGGGGTGGTTTTGGCCACGTCCCTACTGCGAGGACAGCGATGTCTACTGTTTCCGTGGTTCCGCTTGCCGTTTCTATTGACAGGGCGTTGGGCTGCCATGGTGACATATCTTTAACGTTTTCTTTACGGACGCTGACCTTGACGTAGCGTCGTAGAGCCTCGATAACGTTGTCACATTTGAATTTGGAAAATGCCCCATAGTAGCTACGTGGTATGGGGCTGTCATCGAGCGATGTCGCGAGACGGTTGGTGGAGGTAATCCAGGTTTCAAACGAATTGTCGCCGGATCCAATCGTCTTGAGGCGATTGTAGGTTGTATTGATTGCTGCTGTTGGCAGATCTGCACCAAATGCTAGACCTGCCCCCAAGGTCGATTCGGGATTAAATATCGTAATTTCAACGTCAGACGTATCACGTATCGCGTATTTTGCGAGCGCCGAGTATAGGTGTTCGAGGATGAGTGTGCCGCCTATCCCACACCCTATCAAGGCGATTTTTTTGGGTGACTTCACGTTCACAAACGAAGTATGACTCTCCGCGTGTGCTCTCGCAACTGGAGGCGTGAGAATTTTTACGGCAGGTTCAGTTATTGTCTTTGCCTGGTCTTTTGCCTATCTTTTGCCGTGTATGTCACAGGGTGTTTATCCCCTGGTTGTGGGTCACCGCTGTCGATATTTTGGCAAGGTTACGGTCGGGGCAGTGCATGGGTGCAAGGCGCTGTGACAGATGCTTAAGGGGTGAAGATGTCTTCTATATGGCAGTGAAATTGGGAGGCCAGGTGAAAGGCTAGCGTTAAGGAAGGGTCATAGCGGCCTTTTTCAATACTGATGATGGTCTGCCGCGATACCCCGACGGCGTCGGCGAGGCGTTGTTGCGATAGTCCGTGATCGTCGCGTAGCTGTTTAAGTCTGTTGTCCATTGGGCGCCTGCACCTGTTATTTCTGGCGGAGCTTGTGGATGTTATATGACAGTGCGAACCCGACGGTGAACAGCGCGCCGAGGCTGATAGCAAGAGTCGAGGCTTTTATCGAAAAGTTCCAGAATATGGAGGTGACTCCGAGCGCTCCCACTGAGCACAGGGCAAGATGGAATGCATCTTCGGCAGCCTGGGCGTACCAGTGGTTTTCGATGGATTCTTCGGGTTGCTCCACGGCTCCGTCGAGTGTTCGTCGGTCGACCATGAGTCCCCATGCTGTCACGGTGAGTACTGGCGCAAGGCAGGCTGTGATGATGGCGATAGCGAGAAGTGGGTGGGCACGAAATGTTGGTGTCCATGCGGCGATCGTTCCAAGTGCTGTCGCGGAGCTCACACCGCATAGTAATGAGAGCAGGATAAGTGTTTTCTCGCTGCCGCCGAAGCGTGGTCGTCCAATATGGGAACGAGTGGGTTCCATGGTTCTCACTCCTTGTGGTGGGTTGCCCCTGTCACCATATGTAAAGCTTCTTTTACAGTCAAGCGTGCTTGACGTAGGTGGGCGCAGAAAGGGTCCCACAATGGAGTTGAAACAGCATATCCGGCAGGAGCAAAAACTAACCCCCTCCATCACGGACACATCATGAGAGTAGGCACACCCTCTCATGCCAACGTTTTACAGTTAGGCTACACTGCGTTCACTGCCATTGGGTGTGATGGTCAGTGAAGGTATTTAAGGAGCCACCAGTGAATACGAGTAAACCAGTTCTCCATCCCCGCATTTTTGTCGACGAACTCCATGCCCGAGTCGCATCAGCACTCACTATCCCAGGAGAGAGAGACTGTCCCCCGTCGCTGATCTCACCGAACACGGGCTATCAACATCGAGCGTGGTCGAGATCATCACATGGGCACGACACCAGGGATGGGACGCCGATTCTGCCGACCTTATTGACGCCCCCACACTTGATGCGTGGGCCACTATTTTTCACGAAAGCGATAAGTCATGACTACTACTGACGAGTGCTCCACGACAACCCGCCGTCATTGCGTCGTGACCGGCGCATGCGGTGGCATTGGGACTGCCGTGGTTGCGGCTGCCCATCATGCAGGTTATCGCGTGACCACCGTGGATATCGCGGCCACGGCCGGTACCACTCCCCCGGATTACAGCCTTGACGTCACAGATATCACGTCCACACATGACGTTATTGGTCGCATTGAAGCTGAGCGGGCCCCTATTGACGCCCTCATTCACACGGCTGGCATCTTGCGGGCAGACGCTGCCCTGGATGGTGATACCGATGCCATGCGAGCAAGTTTTGAGGTCAACATGTTTGGTGCCGTGCACGTGTGCTCCGAGGTTGCGCGACGCATGTGTGAGCGTCAACGTGGCGCCATCGTGGTGGTTTCCTCGAATGCTGCGACGACGCCACGTACGGGGATGGGGTCGTACGGTTCGTCGAAGGCGGCGGTGACGGCGTGGGCGCGGAACCTAGGTTTGGAATGCGCGCCTCGAGGGGTGCGGGTGAATGTGGTATCGCCGGGTTCGACCCTCACGCCCATGCTGTGTGGAATGTGGCCGTCGGGGGAGGATAACTCCGCCGAGGTGGTCGCTGGTACGCCTAGCGAGTTTCGGTTGGGAATTCCTCTGCAGCGCCTTGCTCAGCCTGAGGATATTGCGGGGGCGTGTCTTTATCTCGTCTCGGATAGTGCGCGCCATATTGTCATGCATGATCTGCGTGTTGATGGTGGTGCAACGTTAGACAGGTGACGGGCGCGACGATGCCGGACGGCGGTCGATGAGTGTGGACCTGCGTTCTGCGCCCGCAGCCTGTGTTCGTTGCCTACGGGGTGTGGTGCGCAATGTCATAAGCCCCCAGAATTCGGTCGGAGACTTCCCCGAGGCAGCTCAGGTTTGCAAATCCGGGTCCTTGTGACAGGGCGGAGAGTGTGGGGAGGAAGAGCCAGGGCTCGGAGTCTGCGTGGGTGCCCGAGGCGACCGGCGCTGGTGACACACCATCCTGATGGCACGGTGGCGGCGCGACGTGCAGGTGGGTGCCAATGTTCTCTGCAATCTGTTCCACAGTCCCTGTTGTGACAATGTGTTCGGCGTAGCACTGGGAGGTCTGGTTCGGGAAGAGCTCCGTGAACCATAGGGGGTCTGCTCCTCGCGCGTCCACAACAATATCTGCCGTCGCGGCAGCGGTGGGAAGGTCATTGTCCTGGATGTGTAGTATCAGCGCACCATCGTGGGGTGTGATGTCGGTGACCCGGCCACGCTGGTGGTTAATGTTCCCATAGTTCTTCACCGTGTTCTGTACACGCTGGGAGAATACGCCGCGATCGGTGCGGCGTATAAAGTCTCGGCGTTCATCAAGGGTGAGTGTCCGCCATTGCGTGGGGTCGGTGTATAGCCTGTTTTCAAAAATGCTTTCGCCTCGGGAGTACACCGTTGGTGCGGGCGAATATATCGTGATTTCGTCGCATGGCATGTGTGCTAGTTGGTCAACCACACTTGCTGCGGATTCGCCGCTACCGATCACGGCAACTCGTTGTCGAAGGGGGAAGGTGCCGTCTTCCATCTGTTTCCACAGTTCAGAGATGGATAGAACCCCTGGGGCGTCACTGAGCCGTCGGGTACTGGGGCCGGGTCCGGTGATCATCACCCCGTCAGCGTTGAGCATGGTGGTTCCGCCGTCGTTGAGGGCGATCTCACATTCCCATTGTGTGGGTTCCCCGCTGGTACCCTCGCCGCGATTGGTGTGGGTGGCGCGTATCGCAGTGATCCGCCCCGGTACGACTGCCATGTCAATCGTGTGGGCTACCCATTGCAAGTATTGGGCCCATTCTTCATGGGTCGGGCAGGGGTGCCCGCGGTCGATCCATTCTGCGTAGGTGTCCTGCGATATCAGGTAGCGCATCCAGCTCAATTCCGTCAGTGCGGCGTCGATGTGCAGGTTTTCCTGTGGGGATTGTGTGAGCCGTGTCCGGTAGGGGAAACCGACATCCTTGTCTGGTGGAGTTCCGAGGAGGTGGTGGCCGTTCGTCCATCCGCCGTCAGAGACCCAGTGTGCTCCGACCCCCCGTGGGTCGACGGTGGTTATGGTGGGGACCTCGTAGCCCAGTGATTTTAGCGCGTATGCTTTCGCAGCGACTGCCACGGCTTTCGGTCCTGCGCCTAGGGTAACCAGTGTTTTCACTGTGATTATGTTCTCCCTGTTCGAATATGGTGTGTTACGGTTAGCCTACCTTTAAATAATCAACGCGTGAAACACCGGAGCTTTCCCTGCGCCATGCCGAACCTACCGACGCCTGACGACGGCCACCCCCACCCCTCTACCACCAGACCGGCGAGCCCCCCCGGGGCCGCATCGGGGTTATATCCCCTCAGTGACGAGGACATCTACGAGTGCCTCCCCCGGTTGCGTCGAGACACTCCCCCTTCAGGGGTGCTTTCCTCCCCTCCTCAGATCCCACACCTGGGTGGGCGGTTCACACTCCGGGCCGCCAACCCCGCCACGCATGATCCAGAGGTAGTCTCGCGGTGGATGAACTCGCCTCATCTTGTGGACACATGGGAGCAACCATGGCCGCCGGAGCGATGGAAGCGCGATTGGCAAGCGAAGCTTTCCGGCACCTACTCAGTGCCCCTCATTCTTCTTCTTGATGGGTGCGAGTGTGGCTATATGGAGATTTATCGACCCCACCGCGATGAAATTAGTCACGTTTACCACTCGCAACCGCATGACCTTAGTTTTCATATCGCTGTGGGTGACGTCGACAAGACGGGGCGCGGCATTTTTCCGCCCCTGTTCACTGAGCTTCGTAACGCACTTCTCTCTGGGGATCCCATGTGTGATCTCATCGTCATTGAGCCGGACTATCGTAACAAAAAGATCCCTCATATCACGCTGAAGACAGGGTGGGTTGATGCAGGTGAGCGGCAACAGCGCCCTGATCGCCGAGTGCGCCTCTTGGGGTACCCCACAACAGATGACGCCACACGGCGACTCGTTACTATTCCCCACGACCATAGGAGGTAGCCCCCATTCTGGGGCTATTCTGTCTCTGGACTTGTTCTTTGTGCAGTAGAAATGTCGGGTCATTACTCCACATTTATTAATAGTTTTAATTTTTAATAAGGTTGATCTAGCATGAGCTAAATCCATACCACTGCAACAGACAGGTCAACCTATGTCACCATCTGACTCTCCCGATGATTACGCTTTACGCGTCCAGGACCTCCGCTGCCACCGCGGCACCGGAAAAAACAAAAAAGAAGTCCTCCAAGGTGTCACACTATCCATCAAACGCGGTGAGGTCCTCGCCGTTCTCGGCGCTAACGGTGCAGGAAAAACCACCCTCATCAATGCGCTGTCCACTCTCATCCCCATCAGCGGCGGGAACGCATCCATCAATGGACATGACGTCACCTCAGACCCCGCCGGTGTACGGTCCTCTATCTCGCTCACGGGCCAATACGCGGCCGTCGATGACATGCTGACCGGCCACGAAAATCTCGTCTTCTTCGGAACACTTGCTGGCCTATCCAGACGCGCTGCGACAGCCAGAGCCACTGAACTACTCCAACGCTTCAGTCTTGAGCGCGCCGCTCACAGCCGCGTCTCCGATTACTCTGGCGGTATGCGGCGGCGGCTTGACATTGCCTCCTCACTCACCGTCCAACCGCCACTGTTATTCCTCGATGAGCCCACCACCGGCCTTGATCCAGCCAGCCGCAACGAAGTGTGGGAAATGGTTCACGATCTCCAAACTGAAGGTACGTCCATTCTGCTTACGACCCAGTACCTCGACGAGGCCGACCATCTCGCTGACCGTATCGTCGTCCTCGGCGGCGGCCGTGTCCTCGACGAAGGCACCTCTGCAGAACTCAAATCCCGCTATGGTTCGTCTGCTGTCACCATGACGTTCCGTGATCCGTCGCTCGCTAAACGCTTTACCGAGGTCGCCGCCGCCAACGGGTTCACCGCTGTCCACGACGACACCACTATCCGGCTCGATGCACCCGACGGTCATCGATCCCTTGTCCGGGCACTCTCCCTCTGGGATGGTTCTGAAGACGATATCACCGACGCGGCTCTGATCCCCCCAACGCTGGAAGACGTCTACATGGCCGTCGCAGACTCTGGGGACATCGCACGAGCGAATACACCCCCTACTCACCCCACGAACGCGTCCCACGCGGCCAGTCAGACCCCAGGAGCCGCCAACAAATGAGCGCTGAAAACTCTCACCGCCGATCAATGAGCAGTTCGACAGCTATCCTCTCCGTGTGGTCACGCGACTGTAAACGCGTCATCAGGAATAAAGCAGTCCTACCCTCGATTTTTGTTATTCCGGCGATCTTCGTGGCTATTTTCTACGGGGCGTTTTCACGCGCCACGGAAAACTACGGCATCACCTACCCCACGTTCCTTCTCCCCGCGGGTATCCTTCAAGGTCTGATCTTCACCGCGGGCGGCTCTGCACTCGCCGTCGCCCAAGATGCTGAGGATGGCATTCATGCGCGGATCCGGACCATGCCCGCTCCGGACTGGTCTCTTGTCGGTGGGCGACTGCTCGCAGATCTTACCCGAGCTGCGATTTCCATCGTCCCGGTTATTCTGCTCACCACACTACTCGGAGCGCGTTTCCGTGGAGGTGCCGTCGATCTTCTCCTGCTTGTTCTTCTCACGGTCGGTATGGCTCTGGCTATCAGCGCGATGTGCGACGGGCTGTGTCTGCTTGCGCAACACCCGGTGAGCACATCGCTGATGTTCCAAGGTCTGACGATCCCCATCGTGATGTTGTCTACCGCCTTCGTCCCCGCGGATGCCCTTCCTGATGGCGTTCGCCCCGTCATCAGGCACCTGCCCCTCTCGACGATGATTGATACCGCCCGGTTCCTTCTCGACGGCCAGTCTCCAGGCTCGACGGGTATCGAAGCTCTCTGCTGGATCGTCGTCTTTCTAGTCGCGGGAATTGTTGGTTTTCTCGCAGCGATCTCGAGGAAGTCTCATGTCTAAAATCAATGCATCCTCTCCCGTGTCGTCACGGTTAACGTCTGTATCGGCGTCAGCCCCAGCCGCTCTACACCCCGATCAGGTGCCACCCCGGCGTGGTCACGCTGCGTGGGCTCACATGATGCGCCTGTTTCGACGTTTCGTCCGCACACGATCATCCATGTTTGGCACGTTTTTTACCCCTATCTTGATGATTATCTTCCAGTGGGCTCTCTTCGGGGATCTCATCGCGAAGGTTCAAGGGCTCAACAATGTGGATCTTCTCCCCTTGGTCGTCATGATGATCCTTGGCTCGCAATGGCTGTATATCCCTGCGAACAGTGCGGAAATTGTCCGTGAGCGGCAATCCGGTATTGTCGCCCGCACCTCCACCAGCGCGAGTGGTTTTGGTCCTCTTGTTGCTGGTGAATGGATGTTTAGTTGTGGGCGGACCATCCTGGCGAGCTTCCCCTCGTTGATCGTGTCGTTTGCCTTCGGAATGCGGATTCATACGTGGTCGGCGGCGGGATGGCTGGTGGTTGCGATTCTCGCTGGGGCGATTTTTACAGCAACCTTGGTGTTGGCTCTCGGTTTTGGTGTCTCCAGTCCTGACGGCACCATGATCGTGGCGCCTATTTTCATGGTGTCATTGTTCCTGTCGGCTGGGTTCGTTCCTGCTACTGCGTTTGTTTCTGGCCTTCAGTGGTTCGCTCGTAATAATCCAGTGACTCATATCATTGAGGCAGAGATCGCGCTCAATGGTGGGGCTTTGGCTGATAATCTCTCGCTGAATGATGCGTCCGAGGCGATTGCTATGTCGGCTGTGTGGTTTGTTGGTGTGATGGTTGTCTCCAGTGTGCTCGCGGTGTGGACAACAACCCGCCATTGTCGAAATATGACGTAGTGTGGTCTCCTCGAGTCCACGTATGTGGTTCTTTGTGGTTGCGTCTGCCAGTACCTTCTTCATCGTGTCCAGGAGATACGTCAGGCTGGGTGCTGGTCACCTGTTAGAACGTCGGTGTTCTGGTAGGTGTCTGTGTTCTCTGTGGATACGTCACCGTAGAAACTTGTTGGTGGTGGGCTGGCCTGTTGACCGTTTGATCAGGGTGTGTGCCCAGTGTCCGGTGGTGTGTCCATCTGGGGCGATGTCGTTCCTGTGATGTCGCGGAGGCTGGGGTGCCCGGGTTCCAGGTGTGCGTGGTTGTCTGTGTAGTCCGAGGAATCTACTCGCAGCGTTTGGCGTGTTGTTGTGAGGGTACGGCAAAGCCGCGCCGGCATGGTTGCGGGCGCGGCTAGGGTCGTCCTCGCCGGTGATGCCGGGGTGGGAAGGTTACTTGGCCTTCTCCAGGATTTCGACGAGACGGAAGTGCTTGTTCGCCGACAGGGGGCGGCATTCTTCGATGCGGACGCGGTCGCCCACGCCTGCGGTCTCGTTTTCATCGTGCACTTTCACCTTGGAGGTGGTGCGGATGGTTTTGCCGTAAAGGGCGTGCTGGTTGCGGTCTTCGAGTTCGACGACGATGGTCTTCTGCATTTTGTCAGAGACGACGTAGCCGATGCGGACCTTCTGGATGCCCTTTTTCTTCTTATCGTTCACGGTTGCCTCACTCATTACGCCTCATCTCCCGGAGCGCTGGACAGGCCAAGTTCGCGTTCACGGATAACGGTGTGGATGCGGGCGATGTCGCGTTTCACCGTTCCGAGGCGGCGGTTGTTGGCCAATTGGCCGGTTGCGTTCTGGAAGCGAAGGTTGAACAGTTCTTCCTTCGCCTCGTGGAGGCGCGTGGTGAGCTCGTCAGCGGAGAGCTCACGGAGCTCATGGGCCGGGGTTCCGGTAGCCATTAGAACTGATCCTCCTTCTTCACGATGCGCACCTTGCAGGGGAGCTTGGCACCAGCGCGGCGGAGCGCCTCGAGGGCGGTTTCCTCGTTGGGGTAGCTCATTTCGAACAAGATGCGGCCTGGCTTGACGTTGGCAATCCATTTTTCCACGGGGCCTTTACCGGAACCCATACGAACGCCGAGTGGCTTCTGGGTCAGGGGGCGGTCCGGGAAAATGTTGATCCATACTTTGCCACCACGTTTGACGTGGCGGTTGATGGCAATACGGGCTGCCTCGATCTGGCGGTTGGTGATGTAGGCGGGCTCGAGGGCCTGGAGGCCGTAGTCACCGAAGGTCACGCGGTTGCCGCCTTTTGACACACCACGGCGGGTGGGACGGTGCTGGCGGCGGTACTTAACGCGCTTAGGAATAAGCATGTTTAGCCCTCCTGCTTCTGCTCTGCGGCGCGACGGCGACGTCCACCACCACGACGCGGGCGGTCGTTGCGGCCGCCGCCACGGCGGCCTGCACGATCGTCACGAGCGTTGATCAAGCTTTCGCGGCGACCGCCGACAACGTCACCCTTGTAGATCCACACCTTGACGCCGATGCGTCCGAAGGTGGTGTGGGCCTCGAAGGTTCCGTAGTCGATTTCGGCGCGCAGGGTGTGCAGCGGAACGCGTCCCTCGTGGTAGCGCTCGGTGCGGCCCATTTCGGCGCCACCAAGGCGGCCGGAGCATACAACTTTGATGCCTTTGACCTGTGGTTGACGCATGGCGCCTTGGATGGCTTTACGCATGGCGCGGCGGAATGCGACACGGTTGGATAGCTGCTCAGCGATGGATTGTGCAACGAGCTGTGCAGAGGCATCGACGTTCTTGACTTCAAGAATGTTCAGCTGAACCTGTTTGCCGGTGAGCTTTTCGAGCTTCCCGCGGATGCGGTCGGCTTCAGCTCCACGGCGGCCGATGACGATGCCCGGGCGCGCTGTGTGGATGTCGACACGGACGCGGTCACGGGTGCGCTCGATGACTACATCGGCGATGCCGGCGCGCTCGAGTCCTTTGGACAGGAAGTCGCGGATCTTGATGTCTTCAGCGAGGTAATCGGCGTACTGCTTGTCGGCGTACCAGCGTGAGCGCCACTCAGAGGTGATTCCCAGCCGGAGGCCGTAGGGGTGGATTTTCTGTCCCACTACTGAGCACTTCCCTTCTGGCTTTCGACGACCACGGTGATGTGGCTGGTGCGCTTGCGGACATGGAATGCGCGTCCTTGTGCGCGTGGGCGGAAACGCCGCATGGTTGGTCCTTCGTCGGCCCATGCCTGTGCGATGACGAGGCTGTTTCGGTCAAGGCCGAAGTTGTTTTCCGCGTTCGCTGCGGCGGAGGCCACAACTTTGTAGACCGGTTCGGAGGCCGACTGGGGAGCGTACTTGAGGATGTCAAGTGCTTCCGAGACGGATTTCCCCCGGACGAGGTCGATAACGCGGCGGGCTTTCATCGGGGTGACGCGGACGTAGCGGGCTGTGGCGCGTGCTGATGTTACGGTATCAGCCATTGCTTATCGACGTCCCTTCTTATCGTCCTTGACGTGACCCTTGAAGGTCTTGGTGGGTGCGAACTCGCCGAGCTTGTGGCCCACCATGGAATCGTCGATGAACACCGGCACGTGCTTGCGTCCGTCGTGGACGGCGAAGGTGTGGCCGATGAAATCGGGAAGGATGGTGGAACGGCGAGACCAGGTTTTGATGACCTGTTTGGTGCCCTTGTCGTTCTGTGCGTCCACCTTCGAAAGGAGGTGTTCGTCGACGAAGGGGCCTTTCTTAAGGCTACGTGGCATTCTCAACTACCTCCTTTAGCGCTTCTTGTTCTTGTTACTGCGGCGGCGGCGCACGATCAAGCCATCGCTCGGGCGATTGGGCTTGCGGGTGCGTCCTTCTGGCTGACCCCATGGGGAGACCGGGTGGCGTCCACCGGAGGTCTTGCCTTCGCCACCGCCGTGTGGGTGGTCGACGGGGTTCATGACAACACCGCGGACGGTTGGGCGGACGCCCTTCCAGCGCATACGGCCGGCTTTACCCCAGCGGATGTTGATCTGTTCTGCGTTTCCGACTTCGCCGACGGTTGCTCGGCAGCGGGCGTCGACGCGACGAATTTCGGTCGACGGCATACGCAGGATGGCGTATTTGCCTTCCTTACCCAGCAGCTGGATGGAGGAGCCGGCGGAGCGGGCGAGTTTTGCACCGCCGCCGGGTTTGAGTTCCACAGCGTGGATGGTGGTACCGGTCGGGATGTTGCGCAGTGGCAGGTTGTTTCCAACCTTGATGTCAGCGTTGGCGCCGGATTCAACAACGGTGCCCTGCTTCAGGTTGCGAGGCGCGATGATGTAGCGCTTTTCGCCGTCGAAGTAGTGGAGCAGTGCGATGTTGGCCGTGCGGTTGGGGTCGTACTCGATGTGAGCGACCTTGGCTGGCACGCCGTCTTTGTCGTTACGACGGAAGTCGATCAGACGGTACTGGCGTTTGTGTCCACCGCCCTTGTGGCGTGTGGTGATGTGGCCGTGTACGTTGCGGCCACCGGTTTTGTGCAGCGGGCGCAGCAGAGATTTCTCAGGGGTAGAGCGAGTGAGCTCATCGAACCCGGAGACAGAGCTCTGGCGGCGACCCGGCGTAGTCGGCTTGTATTTACGAATAGCCATGACTTAGTCCTAACTGGCTGCCTTAGGAGGCAGCACCGCCGAAGATGTCGATGGGATCACTACCGGGTGCCAGCGTCACCATGGCGCGCTTGGTTGCCTTGCGACGGCCGTAGCCGAAGCGTGTGCGTTTGCGCTTGCCCTCGCGGTTGAGGGTGTTGACGCTGGAAACCTTCACGCCGAAGATTTTTTCGACGGCGATCTTGATTTGTGTCTTGTTGGAGTCCGGGCGGACGAGGAAGGTGTATGTGCCTTGCTCCATCAGGCCGTAGGACTTCTCGGAGACAACCGGTGCGAGGATGATGTCGCGGGGGTTGTTCAGATCGCTCACTTGCTCTCCTCCTTCGTCTCGGCGCCGGTAGCGCGTTCAATGAAGGCGTTGAGGGCCTCGACGGAGAACACGATGTCGTCCGAGTTGAGGACGTCGTAGGTGTTCAGCTGATCGGACGGAAGGATGTGAACGTTCGGGAGGTTACGTGCACTCTTGATGGAGTTGACGTCCTCGCGGCCGAGCACAACCAGGACCGATTTGCGGTCGGTGAGGCGTTCGATGAAAGCGCGGGCGGCTTTCGTCGAGGGGTTCTGGCCGGGGACGAGGTCGTCGACCACGTGGATGCGGTCGTGGCGAACCCGGTCAGAGAGTGCGCCGCGGAGTGCGGCTGCCTTCATTTTCTTGGGGGTGCGCTGATCGTAGTCGCGCGGCTGTGGACCGTGAACGGTGCCACCGCCGGTGAACTGGGGCGCACGGATGGAGCCCTGGCGGGCCCGGCCGGTTCCCTTCTGGCGGTAGGGCTTGCGGCCGCCACCGCGGACTTGGCCGCGGGTTTTGGTGGCGTGGGTGCCCTGGCGTCGGGCTGCCAGCTGTGCGGTGACGACTTGGTGCAGCAGCGGGGTGCTGACCTCGACGTCGAACAGGGAGGCTGGTAGTTCGACGGTGCCGTTGGTTGATCCGTCAGCGGTGTGGACGTTTAGCGTTAGGTTGCTCATGCGTGTGCACCGCCCTTCACTGCGGTTTTAACGGTAACGAGGCCACCACGGATGCCGGGGACTGCGCCTTTGATGAGGAGCAGGTTGGAGTCGGCATCCACTTTGAACAGTTTGAGGTTCTGGGTGGTGACACGGTTGTTACCCATGCGGCCTGCCATGCGGGTTCCCTTGAAGACGCGGCCCGGGGTGGCGCAGGCGCCGATGCCGCCGACGCGGCGGTGGGCTGCCTGGTTACCGTGGGCGGCACCCTGGCCGGCGAAGCCGTGGCGCTTCATGGCGCCGGCGTAGCCGTGGCCGCGGGTGGTGCCGGTGACGTCCACGAATTTGACGTCGCCGAAGAGGTCGACGGTGACGTCTTGTCCGATTTCGTATCCGGAGACGTCATCCATGCGGATTTCAGCAACGTAGCGGCGTGGTGTGACACCAGCTTTGGCGAAGTGGCCGCTTTGTGGTTTGTTGACTTTACGGGGGTCGATATCGCCGTAGGCGATTTGGATGGCGTTGTAGCCGTCCTTTTCTTGGGTGCGAATCTGGGTGACGACGCACGGCCCTGCTTCGACGACGGTGACCGGAACTACGCGGTTGTCTTCGTCGAAGACCTGGGTCATGCCGAGCTTGGTGCCCAGAATGCCCTTGATCTGATTTTCACTCATTGAATATTCTCCGCTGCGGTCCAGGCTCACTGAATGTTCACGTCGACGCTTGCCGGAAGGTCGATGCGCATCAGCGCGTCGACGGTCTTCGGGGTGGGGTCGATGATGTCGATCAGGCGCTTGTGCGTGCGCATTTCGAAGTGCTCACGCGAGTCCTTGTATTTGTGCGGAGAACGAATGACACAGTAGACGTTCTTTTCTGTCGGCAGCGGTACCGGTCCAACTACGGTTGCGCCGGTACGAGTGACCGTCTCCACGATCTTGCGCGCCGAGGCGTCAATAGCCTCGTGGTCGTAGGCCTTGAGCCTAATGCGGATTTTTTGTCCCGCCACGCTTGTCCTCATTCCTAGCATCAATCCAGTCTGGTGCAGCGTGTGCTGTTCCGTTCCGGATCTGCTTGTCTTTACTTACATTGTCCGTCAGCGCTGACGCCTGCTTGGAAGCCGGCACAGTGCCAGTATGTGCATGTGATGACGATCCTCCTCAGAGAGCGGTGCGAGCGCACGGCTACACGTGGCTCTTACCGTCCTTATCCATGCGTGTCGACGTCACGTTGGGTGTCGTCAATGTCAAGAATGAGGACCGGATCAATGCAGGGAAAGAGGATCCATGTTTCACCGTGCGACGGATTGCCGTCGGGTGGTTGTGGTCTTTTTCCTACTGCCGCTGTGTATTTGCCATGCTCCCGGCTCGGTCCTGCGGAGGGCATATCGCCTTCTCACATTGTCAGCACCGCGGTCTTGTCCCGCCGGTTACGCTTCTTCAGATTCTCTACACCAGGTGTGTTGTTGTAGTCATGGGCGTGGGCCCGTACGAATCCGTGCGCACTACGGAGGAGTTTGACCACCGTGGATCATGCTCACTTCACCAGCGATGCCTTACCGTTCATCGTTAGTTTCCGTTCCACCATAGGGAGAAACAGGGTGTGCTATCAGTATTGACGACACCATGCTCAATGAGCTCGTTTCTGCCGTTGATGATGGACTTTCCGGTGTTGCGGGGTGCATCGTGTTAAAGCAACCCGAGTATTTAAACATGTTTGGACGGTATGCGCAAACTCATGTTTCCCCAGGAGTGGAAAACATAATCACTGGTAGCGCTGATCGCTGGCATGGTTGAGAAATGAGGCTCGGTGACCCCTATAAAAACCCTGCATTTTTTGCTGACAAGTCCAACAATTCACGTTTATACTGACAAGTGTGGGGTCATTAAAATAGGTACATTCGTACTTATAATTTTTTGATTCCTACCCCCATCGGGTTTGTATGTACCCTCACCTTTAAGGAGTTTTTCGTGAACGACTCGCCCCAAAAGAAGAACAACGACAACAAGAGCTCCAAGGATCTCGCCACCTCACAATCCTCATCTGTAGCTCACCACGACAACTCGTCTGCCCTTCAGACTGAAAACGGCCAAACCGTCGTCGCCGACACAGTTGTCTCCAAGATCGCTGGCATGGCTGCCCGCGAGGTATCCGGCGTCCACGACCTCGGCGGAGGTACCGCCCGCATGGTTGGTGCGCTGCGTGAGCGCATCCCCGGTGGTCGCGTCAACGTTCAGCAGGGCATCTCGGTGGAGGTCGGCGAACGCCAAGCAGCAGTAGATATCTCCATCGTCGCTGAATACGGCGTCGCTATCCACGAACTTGCCGAGGCTATTCGTAAGAACATCATTGTGTCTGTAGAGGCCATGACCGGCCTCGAGGTCACTGAAGTCAACGTCACCGTCCATGACGTTCACCTCGACATCGACGATGATGACCACGATGATGAATCCTCGGACCAGCCGCGCGTCCAATAGGAGCGTCCCCTCCCCTTCGATGGAGGGACCCGGTGAGCCGTCGGCATCGACGGATCTGGCACACGCAGCTGTACGTCATCGTTGATGTCATCACACAATGGAAAGGATTCTGTGAGCACTTCCCCCTCCTCACACCGAGCCGGCGATCATCCCGCAGGCTTCCCCGAGGACCATTACACCCAGGATCCTGCCTATATTTCTCAACGTCGTACGCTCATCCGCCGCTATCACCCCGATCGTGGTGGGGATGCAGATCTGTTCATCCGTAAGCTCGACGAACTCAACCGTGACTGGGCGCAACGGCACTCCAGTGCTCACGCCCCGGAGAGCGCAGGGGCCCACTGGGATCGAGCACAAGACATCGCCCGTCGACATACCAACGACGGCGGGCACCTCGATCCCGGCGCTGCTGCCGCAGCGGCTGTTATCGTCTCTGCCCCCACCGCAAAACGGGTAGTCACACGGGTACGCCGAGCCGCCACAGCAACATCCCACGCGGTCCGGACTCGTCTGCCCAGAGGCATGCCTGGCGCTGTGCGGTACGCCTCGACTAGCACCCGGCCGGGTCATACTCCAAAGAAGACGTAGGTTACGAGTCCACCCAACCGTCCTCTCCATCTCAGGGAGGACCTTCACCAGGAAGGTGAAATCATGAAATATGCAACCCTCATTGGTGTTGTTGTCGGCTTCATGCTGGCACTCGCCATCATTCTCCAGGGATTTTCCGGCTTCCTCCTCGTGCTCGTATTCTGCGCCGTCGGAGGTCTAGTCGGAGCTCAATATGATGGTCTTATTGACCTACGTTCGTTGCTTCGCAGCGGCGGACGAGGCAGGGGCTAATAATGTCTCAACCCTCCACAGTTATCTCCGAGAAAGCCGTGGGCCGGATTGTTGAGCAAGCACTAGCATCCGTTCCCGGGTGCATCCATCACGCCAGTGGGCTAGACCGAGTCACCGGACGCGAGCTTCCCCGCTGGGAAATCGACCTCGACACTGATAACCGCGCGATGTCCATCGTCGCGCAGATCGCTGTTCAATGGCCATCCCCTGTCACGGAGGTCGCTACCTCCGCCCGACAAGCATTGCACACGTGGGTCGAACGGTACACGGACATTCCGGTTATCAAGGCCGACGTTTCGGTGGCCGCTGTCGTACCGGGTGACACCAGCGACGCTGAACCCACCCGGGTGACCTCCGAGGACCTCGCTGCACGCGAACAGGAACCCACCCTCAACGAGATCACGGCATCACCACTGCACGCCCACTCCGTCACCACGCACAGGACGCTCACCACACTTGTTCACCCGAAGCCATTCGGTGACATCACGTTGACACCTGTGCATGTCAACCGGACGACCACTGAACTCATCCATCCGCAGCACACGCGGATCGAACCGTTCATCGACGTCGTAGCGCACCAGCCACCTGTGAGGCCTGTCCCCCCGGTCCACACGCGGAAAAAATTGGCCCCGATCTCGGTTGAGAGGACAACGGTCCACTCCCCAGTGACACCTCAACCGATTCGCCCTTGTATCTACCCCTCGGCCGACACAACTCCCGTGGTGCACGTCAACACATCGGCAACCCCGCGGACGACGGACCCCATCGTCACACGCTCACGCCCGGTAGAGTCGCCTCTCACGCCGACGCCCATCACTCCGACGATGACGCCGACAGTACAGCGAACGCCGGTGACACACCTTGTGGGAGACATCGGCCCACGCCGTACCGCGCCCATCGTGGTGGAGTCGTTGCCCATGGAAACAGTTCGTGCCTTCCCTTTGAAGCCAACTGCGCCGATTAGAGTCCGCTCGACAACGGTGACGCACCCGGAGCCCTCTGCACAACCCGTCGACCAGCAGAAGGTCCTCGAAGCGTTGAAGGAGGACGAGCGTAGCGTCACGCGTGAGCGCCGGCGCGAACGGCATCCTCGCAAAGTCCGGACAGTGGTGTCCCATGGAACCACGTTCGGTACCACTGGCGCCAGGGGCAGCTCCGGCACGACACCATATTCCCCTTCAGCAGCTACACCGCACACCAGCGAGAGCACAACGTATGACGGTTCGACGAAGGGACAGACGTAATGGCTACCAACCAGCTGAAACCCGACGGTGGACCGACGCCTACTGCCTCACCATCCACTGCGGTCGAGAATGGCTACGATGAGGCCGCATCCGTGACCTCTGAGACGCGCCAGGCCACGAACTCCTCACTGCCGGGAGCATCGCAACAGAAGGAACGTGCGTTCCGACCAGCTCAGGAACCACGCAAATCCCCGAAGGCCCGCGGCTGGATGTTTGTCCTCGGGCTTGTGTTCCTCACTGCTGGGGGCATTGGTATCCGCGACGTCCTTGTGGTCACCGATACGGTGAGTGGACCATCGTGGCTCCACCCCATCATTACATGGCTGAGCCACGCACACTGGGTCCCGATGTTCCTCGCCATCGCCATCGTCGCCCTTATTCTGGGCCTCATTATCCTTATCGCGAGTGTTCGCCCGCGTAGTAAAACTCATATGCTCGTCGACAAGGACGCCTCGGTGTGGATGCGGCCTGTCGACATCGCTCGGGCTTGTAGCGCCCGGGCAAAGGACCAGCGCGGTGTTCTCAACGCCACGACCGTTGCCACCGCAAAATGCGTCACCATCACGGTGACGGGAGATCCCGACGACCCTGGTTTGTCCGACCGTGTCGTGAAGGCATGCCGGCCCGTCGTTCAAACAGTGTCGTCACAGCCGGATCTTAAGGTTCGGCGTGCTCGACCAAGGAGTGATCAATGAGCCACGGAAAGTCACTATTTCTCCGGATCATCATGATCCTCGTCGCAGCCGCGCTCATCCTCGGCGGTGTGTGGGGTATTGGTCTCGCATTGCACCTCAGCTTGGCTGAAAAACTCGGTGAGTACGCGGACACCCACTTCTGGGCTACGCTGACAGATAAAACCTGGTATCCCACCGCGCTCGGTATTGTGTCGACAGTGTTGATCCTGTTGGGCCTGTGGTTGTGGTGGCTCATTATCGATCGGCGCCGTGTGACCAAGGTGGAAACGAAAGAATCTGCTGACAACGGTCGAGTCATCGTCCGCTTGGATGATATTGCATCGGCGGTATCGCAGGATCTCACTCGCTATGAAAACATCGACGACTGCACGTACCGGTCCGAGGTGGATCGTGGCACGAAGGTGCTTACCGTCACTCTCCGGTGCAGCCCCAATGTGGATCTCGACACTGTGCGCTCTACTTGCCGTGAGGCGGCGTCAGATATTGTCGCTGCGCTCCCGAAGGAAGACGTTGAGACCCGTTTTTTGGTTCACCTCAATCGAGCGGGGTGATACTTTACTTGCCGTGGGGACGCGGCGGGGACATCCCAAGCCCGGTTGACCTTTCATGCGAGGTCAACCGGGCTTGGGATGTTCTCCACGTTGTTATCCTTGAGGTGCCGGGGGAAGGACGGCAGCGAGGGGTGCGGGGAGGGTCACCGTTTTGGGCACAGCGTTGACGAGTGGTTGGCCGACAGTCTCAATGATGTGCTCAGGGAGGACGTTGTCGGTTGCTGCTCGAACATCATTGAGGGCAGCTTGCGATGCGGCGCGTGCTGGGTATTCTGTCTGCGCTGCTGGGGAGGGGTCTGCCGCGGGGCTTACGTGATTGTCAGTCGCTGGTGGGGTTGCAGGGTTGTGGGTAAACGCGGTGTGCACGTCATCAGTTAGCTGTTGTGCTGGGCCGTACGTGTTTGCTGAAACTGAGAAAAATGGTCCGAAGGAGGCGGACGCCGTAATGGACTTGCGGTCGTCTGACCACCCCCACTTGGTGCCAATAACGCCCGGTAGGGTTGCGGTCCCATAGTCTTGTTTGAAGCCGTCAGCGGCCACTGGTGATGCTGTTGCGAGGGCGACGAGGACGGGGCCGGATAGGTTTTCACGTTTCTTTGCTTCTAGATATGCCACTGAGTCAGCTGTCGACGTTGTGCTGTATCCCCATCGGGGATCAGCATGTGTGTCGTTGAGGTGGTATTTTTCTGCGCGGTCCTGAATACTCTGTGGATAGGTTTTGTACAACGCGGTTGCGATGTTGTCATCGGAGTACCGAAGCATCTGTGTCGCTTGTGCTTGTTCCTCGGGCGTACCGTGCTCGAAAACATAGTCAGCGATATACATTTTGACCAGTGACAGTGCGGGGCGTGACTCGTGTTCATTTGTTGTACCCGCGTGGAAACCAGTCAATGATTCCTGGAAGGAGATTTGGGTCCGGATGGGCGCGATGATGTTTCCTTGCTGGTCGATATTCGGGGTTGGTGCTGCGTGTGCCACTGCACTTGAGGATGACACTATTGGTGCCACCAACACCGCCGCTACCGCAATAGCACCGGAGAAAACTTTGGTCATTCGTGTCCTGCGCGTCGGGGCATGATGATGCTCACCAGGCCCCGACGACGCCAGTTGAGGAGATGCGCCTGAACAAGTCACGGGGTTGACGTCTGTCGCCGAGTGAAGTCGTACTACACGTGTCATCGTCTCGATCCTTACCAAGAATTCAGAAAATACCTATATTTACTATAGCCTTCTTTGTGACGACACATTTCATGATGAACAACTGCCTACGCCTTGCAACACACCCGTGCGGACGTAACCCAGGGAGAACCGAACCTTGCGGGAAGAAGTAGTTCATTGCCCGTAGCCCACCATGTTCTGGCGAAGCTCGGGAGTTGACTAGCTCGGATAACAGAAAACACGTCGATCAGGGAAAGACTCTTACTGCCGTTCTTTTAGCCGAGCTACTGCTTCGCCACGCCTACGCCCGGATGTTCTTCCCGATATTTGGGGACCTCAGATGACGGCGGAATTCCATCCCTATCACCGGGGTGAAATCCTCACCGAGGAGAACGAGTAGTACCCCAGAAGACAATCAAGGAAGCCAACGCTAGGGCGGCTACCTCGAAAAAGTGGCCTGCAATTCCAACTCCAATAACAGCAACAAGCAACAAAGAACCGACGACGAATAAGCGTTACGATTCCCCTCTCTTTGTCAGGAAAGAAACGCTATGGGGGGTGGAGGATCTGAAAATTCTGTGCGCCCTATTTCTTAGTCGGGCAGATATACCTCAGCACAGATCGTACTGCCACCGTAGCCGACCCTATTATTCTTTCAGGGTTTGAAAGTAAAACCCCGCTGTCCGTGGACAGCGGGGTACTCTTACGACCCGGTCAGGTTCGTTGCAATCCTGGCGGGAAGAAGATTTTTACTTGTTGATCTTGGTCACACGACCAGCGCCAACGGTGCGGCCACCTTCACGGATAGCGAAGCGGAGGCCCTCATCCATAGCAACCGGCTGGATCAAGGTGACGGACATGTCGACATTGTCGCCAGGCATAACCATCTCAACACCGTCAGGAAGCTTCACAACACCGGTAACGTCGGTGGTGCGGAAGTAGAACTGCGGACGGTAGTTGTCGAAGAACGGGGTGTGGCGGCCGCCCTCGTCCTTGGACAGGACGTAGACAGAGCCCTCGAACTCGGTGTGAGGGGTGTATGCGCCAGGCTTCGCGATAATCTGACCACGCTCAACGTCTTCACGCTTGGTGCCACGGAGGAGCAGGCCACAGTTGTCGCCAGCCTCTGCGTAGTCGAGCTGCTTACGGAACATCTCGATACCGGTGACGGTGGTGTTCTGGGACTTCTCCTTGATACCCAGAATTTCAACGTCATCGTTGATGTTGAGGGTACCGCGCTCAACACGACCGGTCACAACGGTGCCGCGACCGGTGATGGTGAAGATGTCCTCAATCGGCATGAGGAACGGCTTTTCGGTCTCACGGATCGGATCCGGGATGGACTCATCGCACGCGTCCATGAGGTCGAGGATGGACTGGGTCCACTTCTCGTCACCCTCAAGAGCCTTCAAAGCAGAGATGTGAACGATAGGTGCTTCTTCATCAAAGTCCTGCTCGGCGAGGAGCTCACGAACTTCCATCTCAACGAGCTCGATGAGATCTTCGTCCTCAACCATGTCACACTTGTTCAGTGCAACGAGGATGTAAGGAACGCCAACCTGGCGAGCAAGAAGAACGTGCTCGCGGGTCTGAGGCATCGGGCCGTCGGTAGCAGCAACCACGAGGATTGCGCCGTCCATCTGAGCTGCACCGGTGATCATGTTCTTGATGTAGTCGGCGTGGCCCGGAGCATCCACGTGAGCGTAGTGACGCTTCGGGGTGGAGTACTCGACGTGAGCGATGTTAATGGTAATGCCGCGCTCTTTCTCCTCCGGCGCCTTGTCGATGGCGTCGAAAGCGAAAGCCTGGTTCTCTTCGGGGTACTTCTCCGCAAGAACCTTGGTGATCGCAGCGGTGGTGGTGGTCTTACCGTGGTCAACGTGACCGATGGTACCGATGTTTACGTGCGGCTTGCTCCGATCGAACTTAGCCTTCGCCACTGTTTGTCCTCCTGGACGTCTCGGTGGCTACGACGTTCGCAGCCACGGGTGGTATTACCTTTCACGGGTACGTCGTCACCATGATGATCAACCCGCGCCCCGCCGATACTAAATCAGTATCCGCGCTGGTCAAAGTTGAAAGTGGATGGCCCTGCGAAAGGTGATTTTTATATTGCCAGTTACAGCATAGTAAAGGGGTAAGGCAACGTATTTCAAGCTGCCATAGCCTCTTCTGTCCATGGTAACGGCCACCAGGCACTATTCACATTCTACGTCGGTGTGACGTGTCAGCATCGTTCACGGGGGGGAGTTCGAATCCGCCCCCACGCGACGGTACATCGATGGGATAGTGCCTGGTTGACCCTTACCATGTGCGCTCGCAGCCTACCCTGCAACTCGGTGGGCTGGGAGGTATGGAAACACGGTATTTACACCCGTGCGGAAGTTGACTACTTGCGCACGGGGCCGCCTACCGTGTGAGTCCACGTGGAGTATCCGGGTTACTTGGTACCCGTACGCTCCGCAATGATGTCCTGCGCGACATTCGTCGGAACCTCAGCGTAGGAGTCGAAAATCATGGTGTAGTTAGCACGACCCTGTGTCTTGGACCGCAGGTCACCAACGTAACCAAACATTGAGGACAACGGGACCGTCGCCTTGACCACCTTGGCGCCAGAGCGGTCATCCATGGAGTCAACCTGGCCACGGCGTGCGTTAACATCGCCAATGACTTCACCCATGTATTCCTCAGGTGTGATGATGTCCACAGCCATCATCGGCTCGAGCAGAACTGGCTTAGCCTTCTGAACAGCTTCCTTGAGTGCCTGTGCACCAGCGATCTTGAACGCCATTTCAGACGAGTCAACTTCGTGGTACTGACCATCGAGCAGGGTGGCCTTGATGTTGACCAGCGGGAAGCCAGCCAGCGTACCGTACTGCATGGCATCCTGAATACCAGCGTCGACGGAAGGAATGTATTCCTTTGGCACACGACCACCGGTGACAGCGTTCTCGAACTTGTAGGTCGGGGACTCGCCCTCTTCCAACTCGTCCAGGTTCGGTGAGTAGGGCTCCAGGGAGATGATGACCTTCGCGAACTGGCCCGAACCACCGGTCTGCTTCTTGTGGGTGTATTCGAACTTCTCGACAGGCTTGCGGATGGTCTCGCGGTACGCAACCTGCGGAGCACCAACATTTGCCTCAACCTTGAATTCGCGCTTCATGCGGTCAACAAGGACGTCGAGGTGAAGCTCGCCCATACCGCCGATAACGGTCTGGCCGGTTTCCTCATCGAGCTTCACAGTGAAGGTCGGGTCCTCTTCAGCGAGACGCTGAATAGCAACACCGAGTTTCTCCTGGTCAGCTTTCGACTTCGGCTCGATAGCGACCTCAATAACCGGATCCGGGAAGTCCATAGACTCCAGGATGATTTGGTTATTGGAATCACAGAGGGTGTCACCCGTGGTGGTGTCCTTCAGGCCGATGAAGGCGTAGATGTTACCGGCGTTGGCAACATCCATTGGGTTTTCCTTGTTGGCATGCATCTGGAAGAGCTTGCCAATGCGTTCCTTGTGCCCCTTGGTGGAGTTCATAACCTGCTGGCCAGGCTCAACGGAACCAGAGTACACGCGGACGAAGGTCAACTTACCAAAGAACGGGTGGGCAGCAATCTTAAAGGCCAGAGCGGAGAACGGCGCATCAGTGGCAGGCGTACGGGTCAGCTCGACGGATTCGTCGCCAACCTTGTGGCCGTGAACCTCTCCCACGTCAAGCGGGGTCGGCAGGTACCAGTTGATGGCGTCAAGCAAAGGCTGGACACCCTTGTTCTTATAGGCGGAACCACAGAAGACCGGGAAGATCTCGGAGTTCACCACCATCTTGCGGATGGCTTCGTGAATCTCGTCAGTGGTGAGTTCTTCGCCGGAGAAGTACTTCTCCATGAGTGCTTCATCAGACTCAGCAACAGCTTCGAGGAGCTTCTCGTGGTATTCCTCGGCCTTGTCTTTCAGTTCAGCCGGGATGTCCTCAATGGTGGGCTCTGCGCCAACGTCGACCTTGCCGCGCCATGTAATGGCATTCATGTTGATCAGGTCAACGACGCCATCGAAGTCATCCTCAGCACCGATGGGCAGCTGCATGACCAGTGGTTTGGCGTTCAGACGGTCGACAATGGTGTCGACGGTGTAGTAGAAGTCTGCTCCCAGCTTATCCATCTTGTTGACGAAGCAAATGCGGGGAACATCGTACTTAGCAGCCTGGCGCCACACCTGCTCGGACTGCGGCTCAACGCCTTCTTTACCGTCGAAGACGGCGACGGCGCCATCAAGCACGCGGAGCGAACGTTCAACCTCAACGGTGAAGTCAACGTGGCCGGGAGTGTCGATGATGTTGATCTGGTTGTCTTTCCAGAAACAGGTGACAGCAGCCGACGTGATGGTGATGCCGCGCTCTTTCTCCTGCTCCATCCAGTCGGTGGTGGAGGCACCATCGTGGGTTTCACCGACCTTGCGGTTGATACCCGTGTAGAAGAGGATTCGTTCGGTGACGGTAGTCTTGCCGGCATCGATGTGGGCCATGATGCCGATGTTGCGGACCTTGTGAAGGTCAGAAAGCACTTTTTGTGCCACTGTGTACCCCAACTCGTAGTTTGGTGGCCCCGATCACCGGAAGACTCCGATGGCGGCGGGCCTGCGTGCAATTCTTAGTCTGGCTACGCCGGAGAGGTGATTACCAGCGGTAGTGCGCGAATGCGCGGTTAGCTTCAGCCATCTTGTGCGTGTCTTCGCGACGCTTGACCGATGCCCCGAGCCCGTTGGAGGCGTCGAGAATTTCTGCGGAGAGACGCTCGGTCATGGTGTTCTCACGACGCTGACGGGTGAACATGACCAACCAACGCAACGCCAGGGTGGTAGCGCGGCCGGGGCGAACCTCAACCGGAACCTGGTAGGTGGCGCCACCGACGCGACGTGAACGCACCTCAAGGGTGGGCTTAACGTTGTCGAGAGCCTTCTTAAGGGTCAGAACCGGGTCGGTTCCGGTCTTCTCGCGGCACGCTTCAAGGGCACCATAGACGATGCGCTCAGCGGTGGATTTCTTGCCGTCAACGAGGACCTTGTTGATCAGCTGCGACACGATGGTGTCCCCGTATACCGGGTCCTTCGGGAGCTGACGTGCGGGTGCTGGACCTTTACGTGGCATGGATTATTTCTCCTTCTTGGCGCCGTAGCGAGAACGTGCCTGCTTACGATCCTTCACTCCCTGCGTATCAAGGGAGCCGCGAATGATGCGGTAGCGGACACCGGGAAGGTCCTTCACACGACCACCACGGACGAGCACCATGGAGTGTTCCTGCAGGTTGTGGCCTTCACCAGGAATATAAGCGGAAACCTCAATACCAGAGGTCAGGCGAACACGAGCAACCTTACGGAGAGCGGAGTTCGGCTTCTTCGGGGTCGTCGTGTAGACACGGGTGCAGACGCCGCGGCGCTGCGGTGAACCCTTGAGGGCCGCGGTCTTCACCTTAGCCTTCTTGTCTTTGCGGCCCTTGCGGACCAGCTGCTGAATAGTAGGCATGTACCGACTTTCTATGTTTTCTTGACGCGGTTGCGATGCATTCCCGGATACCCTTCCCACATTTCAGTGCGATGGGTGTTATAGCTCACCGGGGTTGTCACTCGCTCACTGGCATAGTGCCCGTGCAGGCGGGGTGCTCACGTGGTGCTCACACCTGCCCTTGCAAGCGTATTCCGTAACGCTAAAAAGCTCGTGCCGACACCACACGGGGATGATGTTTCGGCGGAACTTTTTAACGGTGTGACCAGCAATTTTTGAGCGTACGTGAACGAGTCAGCCGCTCTCGCTGGCCTACGGTGGACATTCGTCCCGCCCGCACGTGGCGGACACAGCATCTCAGTTTAAGCGATAACCTGGATTTTTCCCAAACTTATAGCGCCTCATCAGCGTCACTGGAGAGTTCACACACCAGGTGTTCAGCAGAGAAGTACGATCGCTGAGCACCCCGCCTCGTGGCCGCCCGCGAGGCCACAAAAGTTGCCCATCGCGCCGCATCTACAAGGCCACACCCTGCCGCGACCGCCGCAGCCACCGTTCCCATGAAACAATCACCACACCCGGTCGAGTCGACGGTGTCCACAGGCCACCCGGGAATATAGACACCCTGACAATCACGCCCCACCGATGACACACTGAGGCCACACACCTCATCCAACTCGATGACGACGCACCCCGCTGACCCCACCGTCACAATCACACCTCGTAGACCAGCACAACACGCAATACGCCTCGCAATACTCTCAAGACCGTCAGGAGGGCCCTCACCAGGCCTTGTGAGACCATGGCTGTCCTCTCCCCCACTATTGTCATGGTCAGGAAGTAACGCCCCTCCATCCTCGTCGAGCACGCCATACGCCGCTGCCAGCGCACGTAGCTCAAGCTGATTCACAATGACAATATCTGCGCCCTGAAGTACCCCAGGGCCTGCGTCGACAATGGGGGAATAATTCACAATGATCTGCGGTGCCCGGTCCGCATGACGGGCAACATTAATAGCAGCCTCCACGGCAGAAACAGGCGCCTCGAAGCCCAACGCAACAACATCCGAACCCTGCAACGTCCCCGCCGCGGCCTCAATATCCCCCCGTGACACTGTTCGATTCGCACCCGCGGAATACACAATCGTATTCTCCCCTGCACGGTTCACTGTGATCAACGCCGTCCCCGTCGGGGTATCCCGCTCAACCACATGTGAGGTGTCAACCCCCACGGTTGCCAACTCTCCTCGAAGCCGCTCACCGTAGGGGTCACGCCCCACAGCCCCAACCATGGCCACATGCGCCCCCATTTTCGACGCCGCCACAGCCTGATTCGACGACTTCCCACCAGGACTAATTGTCACATCACCACCCACAACAGTTTCCCCTGGCGATGGAAACTCCGCGACGACGGTCGTGACATCAGCGTTAATGGACCCCACCACCGCCACCGTTCCCGGAGTAGACACTATCGACGATGCGATTGATAAAAGAGCGCGTACGTGGTCTGTTTCTCGTCCCATAATTATCGTCTGCGGTTCTAAGCTCGAATGGTCTGGAATGTAGGTCCACCCTACCTAGAATGCGCTTTGTCGTGGAGACTTTCTCTGAGCCGTCGCCTGACATTCCCCCGCCGGGTGCCCGGCGTTCATAATGGAACCACCCGTATCCCCTAAAGAACACCCCACCCCGGTCCGTCGCAGACCTCATGACTAAGAGTGAAACCATGACACATCACCGCTCACACCACCTCGCCGCAGCACTGTGCGCACCACTACTACTCTTTGCCGCAAGCTGCACCCACACACACGACCCCGCCGAGAAACCAACCTCCACGACACCGACCCCCACCTCGACGGCCACTGGCGCCACGCCACACCATGCCACTAGCCACACGATCACATCAAGCGGAAAAAAGCGCACCTACGTACTATCCGTCCCTGCCAACGCACGCACCAACACACGCATACCCGTCATCTTCGCCTTCCACGGGCATGTCTCATCGGCACGCGAAATGGAGAAATATTCCGGACTGGATAAGCTGCCCGCACTCGTGGTTTACCCGCAAGGTGAACCCGGCGACCCCACCTCCCCCGGCGCTTCCTGGGAATCTGCTCCCTACGCCACAACGAACCATGGCGCACAAGATTCCCAACTTGTCAAAGATCTCGTTACCGCACTCGACAATCGCTACCCTATCGACCACTCACGCATCTACGCCACCGGTAAATCCAACGGAGGCGGATTCGCCGCCAAGCTAGGCTGCACCATGCCCACGCTTTTCGCCGCAGTCGCCCCCGTATCCGGCGCATACTACGACGATACCCACAACACACGACCCGCCGGATGCGCTGCCGTCACGGCACGCACACGCGTGTCCATCATGGAAGTCCACGGCACCGCCGACACAACCATGAGATACAACGGAGGTGTTGCCCACGGTGCACCATACATTTCCGGAGGTCGGCTCGTTGCCGAATTCGCCCGACGAAATCACTGTGTCACGCCACCGGCCACCAACCCTCCAACCAAGGACGGCGGACAACAATTCGCGTGGAGTAGCTGCCCCAGCGGCGCTGAAGCTGTTCACTACAAGGTGACAGACGCCGGCCACAACTGGCCTGGATCAGCTGCTCCCGAGGTTGGCGGAAAAGGCCCGTACGTGGATTCATTTCCGACCACCGACCTCATCTGGCAATTCTTCTCCCGCCACCATAAATAACCCGGGGGAAATAACAGTCGAGCAAGCCAGCTCAATTGGCTAGCTAGCCATAGCCCATCGATCACACCATGGCAACTACCTGGGTAGTCGAGGTGGCTTCTCGCCTTCCCTGCGTTTAATGATTGCGTGACGTAGAGGAGTTGCGAGTGTCCACCCGGGACACACAAACAGTACAAGACCTCCCCAATTGTCAAAGATTGCGATAAACAATGCGCCAACCCAAACACTGATCGTGTCGACCCACCGGTTCGCTACGACATGTTCGCCGGTATAGTACCGATCTTCGTTCGTCCAGAAGATAAGCGTGAAGTCAGCCGCCGCAAAGATAAGGAAGACAATCGCTGCTGACCGATAGCCATAGAGGGTAAGCAGAAATGCGAGAACAACAGACAACGCGCCAAAGAAAAAGATGGTGAGATTCCTCACGCTTCCCTAAATTCCTCTCTTAAGAGTCTCAAATATAGGCAGCTATATAATGCTAGGGTAACCTACCCTGAACTTACTCAATATGCCTAGAAAGCGCTGATTGTGGAGGGCTCTATGGTGCCTAAATCACTCAGAACGCAAGTCTTCGCAGTTTTAACCGCTGCTCACTTCAGCGCCAGCGTATTTCTCTCAACTCAGTGCTAGCAGCCTCGAGTTGAATCGAAGATTTAACAACGGATCGTAAACGGTCGTTAGGTTGGTGCTGTCTTTTGGTAGGAACACCCTAACTCGAATCGTCGCTGTGGCCCATACTTCTCAGCAACGGTGCCGCGAAGGTACTTCTTTCGTTGGACCAGTGCTTTCATTAAGTGACATGCCGTCAAGGTACGACAAAAGGCGGGGATATCCCCGCCTTTTACACAAGCACTCAGGTATACACCAAAGCGCCAATCAACATAACGACCGTGGGACGAGTGCCCAGCAACTAACCTCGATCATCTAGTTGATATCGCCGAATCCACCGTCAAAACCGTGGTCGTCGAGTCGGACAGCAGCACCGGTGAACTCGCCGTAGCCGCCGTCTTCACCGTAGAAGCCATCGCCATAGCTAATGTTCATCGAGAACGCTTGAGCGCGAGCTTCTTCCGTCGGTTCCACGGAGATGTTCCGGTAGCGGGAAATACCCGTACCAGCCGGGATAAGCTTACCGATGATGACGTTCTCCTTGAGGCCGATGAGCTTATCGGACCGCTTGTTGATGGCGGCGTCGGTAAGAACACGTGTGGTCTCCTGGAACGACGCTGCCGACAGCCAGGATTCGGTAGCCAAGGACGCCTTGGTGATACCCATGATCTCCTGACGGTACGATGCGAGATCTCCGCCGGTGGCTCGGACAGCATCGTTGGCAGCTTTCGCTTCATTCCGGTCAACCAGAGTTCCGGGGAGGAACTCAGTTGAACCTGACTCGATAACGGTCACGCGGCGAAGCATCTGGCGCACAATGATCTCAATGTGCTTATCGTGGATAGCCACACCTTGATCACGGTACACCTTCTGAACCTGCTCAATGAGGTGCTTCTGGACACCCTTTGCCCCCTCAACGCGGAGAACCTCATGAGGGTCCGGGGCGCCGCGGAGCAACGGCTGGCCGACGACCACATGGTCGCCACTGCGCAGCTGGTGTTCGAAGCCACCTGGTTCCTGTGTGACAGCAAGACCCTGACGTTTCGACAGTTTCTCGTACACGACTTCATCACTGCCGTCATCCGGGGTAATGGTCAGGGTGTAAAAATTACCGTCGTCCTCCAGGTTGATCGTGCCAGGCACAGAGGCGATGGGAGCCTGGTTCTTCGGAACACGAGCCTCGAACAACTCTTGCACACGGGGCAAACCACCGGTGATGTCGCCACCGACACCACCCTGGTGGAACGTACGCATGGTCAGCTGGGTGCCGGGCTCACCAATGGACTGGGCTGCGACGATACCAACGGCTTCGCCGATGTCGACCTTCTGCCCAGTTGCCATGGAGCGGCCGTAACAGGTTGCACACACGCCGGTAGCGGTCTCACACATCATGACAGTGCGAACACGCGCAGTCCGAACCCCGGCAGCCACCATCTTCTTCGCTTCAATTTCACCGATGAGAGCACCGCGCTCATAGATGACGTCACCCTTATCGTTGACAGCATCACGGGCAAGGTAGCGGCCAATCAGGCCGGTCTCAAGGAAGTCTGCGCGGGTGAACTCGCCGGTTTCGTTGCCCTCAGCATCAACCACCGCGTGAGCAACGTCCACGTCGAGGCCTTGTTTCGTGCCACAGTCGTCTTCGCGGACGATAACATCCTGGGCGACATCGACAAGGCGTCGGGTGAGATAACCGGAGTCGGCAGTACGCAGAGCGGTATCGGCCAGACCCTTACGCGAACCGTGGGAGTTGTTGAAGTACTCCAACACTGACAAGCCTTCGCGGAAGGAGGTCTTAATCGGGCGGGTGATGTAGTCACCGCGGGAGTTCGTGACCATGCCCTTCATGCCAGCCAGGGTCCAGATCTGACGCATGTTACCGGCGGCGCCGGACTTCACGATCATTGGAATCGGGTTCTCATCTGGATAGATGTTCTCCACGGATTCACCCACGAAGTCGGTGCATTCCTTCCAGAGGTCAACGAGGGAGCGGTACCGCTCTTCTTCGTTGATCTTGCCTCGGGCGAGCTTCTTCTCGATGGTCGCAGCCTGCTTCTCGTAGCGCTGGAGGATTTCTTCCTTGTTGGGAAGAACCAACACGTCGGCCATAGAGATGGTGACACAGGATCGAGTTGCCCAATGGAAACCGGCATCTTTCATCTTGTCGACGGTCTGCGCAACGGTGATCATGGGGTACCGTGCGGCAAGATCGTTGATGATGACAGCCTGTGCCTTCTTCGCCATCACATCGTTGACGAATGGGTAGTTCCAGGGCAGCAGTTCGTTGAACATGATGCGGCCGAGGGTGGTGCGGGCAGTCCACTGTTGGCCACGCTGCCATCCGTCGGGGAATAGTTCTGCTTCGATGTCCTCTGGCGGGCGGAGGTGGCTGATGCGAACCTCGATGGGCGCCTGGAGGCCAAGCACACCGCGGTCGCGAGCCATGAGGGCCTCAGCGAAGGACGAGTACACACCACGCTTCGGGCCATCGCCATCAGCGTCGTGGAATGCGCCTTCGCCGCCAATCTGGTCTTCGCCCTTCTCCAGGGTAAGGAAGTAGAGGCCGGTCACCATGTCCAGGCGGGGCATGGCCAGTGGCTTACCAGACGCCGGAGAGAGGATGTTGTTGGATGCGAGCATGAGGACGCGGGCTTCTGCCTGCGCTTCTGCCGACAGAGGCAGGTGAACGGCCATCTGGTCGCCGTCGAAGTCGGCGTTGAATGCCTCACAGGCCAGCGGATGTAGCTGGATTGCTTTACCTTCGACGAGAACTGGCTCAAACGCCTGAATACCGAGGCGGTGCAGGGTAGGTGCACGGTTCAACATCACGGGGTGCTCAGCGATGGCTTCTTCGAGGACGTCCCACACTTCGGGGCGCTGACGCTCCACCATGCGCTTGGCGGAACGGATGTTCTGAGCGTAGGACTTCTCGACCAAGCGCTTCATGACGAACGGTTTGAATAGTTCCAACGCCATGAGCTTTGGCAAGCCACACTGGTGCAGTTTCAGCTGCGGACCAACAATGATTACTGAACGGCCGGAATAGTCAACACGCTTACCGAGGAGGTTCTGGCGGAAGCGGCCGGCTTTACCTTTGAGCAGGTCAGATAGCGACTTCAGCGGTCGGTTGCCGGGTCCTGCAACGGGGCGGCCACGGCGACCATTGTCGAAGAGGGCGTCGACGGATTCCTGAAGCATGCGCTTCTCGTTGTTGACGATAATCTCCGGTGCGCCGAGATCGATCATGCGCTTGAGGCGGTTATTGCGGTTGATGACACGACGGTAGAGATCGTTGAGGTCGGAGGTGGCGAAGCGGCCACCGTCCAACTGGACCATCGGACGCAGCTCTGGCGGGATCACGGGGATCGCGTCTAGCACCATCGCTGCCGGGTCATTACCAGAGCGCAAGAACGCGGCGACAACACGGAGGCGTTTGAGCGCACGAACTTGTTTCTGGCCTTTGCCGTCGCGAATAACGTCGCGAAGCAGTTCAGCTTCTTCTTCGAGGTCGAAGTTCTTGATGAGCGTTTGGATCGCTTCGGCACCCATGCCACCGGTGAAGTAGTCCTCGTAGCGGTCGACTAGCTCCGAGTAGATGGCTTCGTCGACAATCATCTGCTTGGGTGCAAGCTTGATGAAGGTGTTCCAGATTTCGTCGAGGCGGTCGATTTCACGCTCGGCACGCTCACGGATGTGGCGCATTTCGCGCTCGGCGGCATTCTGAACTTTACGCTTCGCGTCGGCTTTAGCACCGTTGGCTTCGAGTTCTTTGAGGTCTTCTTCCAGCTTTTGCTGGCGTTCCGCGAGTTCTTCGTCGCGGTCGGCTTCGACCTCTTTCTTCTCCATGAACATGTCAGCTTCGAGGGTTTCTTGGTCCGTATGACGGGCCTCCTCGTCGACCGAAGTGATGATGTTCGCGGCGAAGTAGATGATCTTTTCCAGATCCTTCGGGGCGAGGTCCAGGAGGTAGCCGAGGCGTGACGGAACACCCTTGAAGTACCAAATATGGGTGACTGGGGCGGCGAGCTCGATGTGGCCCATACGTTCACGGCGGACCTTCGACTTGGTCACTTCAACGCCACAGCGTTCACAGATGATGCCCTTGTAGCGGACACGTTTGTATTTACCGCACGCGCATTCCCAGTCGCGGGTGGGCCCGAAGATGCGTTCGCAGAATAGGCCATCCTTTTCTGGTTTTAGGGTGCGGTAGTTGATGGTCTCGGGCTTTTTGACCTCGCCGTGTGACCAGCGACGGATGTCATCGGCCGTGGCGAGACCGATGCGGAGCTCGTCGAAAAGATTGACGTCGAGCACGTAACGTCCTTTCCCCTCGTTCACGAGGGTTGTGCGGATGATTACTGGTTACTAGTTGGGAGGTCCCTACACCGCGTCAGCGTCGAAACGCTCGTCGCGGGAGAGGTTGATACCCAAGGATGCGTTCGCTTGATCAAGGTCGTCATCGTCGGCTCCCAGGTCAACCGGGGTTCCGTCGGCGGAGAGAACCTCAACGTTGAGGCACAAAGACTGGAGCTCTTTGAGCAACACCTTGAACGATTCCGGAATACCCGGATCGGGGATGTTGTCGCCTTTCACGATGGCTTCATAAACCTTGACACGACCGACGACGTCATCCGACTTGATGGTCAGGAGCTCCTGAAGGGTGTAGGCGGCGCCATAGGCTTGCATGGCCCACACCTCCATCTCGCCGAAGCGCTGGCCACCGAACTGCGCCTTACCACCTAGCGGCTGCTGGGTGATCATGGAATATGGGCCGGTGGAGCGGGCGTGAATCTTTTCGTCAACCAGGTGGTGCAGTTTCAGCATGTACATGTAGCCAACGGAGATGGGCTGCTGGAAAGGTTCCCCAGTGCGGCCATCGATGAGGGTAGACTTGCCGAATTCATTGACCATCTGATCACCGTCGCGGTTTGGCCGCGAGGAGCGCATCAGGCCGGAGAGTTCCTCGTTGGTCGCGCCGTCGAACACCGGGGTGGCGACGCGAGAATCCGCAGGAACGTCATAGAGGTCCTCCGGCAAGGTTTCCAGCATGGCTTTGACCGCGGGATCTTGTGACTCTGGGTCGATCTTCCAGCCGGATTTCGCCAGCATACCGAGGTGAACTTCCAGAACCTGGCCGATGTTCATACGGCGCGGAACACCGTGGGTGTTCAGGATGATGTCAACCGGGGTGCCGTCCGGGAGGAACGGCATGTCTTCGGCGGGCAGGATCTTGCCGACGACACCCTTGTTGCCGTGACGGCCAGACAGCTTGTCACCGTCCTGGATCTTGCGTTTCTGGGCGACATAGACACGAACCATTTGGTTGACGCCCGGTGCGAGGTCGTCGTCATCTTCACGGGAGAAGACGCGAACGCCAATGACTTTACCGGTCTCGCCGTGGGGAACCTTCATGGAGGTGTCACGGACTTCGCGTGCCTTTTCCCCGAAGATGGCGCGGAGGAGGCGCTCTTCCGGTGTGAGTTCAGTTTCACCCTTCGGGGTGACCTTGCCGACTAGGATGTCACCGTCACGAACGTCAGCGCCGATACGGACGATGCCGCGGTCGTCAAGATCCGCGAGAACGTCTTCTGAGGCGTTCGGGATGTCGCGGGTGATTTCCTCGGGGCCGAGCTTCGTGTCGCGGGCGTCGATTTCGTGCTCCTCAATGTGAATTGAGGTGAGGACATCTTCCTCGACGATCCGTTGGTTAAGGATGATGGCGTCCTCGTAGTTGTGGCCTTCCCACGGCATGAATGCCACGAGGAGGTTACGCCCGAGGGCCATTTCACCGTTTTCGGTACCGGGACCGTCGGCTAGGGCTTGGCCTTCTTCAACGCGATCACCGGCAACAACCAGAGGCTTTTGGTTGTAGCAGGTGCCCTGGTTAGTGCGTTCGAATTTGCGGAGGAGGAAGGTGTCACGGTGTCCATCATCGCCAAGGGTGGTGATGAAGTCTGCACAGACGGTCTCCACAACACCGGAGCGTCGTGCGATGACGACATCGCCGGCATCGTGGGCGGCACGCAGTTCCATACCTGTTCCCACGAATGGCGCTTCGCTGCGCAGTAGCGGTACCGCTTGACGCTGCATGTTCGCACCCATGAGGGCACGGTTGGCATCGTCGTGTTCGAGGAATGGAATCATGGCGGTCGCCACGGACACCATCTGACGTGGGGAGACATCGATGTAGTCCACCTCAGTTGCCGGGACAACTTCGACGTTGCCGCCCTTCATACGGACCTCAATGGTGTCTTCGATGAAGGTGCCGTCAGCGTCCATCTTCGTGTTCGCCTGGGCAACGATGTGGCGATCTTCCTCGTCAGCGGTGAGGTAGTCGACCACGTCGGTGGCGCGCCCATTCTCGACGCGACGGTACGGGGTTTCAATGAAACCGAATGGGTTCACGCGGGCATAGGAGGCCAGGGAACCGATGAGGCCGATGTTCGGGCCTTCAGGCGTCTCAATGGGGCACATGCGGCCGTAGTGGGACGCGTGAACGTCGCGGACGTCGAGGCCAGCGCGTTCACGGGACAGGCCACCGGGGCCCAGTGCAGAGAGACGACGCTTGTGCGTCAAGCCCGACAGCGAGTTGTTCTGGTCCATGAACTGCGACAACTGTGACGTGCCGAAGAACTCACGGATCGCTGCGGATACTGGGCGCACGTTAATCAGCGACGTGGGTGTGATGGACTCTGCGTCCTGAGTCGTCATGCGCTCGCGCACAACGCGCTCCATGCGGGAGAGGCCAACGCGAACCTGGTTCTGAACCAGCTCACCAACAGTACGGAGACGACGGTTGCCGAAGTGGTCAATGTCATCTGTCGAGATCAGCAACTCGGTGCCGTCCGGTGATTCCATGGTGCGCTCACCGGAGTGCAGGCGTACCAGGTACTCGATGGTGGTGAGAATGTCTTCCTCAGTGAGGGTGTGCAGGCCCGTCGTGGAGCCCTCACCTAGACCGAGTTTGCGGTTCACTTTATAGCGGCCGACCTTCGCGAGGTCGTAGCGCTTGGGGTTAAAGAAGCTGTTATCCAGCAATGCCTGCGCAGAGTCGCGTGTGGGGGATTCTCCCGGACGCTGCTTGCGGTAAATCTCGAGAAGGGCTTCGTCGGTGTTAGCAACACCGTCGTTCTCCAGGGTGGACATCATGATTTCGGAGAAACCGAAACGATCTGTAATGTCCTGCGTCGACAGGCCGAGTGCTTTCAACAGCACTGTGACAGGCTGCCGGCGTTTACGGTCGATGCGTACACCCACGGTGTCACGCTTATCGACGTCAAACTCCAACCATGCGCCACGGGAAGGAATGACCTTCACTGAGTGCAGCGGACGCTCCGTTGACTTATCAATCGACTCGTCGAAGTACACACCCGGCGAACGCACCAGTTGGGACACGATCACACGCTCAGTGCCGTTAATGATGAACGTGCCCTTTTCCGTCATCATGGGGAAATCACCGATGAAGACGGTCTGGCTCTTAATTTCGCCCGAGGTGGCGTTGGTGAACTCCGCCGTCACATACAACGGCGCAGAATAGTTAATGTCCTTATCTTTGGCCTCGTCGATCGTGTTCTTCACATCGTCGAAGCGGGGTTCGGACAGGGTAAGGGACATGTTGCCGGAGTAGTCTTCAATCGGCGACAACTCCTCGAGGATGTCCTCCAGGCCGCTGGTGATACGCGTCCCTTCGTCGGACTCAGCCTGCTTCTTAGCGCGCCATTCGGGTGCGCCAATAAGCCACGCGAACGAGTCGCGCTGCAGATCGAGGAGGCCTGGAACCTCGATCGGCTCTTTAATCTTCGCGAACGAGTAGCGTTTCGTCGCGCCGGGGATTCCGGACGTTAAACTGGTCTGGCGGGAGACTGCCAAGATGGGTCCTTCCAGCACCTCACGCGGGGTGACCGTGCTCGCTATGGTTTGCCTGCGTGAAAAGAGTGAGTGTCTTCTTCCAAAAAGCGGATCATCCGCGGTTGGATATCACTAAAGGACCTTGTCAAGTCCTATTTTCAAGGATTTGGTACAAGGCCTCAAGAGAAATCTTCGCACGGGGATCCAGCGCAACGGACCATTTTATACCACCGTACGCACATTGTCTAACGGTTCTTAGCTACTCATAGGTAGGAACGAATGATCACCCGTCCTCCTGGTTCAGACCTAGCCACCAGCGGCCATGAGTGGATACACAACAAAGGGGGCCTCCCATCGTGGGAGGCCCCCTTTGTTGACGAAACACACTCACTAGCTATCCCTCATACCCGGAGGAAGTGAGGAATTGTGAGCGCAAGCCATGACCCTGAATTACTTGAGGGTGATCTTGGCGCCAGCCTCTTCCAGCTTAGCCTTGGCAGCCTCAGCGTCATCCTTGGAAGCACCTTCGAGGATAGCCTTCGGAGCAGACTCAACGAGGTCCTTAGCTTCCTTCAGCCCCAGCCCGGAGACGATCTCGCGGACAACCTTAATAACGCCGATCTTCTTGGCGCCGGCGTCCTCGAGAACGACGTCAAACTCATCCTTCTCTTCTTCAGCAGCAGCTTCGCCACCAGCAGCGCCTGCAGCAGCAACAGCAACCGGAGCAGCAGCGGTGACATCGAAGGTCTCTTCGAAGAGGTTCTTGAACTCGGTGAGCTCAACGAGGGTCATTTCTTTGAAAGCATCGATGAGCTCTTCGTTGGTGAACTTAGCCATGATGTGGCTTCCTTTCTACGCGTCGTGTAGGAGGTTCCGTACCCGCCTGTCGGCGGTGAACCGACAGTGTTTACTTCTTCTCCTCGAGGGCCGCAGCCAGGCGAGCCATCTCGGATTGGGGTGCGCCCAGCAAGGACGCAACGTTGGCCAGGACGCCATTGAATCCACCGGCAATCTTGGACAGCGTGGTTTCGCGGTTATCCATATCCGCGAGCTGCTGGACCTGCTCAGCCGTGAGGGCTGAGCCATCCATTGTTCCGCCTTTCACCACGAAAGCGTCGTGATCGGCGCTGAACTTCTTCATCGTCTTGGCGACATCAACAGCTTCGCCTTGAACGAATGCAATGGCGGTGGGGCCGTTGAGAAGTTCTTCGTCCAGACCTTCAACGCCAGCTTCGCGAGCGGCGAGCTTGATCATGGTGTTCTTGGCGACGGAGTATTCAACGTCAGCGCCAAGTTCCTTACGCAGTTCCGTCATTTCGGTAACGGACAGACCACGGTATTCGGTAAGAATTGCGGTGCTCGTGTTCTGGAAACGTGCAGTCAATTCCTTGACAGCTGCTGTGTTCTTCGGATTGGCCATGTACTCTCGCCTCCTTCCTTCGGTAAGTTTCACCGCCGGGGAGGCCCAACGAGTAACGCCCCGCACAGGAGGCGGGGCGCGCAAGTCTGTCACCATTCGCTCATGACTTCTGGAAGCCATTATTGGCACTCGCAGCGATGTACTGCATCGTTACGAGCGGATGGGCAATGGTGAGGATTCTTTCGCGTTGTCTCCTGCGTGGGCCGTCGCTCGGTTGAGCGGCGCTTCGCTCAGATCACTCTGAGGACCGACGGTCATTGGTGAAACGTGAACTATCCTAAAGTTCCTCCGTGGAGGTTACACACCGTCATGCACAAATCCAAAATCAGACGAGAAGACGGCACACTCAACCATGCTCACGTTGCTCACACTGCGACACCATGGGTGCGTCAATGAAGAACGACGGGGTGTGTGTCGTCGGCGTCTATAGTGGGACACACCACTAGATGTCCATTATTGTGTCGACGTCGTTGCCTGGAGGCGTCATCCAGCCTGGACGGTACGATGTGTCACGCATCTGTTGAATCACTCGTCTTTGCGAAAGAGTATCCATGATCGTCTCTCCCCCTCCTGCTGATAAAACGAACGGTGACATCATTGAGGAGCACGTTCACAGTGGCTCCAGCACCAGTAAAAGAGCACTTGAGGAGTGGATGTCTGGCGGCGTCTATGTCAAGCCGACCAGGGAGACCTTTGACTATATCGAGTGTCAACTCCCGGATGGCTCCACTGTGCGCGGCGGAGATACTGTTGCTAAGACCTCAAATGGCACGTTTTTCGTGAAATCACAGCCGAAGGATTTCACACAGAATCTTATTGAGCAGATCAGCCGCCACCTTTAAACCATGTGCCGGCAATCTGCTACACAATGACAGGATGGCCCAGTGTGATCCTGCCACTAGCTCGGCATGATTATCCTAATGCGTTCACGACGGCATGACGCATCGTCCGGGCCTGCGTGTGCCCGGTCCTGATCCTGAAGGAGCAGTCAGTTTCACTGTGATTGACAAAGATTTACCCGCATCACGCCCTCTGACCGCGACCAACGGCCAGAGGGCTATGGTTGCTCCGGGGTTGCGTTCGGCTACTGATGTGGCAATGCAGGCAATCGTTGACTACATCCGAGATAATCATCTCAAGGTTGGCGATGCCCTCCCCAGCGAACTGACCATTGTAGAGGCACTCCAGCTGTCGCGCTCGTCAGTGCGTGAAGCTATCCGGACTCTCGTGAGCCTGGATATCCTTGAGGTTCGACGTGGCTTTGGCACGTTCGTCGCCGATATGTCCCTTGAGCCTCTGGTTAATGGGCTCACGTTACGGATCACCCTTGATACTGATCATGCACGAGATCGCCTGATTGACGTGGTTGATACACGACAGGCGTTGGATCTGCAGACGGCTGGCGATGTGATCATGCATCGCGATGATGTTGACCGCGCTTTCTTGGAAGGTCTTATTGACCAGATGAAGGACGCTGTGACGCGCAATGAGCCGTTTATGGAGCCTGATTCTCTGTTCCATGACCATCTCTTGTCGGTGACTGGAAATGGGTTGATCCGCGAGTTGTCGGCGGCGCTATGGCGGGTACATATGGTGGCTATCCCGCAGCTACGTGTGACGACGAGGGATAATTTGGAGCACACAGTCAATGCCCACCAAAAGCTTGTTGACGCTATTGTTGCGGGGGACGAGGAAGCATACCGGCGCGCCGTCGTAGAACACTACGCACCCCTCCGTGAGGCTCTGGGGGAACGGTAGCGCACCGCGGGGTGTTATCGACGAATTTCACTGAGGTAGAAGCCTGTGATCCAGCGTGGGTCTGTAATGGCAGAGCCAATAATGACCGCGTTCGCCCCACGGTGCAGTGCATCTTTCACGGCGTCAGGTGAGTGGTAGCGCCCCTCGGCGATGAGAAGTGGTTCCTCCCCTACTTCGTTGCGAACGGTGGAGATGAAGTCAAGGTCGGGCCCATCGAGGTGCTCGGTAGCTGGAGTGTAACCGGCAAGCGTGGAGGACACGATGTCCGCCCCTGCTGTGTAGGCCTCTATTCCGTTGGCGGCGGTATCACAGTCTGCCATGAACAAGGCGCCGGATGCGTGTGCAGCCTCCACCAGGTCATGTGTGGTTGATCCGTCGGGGCGTTGACGCCCGGTAACATCGGCGCACACGATTGCAGCGCCGGCGTGGGCGACGGCTGTAACAGAGGCGACCGTTGGTGTGATGTAGACCCCGGTGTCACCTTCTTTCGTGAGTCCGAAGATGGGAACGTCGATGGCGTGGGCGATGGAGGTGATGTCGTCGAGTCCGCCGTACCCTCCGCAGCGGATGGCAGGTGTTCCGGCATCGACGCAGGCCTTGGCGATGCGGGTCAATGTCGGGGTATCTCGCAGGGGGTGACCATTTGGGGCTTGAGCGGAGACGATAACCTCGCCAGAGATTATCGAGCGGAGCTCGTTGTGCTGTTCAGTGATGGTTGATGTAGAGAATGAAAACGGCATGATGGGCTCTTTCAGTGAAAGTTGTGGGTGAGGCCACGGTGGGAGGCTTCGACTTATGATTGTGCGTGCTGCATTCGGGCATACATCGCGGCTGCGACGAGAGGCCCCTCGTGGAGAGCGCCTGTGTGGAGGGCACAGGGGCGGATGCGGTAGGGCAGGTGTGTGCGTACTCCGTTGGTAATCCGTTGCGTAATCCCTTCCCCTAGGCTGATGACACCGCCGCCGAGGATAATGGCGTCCAGGTCAAGCGCCATCGCAAGAGATCCCAGCATCTGACCAAAGCCGCGAAGATTGTGGTCGAGAACCTCCGCTGCCAAGGGATCCCCGTGTTGTTCCAGTTGCAGCAGGTCTGTCACGGTGGATGGATGTGATGCGGTGGGGGTCGTTGCTGATGGGTCATCGCTCGCGACCGCTGCACGGTACGTTGCGACGAGTCCCGGCCCCGATGCGACATCTTCACACCGGGCGGCGGTGCCACCGTAGCGTGGGCAAAATAGTTCGGATATTTCGCCTGCAGTGTGGCGGTGGCCACCAACGAGGTCATTGTCGACAACAAAAGCGCCGCCGACGCCTGTTCCGAGGGTGGTGTAGAGCAGGCGCGCCTGAGGATACTTGTCATGCCAGTACAGTGCGTGTTCACCACACGCCCATACTCGGACGTCGTTATGGGCGAATACCGGGGCATCCGTATGGTGATTGATGAGGGCGGCGATGTTCGTGCCTTCCCAGCCTGGCATGGTGAGCCCGGCGCGGGAGACTGTGGATGTGTCAGTGTCGATTACACCGGCTGAGGCGACTCCGATTCTGTCGATGGACAGTCCTGTTTTCGACGCTGCCGTGAGCGCGTTTTTTACTGCGTTTTCCACCTGGTCGGCGGTTGTTGCCCCTGGGGGTTGGCTGGGAACGCGTCCGTGGGTGAGGACGGCCTGTGGGGAGTTGTCGTCGATGAGCCCCCAGGCGATCTTGGTGCCGCCAATGTCTATTGCGAGTGTGATGGCCACAGCGTTGTGCCCCTTCGTGTGCTGTCGCGAGTATTTTTTCAGCCAGTGTGTCAGTGTGTAGTTGTGGGATCGCGTAGAGGGATAGGCCGCGCATGTCGGATGTCATACAACCTATACTAGCAGTCACAATAGTTGTGACGAGCGACGATGTGTACCCACCAGCGGGTGCGGGAGACCCCTGTCGTGCACATCGGCGCACGGTCGCACACCCATGTTAGGAGCATTGAGGGCTATGAGTCATCCTGATTTTACGATTACCGGTCGAGTGATCGACACCGCTGGCATCATTGACTATGCGCGCATCGAGGTGAAAGGGTCATGTATTTCGTCGGTGACGCCGCTGCCCTCAACGCTGCCTGTGGCGTCAGTGCCGATAGTCGTGCCTGGTTTCGTTGATCTTCATAACCATGGTGGGGATGGTGGGGCGTTTCCGACAGGTGATGAGAACAGTTGTCGTCGGGCTGCGTTGTTTCATCGTCGGCATGGTACGTCAACGTTGCTGGCAAGTTTGGTGAGTGCCAATGAGCAGGACATTGTTCACCAGTTGGATGTGCTCACGCCGCTGGCCGATGAGGGCCTCATCGCGGGGGTGCATCTGGAGGGGCCGTTTGTCAATGTTCATCGGTGCGGGGCCCAGAACCCGGACCGAATTATTCCTGCGGATGCTGGAATGTTCGCCCGCGTCGTGTCGCGTCATCCCGGCTTGGTTCGGCAAATCACGTTGGCTCCGGAAAGCCCGGGTGCTCAGGACTGCCTGGCGGTGTGCGCTGACCATAACATCATCGTGTCCATTGGCCACACCGACGCCGATTACGACACCACGATGGCGTTCGTTGAGATGGCTGTGGACCGCACCATCACAGTCACGGCGACACATCTGTTTAATGCGATGCCGCCGTTGCATCACCGGGCGCCTGGGGCGGCAGCCGCGATGATCGCAGCGGCGAAAAAGTTTCCTGGTCGGGTATTCGTTGAGCTCATTGCCGACGGGGTTCACCTTCACGACGGTACCGTGGGCATGGTGACTGACGCAGTACCTGAGTCGGCGTTCTTCATTACTGATGCGATGGAGGCTGCGGGGAAGCCCGACGGATCATATGTGTTGGGAGCGTTGTCAGTGACGGTGGATGGTGGTGTTGCTCGGTTGACGACGCAGGACGGTTCTGCCGGGGCCATCGCCGGGGGGACGTCAACACTGTTCGACCAGTTTGTGCGTGCGGTGCGACGTGGACTCGACCCCGTTGCTGCTGTGCGGTTCACGAGCGCGACGGCTGGACGTGTTCTGCTGGGGGACGGTCCCTCATCATCTGTGATGGGATCGTCGTGTATGTCGGGCCGTATCACTGCCAATGCCCCCGCGGATTTCATCATCATGGGCCCCGACTTTGATCTTCGTGAGGTCTACATCGGCGGGCACAAGGTGTAGACCTCACGGCCTGCTGGGCAAAAAGACACCCTTATTACCAGGGACAACAATGAATCCACGGCACAAAATTGAATCCCTCGAATATATCGAGGACTCACGATAGAAAAGGAACACTGGAACCACCATGGAAATTGTCATCCGCGCCACCGCTGACGATGTCAGCCGTCACGCCGCCGATATCCTCGAGCCCTACGTCACCGACGGCGCCACTCTCGGTCTTGCGACTGGTTCAACTCCGCTGGGAACGTACCAAGAATTGATTCGTCGTCATGACGAATCTGGCCTATCCTTTGCCCAGAACCAAGCGTTCCTCCTCGATGAATACGTTGGTCTCCCCCGTGATCATGAGCAGTCCTACTACCGGACAATCCGGCGTGAATTCACCGAGCACATTGACATTAGTGACGAGTCTGTATTCTCCCCGGACGGCCTCGCAGACAATCTCGACGAAGCCGGCCATGCCTATGACGAACGAATCCGCAATGCCGGCGGCATCGACATTCAGATTCTCGGGGTTGGCACGGACGGGCACATCGGATTCAACGAGCCGGGTAGTTCGCTGAACTCACCCACGCGTCTGAAGACCCTGCACCCGCAAACGGTGAGTGACAATGCGCGTTTCTTCGACAGTGAAGACGATGTCCCACGGCATGTGCTCACACAAGGATTGGGAACAATCCAACAAGCTCGCCACCTCCTCCTCCTTGCAACGGGGAAGAATAAGGCCGCCGCAGTCAAAGCCCTTGCCGAAGGCCCAGTGAGTGCATCATGTCCAGCTAGTGTCCTACAACTCCATCCCCATACCACCGTCATCATCGACGATGCCGCCGCCACCCAACTAGAGCACAAGGAGTACTATGTCTTCGCCGAGCACAACAAACCCGACTGGCAACGGTACTGACCTTCGCTCACGTCGATCTGTCATAGTGTGAGCGTGGTCGTGTGCGTGGAGTCTAGCGGGTCCGCGCACGACGTTCACAGAGGTATCGCGGCCCCGTGAACCTCCGCGCTGAATGCCTCGCCGTTTACGTCTTTGCTATAGCAACCCGACGTTCTTGAGAACGGTCTCAATTGCCCTCACATTGTCGCCCTCGAGTGCGGCGACAGGATTGGGCATCTGGTTACTCTCACACACGCCAAGGAGCTTCATCGCGGTTTTAAACGCGCCAACTCCAGCGCCGAAACCGGTCACTCCACTGGTGACGGTCACGATCCGCATTAACCGTGCCGCCTCGTCTTGCGCCTTACGAACTGCATCCCAATCACCATTCTCATAGGCTCGCCACTGTCGGACGTATACCTCTGGATTCACGTTCGCCAAACCAGGCACGGAGCCGTCAGCTCCCGCGAGGTAGGCGCCGTCAACAACGACTTCGTGTCCGGTGAGCACCTGGAGCGGATGACCTGCGTCGTTATTGTCCTGGACAAGGAAACGGAAACTGACGTCATCGCCCGACGAATCTTTCACACCGGCCAGCACCCCTTCTTGACCGAGGCGAACTAGCAGGTCACCTGGTAGTTTCGTGTGGACGCACACCGGAATATCGTACGCGAATAGAGGGACATCAACAGCGTCGTGAATCAGGCGGAAATGCTGCTCAACCTCTGTCATGCCACCGAGAGCGTAGAATGGTGCTGTCGCAACGATCGCATCCGCACCACGATCCGCAGCCCGGCGCGCGTGCTCAATGACACGCTCAGTTTCGGTATCGATGCATCCAACCAACACGGGTACACGTCCGTTGACCTGTTCAATCGCAGCCTCTACGATCTCGTCGCGGCGTCTGTCCGTCGAAAAAGCAACTTCCCCGGACGACCCTAGGAAGAACAACCCATGGACACCAGCATCGATTAAGCGATCGATGTTGGTGGTGAAGCTGGCGCGGTCGAACTCACGATCATCGGTTAGCGGGGTGACGACAGGCGGGATGACTCCGCGGAATTTCGAGGTCATGTAACAATCTCCTTCAATGCTTATTTTTTGACTACTCATCTATGGTGGGGTCGTGGGTCACGATTGGGGCTCGTGACGCACGGACTTCCGTGCGTAGCTGAGGTTTTTTCCGTGAATCGTCAGCGGCAGAGTGTCATCTCGTGATTGGTGGTCGGTACGGTTCACCACAAGTGAGAGGACATAACCCACGACTAGTGTCACGGTAAATGCGACGATGGAAATCACGAATGGTCCCAGGTCAGTCTTTCCCATGGCATAGCCGGCCAGTACACCGAGCACCACACCGCCGAGGACGCCGAAACGGTTGGCCCGCACGGTAAAGATTCCTAGCGCAAAGACAGCAGCAATTGGGATACCGCATAAGCCAGTCAATGTTAGGAACAAGTCCCACAATTCACCTTTATTAGAGGCAATAAGCCACAGGGCGATGCTCGTGGAGAGGACACCGGTGGTGACAATGACAATCCGGCTAAACAACACTGAGGCTTCACCACGCTGGGGCATCAGCCGGTTACGAATGTCTACTGTGATGCACGCGGAGATCGAGTTTAATGATGATGAAATGGTGGACTGTGCAGCTGCCAAAATACCCCCGATAATGAGGCCGGCAACACCGCCGGGAAGTTCGGTCAGGATGTAGTACGGCACGATCGCGGAGGTTTTCACCCCGTCGGGTAGTCCACCGTTGCCCTGGTAGAAGGTGTAGAGCACTGTGCCCATCCCATAGAAAATCGGGATCGTGATGAGCGCAAGAATTCCATTGACATATAGCGAACGCTGCGTGGCTTGAACAGATGGGGTGGTCTGATAGCGCTGCACTACATCCTGGCTAGCCGTGTACGACTGCACGTTGTTGAGCACGCTGCCCAAGAAAATGATCGGTATGGATACCGACACCGTACTGAGCGAAAAGTTGTCACCAGAATAGAATTTCCCTGCCGATGCGGCTTGTGACACCGTGTGGGATACCGATCCGGGGCTATTGACCAAAGCAACCACAATCACAACGGCTGCACCTGCGAGAAGGATGATTCCCTGAATAACATCAGACCAAATCACCCCCTCGACACCGCCGAGGAAGGTGTAAATAATGCAGGCAACGCCGACGAGTGCCGCGATCAGGTAGGGGTTTATATCACTAACTGCAGTCAGAGCGAGGGTCGGTAAGTAGATGACGATAGCAATCCGCCCTACATGGAATAGGACGAAGAAGACCGAACCGAGAATGCGAAGAGTCACGCCAAAGCGTTCCTCTAGGTACTCGTAGGCTGTCGTGACGTCGAGCTTTCGGAAGAAAGGCACGTAGAAGTGCACCAAGATGGGGACAATTGCGAAGATTGCAATATTTCCGACGGAATACGCCCAGTCAGTTAAATACGCCTTCTCTGGAATCGACATAAATGTGATCGCTGAGAGTGTGGTGGCGTAGATGGAAAAACCTGCAGCCCAGGCAGGTATCCGACCCCCGGCTTTGAAATAGTCATCGCTGCTTGCACTGGCCCGCTTCGAAAAGTACACGCCAACCGCCAGCATGGCGACGGTGTACACCCCGATGGCTAGCCAGTTCAGTGCTCCAAATTGCTGATGCATGGGAGGCCCCGCTCCTAACGTCATATCAACCACCCGCACATGTGACTGACCACCTGCGGATCAGGATCCCACACTACCTACCTGTCTGATGTCCGACAATGATAACGAGGGGTAGACCATACCCCCGTTACCACCATGTGTTCGCTTCCACCACGTGCATACAACACGATAAGGCAGAACCACATGACGTGGTTCTGCCTTATGGTTACGTGCGGTCCTCGAGTCTTCTATGACACCGAGCCCCGCCACTATGCAGTCGCGACTACTCGGCCCTATTACTCCGCAGCACCGGTGTAGTTCTTCACAACGGTGTTGTCCACAGGGACAGCCGGACCGTTGGTGCAGGAGACGGTTACCTTCTTGAGGTACCGACCCTTAGAAGCAGATGGCTTCACACGAAGAAGCTCGTCGATAAGCGCACCGTAATTCTCCGCGAGCTGTTCCGCAGAGAATGACGCCTTACCCAGCACAGCATGCAAGTTAGCCGCCTTATCAACGCGGAAGGAGATCTTACCGCCCTTGATTTCCTTCACAGCCTTGGTGACGTCCGGGGTGACGGTGCCGGTCTTCGGGTTCGGCATCAAACCACGGGGGCCCAATACTCGAGCAACACGGCCGACCTTGGCCATCTGATCTGGCGTTGCAATAGCAGCGTCGAAGTCAGTCCAGCCGCCCTGAATCCGCTCAACAAGCTCAGCGGTGCCGACAAAGTCCGCTCCAGCTTCCTCAGCAGCGGTAGCATTCGGCCCCTCAGCGAACACGACAACGCGAACCTCTTTACCCGTGCCGTTGGGCAGGGAAACGGTGCCACGAACCAACTGGTCAGCCTTACGGGGATCCACACCGAGGCGGATTGCAACATCCACAGTCGGGTCGAAGGAGGTGTACGCGGTCTCCTTAACAGTCTTCATTGCGTCGATAGGAGCATAGATGCGACCAGCGTCGATCTTCTCCACTGCGGCCTTGTAAGCCTTCGAGTTCTTGCTCATAACAATCCAATCCTTACACGTTTGGAATAGTGGTCACGGGCCAGCAAGCGACCCTTCCACTCAATGTGACACGTCCTCCATATGCCGGAGGGAACGTGGTTACGCAGTTGCGCCCTTCACCTCGATGCCCATGGAGCGAGCAGTACCAGCGATGATGCGGGCACCCATATCCAGGTCATTAGCATTGAGGTCTTCCATCTTGGTCTGTGCAATTTCCTTACACTGATCCCACGTAACGGAGCCAACTTTGCTGGTGTTTGGCTCGCCTGAACCCTTCTGAATGTTTGCAGCCTTCATCAGAAGCTTCGCGGCCGGCGGGGTCTTCAGCTTGAACGTGAACGAACGGTCTTCGTACACAGTGATCTCGACTGGAACCACGTTACCGCGCTGATCTTCGGTCGCAGCATTGTAGGCTTTACAGAACTCCATGATGTTGACACCATGAGCGCCCAATGCGGGGCCAACCGGCGGAGCCGGGTTAGCTTGACCAGCCTGAATCTGCAGCTTAATGAAGCCCGAAACCTTCTTCTTCGGAGCCATTTTTCAACCTCTTTCTGTTACCAAACGACCCAGCCGCCACCCCAACCAGGATGGGGATAACAGCCAAGCCGCCCGACCGGATTCCTGGATACCCAGGCCACCGGAAAGATGACAATACACCGCGTGTCAGCCAATCATGCTCCACCGCCATAATCCCACAATGGAGCACCACACTGGCCTAGACACACACGAAGAGCCAGGTTACCGGAGTGCAGCACCCGACCCAAATCGCGTCAGTCCACAACTAGTTGATCTTCTCTACCTGATCAAAGTCCAGCTCCACCGGGGTTTCACGTCCAAAGATAGACACCAAAGCCTTCAACTTGCTGTTCACGGCATCGATCTCAGAAATCGTCGCAGATACCGAAGCAAAGGGGCCAGAGAGAACGGTGACAGCCTCGCCCACTTCAAAATCGACCTTGAGCTTGTCTGCAGCAGGCCGCGGAGGCGCCGCCACACCGGTGCTGGACACGTCCACAACAGCTGGTTCTTCGCCTTCTTTCTCAGCCTTGCGCGTGGCAGTCTCCGGTGGGAGTAAGAACTTCGCAACTTCACGAATCTTCACCGGCGTCGGATGCCCCTCATTACCGACGAAGCTGGTGATACCAGGAGTATCACGAATAACCGACCAGGAGGCATCATCGAGCTCAATGCGCATGAGAACATACCCGGGAAGAAGCTTGTGCTTAACAATCTTCTTCTTACCGTCCTTGACCTCGACTTCCTCTTCAATCGGGACGACAACCTCATGGATTTGTTCATCAACCCCCAAAGTTTGCGCACGAACCTCAAGGTCAGTCTTCACTTTGTTTTCGTACCCGGAGTAGCACTGGACGATATACCACTCGCCCGGAAGCTTCTTCAGCTCACGCATGAATTTCCTCAAGCGCACTTTATACGCCTGCATCGCTGCGGCTTCCGGATCCTGTTCAGAACTAGTAGCAGCCTCGGAGGCATGCTCACTCACCGGCGCAGCATCTGCCTCGGCACCAGCGCCCGTCGTGATTGACGGACGAGCTACCGTCGCATCGCTTTCAGAAGCTGTTTCCGTGGCAACAGCTCCTTCAGCGTCCATCGTGTGAACTTGATCAGCCTCAGTGTCTTGCTGACCTGCAGAATCTGCCACCTGATCAGTATGAGAAGCAGCCGGCTGCCCTGCGCCGCCTGCGGAGAACATGGGCTGCTGGGCTTTCTGTGCAGCTTCTTGAACGTCAGCGGCCGCCTGAGCTGCTAAGTCTGCAGCACTCTGCGGTGTGTCGGGCCCGGTGGATGAATTCGTCGTGTCACTCATGAAGCAGGTTCAATCCTTCAAGTTGTTACGCCAAGCTATTATGTTGCCAGCTATCGTAAGAAAATCCCGCCTCCCCTTGCGGGTTGGCGGGACGATATATACGAAACTATACACCCACTACGCAATCAATCCAACGTCCTCAAGCGCCGTACCACAATCAGTTCGCGAACCACACAGTTCACAGCTGTTCAGCACTCGACACGCAGAGGCACTGGCGACTTAATGCGTGAGAGTCCACTCCACACCTTTGCCAGCGAGGAAATCCACACCTGCAACAATCCCAATCACCACAATGAGGAAGAAGAGGACAACACCGGTGTATATCCCCATCTGACGCCACGTAGGCCAGATGACCTTCTGCATTTCTGCAACAACGCCGCGGAAGTAATCAACAATATTGGTGAAGATATTCCCACGCCCACCAACGGTCTCAGGACCGGATTGCGCAGTACGAGCGCGGGATTTGGAGACAGTAGAGGATCCTGTGATCTGGCGTTTACCGGACGGACGCAACGCTCCAGTAGAGCTTCGTTCCTCGCTCACGCGCACTCTCCTCAACTGAGATGAAAAATGTACACACGCCGACTTTACTCGAAAATCGGCCTAATACGTTTTTGCAGGGGCGACAGGACTTGAACCTGCAACCTGCGGTTTTGGAGACCGCTGCTCTGCCAATTGAGCCACGCCCCTTCACTTCCCACCGCCACCATACATCAGACAGGCCCACAACGGATACCGATGTGAACCCCACTGCGGTACAGATACCGGCCGGGCGACACACCAACCATAGCAGAGAACCCCGCGCCCCATTCAGGCAACCGTGGCCACCCCTGCCGACAGCCGTGCGTAATGGGAGAAAAAGGGCCACCCGTCAGGGCGACCCCTCATCTATTTCCCAGTAGCGATGGAGGGACTCGAACCCTCGACCTCACGATTATGAGTCGTGCGCTCTCACCATCTGAGCTACATCGCCACAGTCGCAACACATAATCCCGGAGGACTTACCGGAGTACCGACAGTCCACCGGGATGTGGTGCAACAGAGCCCCCTGACAGAATCGAACTGTCGACCTTTTCCTTACCATGGAAACGCTCTGCCGACTGAGCTAAGGGGGCAATAACTCGCTAAAAACTTGCGAAGCCTCACACAATGTAACCGACAAGAATGGAACTCACAAATCAGCAGGTCACTCCCCATGCCTCCAGTCAACAACCCCCATCACCACAAACCAGACACACACGCCACCCCCGGCCACGATGACCACCCCCATACGAAAAACCCGTTGCAGCGTGAACCTATCACGCCGCAACGGGGTAATCCGTATTGAAGTGCCAGATGATGGATTCGAACCAACGTAGGCAAAGCCGACGGATTTACAATCCGCTCCCTTTGGCCGCTCGGGCAATCTGGCGTGCATTCAGCAGTTGAACGCGCTGCATACTCTACTACGAAACCAACCCTCCACCACAAATCAGGCCACCACGCAGGTATTTCACACGCCCCTAACTACCCCACACGCGCCATGGTGAAGGCCAACAAGGCTCGTAGCGCATCCGTCGCAGAATTATCAGGAAGACTCTCCAACGCCCTCACAGCCGCATCAGCATGTTCCTGAGCTTTCTCTACCGTCCGAGCGCGAGCATCTGTCGCAGCAATTAACGCCAGTGCTTCCTGAACCTCAGCATCCGTGGCCAATGGCGACTGCAACATCTCCCGAAGACGCTGGTTCTCCTGCCGATCACCATCCATCGCATACAGCATGGGAAGCGTATGCACACCCTCGCGCAGATCCGTGCCCGGCGTCTTCCCAGATTCCCTAGAGTCGGAAAAAATGTCGATCATGTCATCAACAATTTGGAACACCATACCCAAATGCTCCCCAAACGTCGCTAAAGCCTGCTGAATCGGCGCGGGCGTCCCGGCATGCATCGCCCCCAAAAAACCTGCGGACCTGATAAGCACCGCAGTCTTCTCACGAATGACAGTCAAATAATGATCGATCTCATCACCCGAGGTAGCGCCGACAGTTTCACGCATCTGGCCCGTCACCAAATCACCAAAAGCCTCGGAAAAGTGCTTCACCGTAGGAACACCCAGCGAAGCCATCAACCGCGACGCAGTGGACAAAATAAAATCTCCCGCCAAAATAGCGACCGAGTTGTTCCACCGAAAATTCGCACTATCAGAACCGCGACGCTTCTCCGCTTCATCCATCACGTCATCGTGATACAGCGTGGCAAGATGCGTCATCTCGACAACAATCGCCGCCTTAACAACGTCATCACAGCCCGGTTTCTCACCATAACGAGATGCCAACAACGCAAACATGGGGCGAACACGTTTGCCCCCGGCCAATGCCAAATGCTTAATCTTGTCCGTCACAAACGACGCACCTTGATCCAACTCGTGGATAAGCAGCTTCTCGCATTTTTCCATCCCGTCAGCAACGAACGAATTCAGTTCGTCGTCGCCAAGGTCAAGACTGGATTCCACGCTACGGGAATTCAAGCCAGCAAACCCGCCACTCATGGCGTCGACGCTGGAGTCCACAGCACTGCTCTGTCCGCTGGTCATCGCACAATCCTCGTTCATTGGGCATGGATCGACAGTTACAAACACGCACCACACGTGTGCACCCAGCATGGGCACGGCGCATAAGCACGGACATGGAAGACGCTCGCAACCGCCTCAAACAACGTGCCTAGCCTAGCGCACAAAAACACACCCACAGATTTGGGTTCACTCTATTTTACGGTTTGGTGGCACTGTGGAGGGCCACAACCCCACCCGTCACGTTTCGCCACCCCACATCAATCCATCCAGCAGATCGAATAATTCGAGCCAAATCCCCCTGGTCAGGCCATGCTCGAATAGACTCCGCCAAATACACATATGACTCAGGATCCGATGACACAACCTTCGCCACCACCGGCAACAAACGCATCAAATATTCCTTGTAGAGTGTCGAAAACACCGGAATAACGGGGGTGGAAAACTCACACACGGTCATCCTGCCACCCGGCTTCGTCACTCGAGCCATCTCCTCCAAGCCAGCCTTCGTATCCCCGAAATTCCTCAGACCGAAAGAAATCGTCACAGCATCAAAAGTGTTGTCCGCGAACGGTAAATGCAAACCATCACCAGCTACCAACGGCACATCACGATGACGACCGGCCTTCAACATGCCCAGAGAAAAATCACAACCCACCACAAACGCACCCGACTTGGATAATTCCTCCGTGGACACCCCCGTACCGGCAGCAAGATCCAAAACGCGATCCCCCGGCGCTATACCCAGCCTCTTCCGTGTCGCCTTACGCCACAGCGTATCGATACCTCCGGTGAGAACTGTATTGGTCAGATCATATTTCTTACCGACGGCATCAAACATGCGCGCCACATCACGGGGTTTCTTGTCCAACGTCGCTCTAGCCACGAGATCCCAGACTACCCGGAAGGAACGCACTCACGCGCGTAGCATGTCAGGCATACCGTTGCTCGTGCTCAGCCCGCCACCGTTCCAGTAACGTCGGGCGGAATTCCTGCCCCATCGGGGACTCTATAGCCGCCCTATAGTGGCCAATGAGTTCATCACAAAGACACTCCCACGTGCGCTGGGTCACCGACTCGCGCGCGGCAACACATCGATCACGATATCCCTCCGCCGCCAGCAGACGGCTCACTGCTGCAGACAAATCTCGCTCAAACGAACTCACCGCAAGCAATTCACCATCAACCCCATCGTCGATGAGGTCGATCGGACCGCCCGCTCTGGGCGCAATCGCCGGCACACCAGATGCCAACGCCTCCTGCACTGCCTGGCAAAACGTCTCATATTCACCCGGATGAATGAAGAGATCAAGCGAGGCATAGATCTCGGCAAGCTCCTCCCCGTACCTCGCGCCAGTAAAAATCGCACGGGGAAGGAGATCACGAAGGTCCTGACCGTCCGGGCCATCCCCGGTAATCACAAGTTGAATGTCATCGCGATCATGGAGAGCTACGAGACGGTGTACAGATTTCTCCGCCGCTAACCTCCCGACGTATCCCACAATTTTTTGCCCCTGCGGGGCCCACGAGCGACGCAACGCCTCCGACCTTTTCGTCGGGGAAAAAAGTTCATTATCGACACCCCGCGCCCAGTAATGCACGTCCCGAATCTTGTGTAAGCGGAGTTCCTTAATTGTGACCGACGACGGAGCAAGGGTTCGCGAACAGGCATTATGTATAGTTCGTGTCCACTTCCATGCTGCAGAGGCCAACGGTTTCATATGGTAATTATTCGCAAAGCCAGCGACATCCGTCTGATACACCGCGACAGTGGGAATCCCAAGCTGAGACGCACCAAAAGCACCAGCGGCACCCAACACAAATGGGCTAGCCACATGCACAACATCGGGGTTGTACTTACGTAATGCTCGTTTCACGGTTGGCGTGGGAACACCAATGGGAAGTGAATCAATCAGCGGAACTTGCACAGTGGGAACACGGGCAATAGGAAACCCCATATAGTCCGCACATTCGTCTTGAACTTCACGCGCACCCGGTGCGATGACCAGTGCATCGTGCCCGTGGCGGTCGCAATATTCAAGGATCCGAAGAATCGAGTTAGTCACGCCGTTGATGTTGGGAAGAAATGATTCTGCAACAATTGCAATGCGCATTCGACTGCTTTCTCTTCCTTAGTTCCCCGCCAGAGTGCGGCTATTTCTACCGATATGAAACACTGTTTTATTCTTCTGGTCATTGATCTCGGTGACCATTGTATAAATTTTTCTTGCGATCGGCGCGTCGATTGATCACTGCGATTGCACCTGTGGACAAAAGCATTGTCACAATGAAGGTTGACAGTGCAGGTAGAAGGGATAATGTCCATGTTCGTCCCTTGACGCGAACAGTGTCGGGATCACTGCGGGAATATTCCACCCACACTTTCTGCCCATCGTTCAACCCGCCAGGATAGAGGACTCCCTTATCCGGCGAGTGATATTCCCCCGAGCGATCACGGAACGAAATCGCAGTGTGGAGAGGACCAACATGATGAACAGTGGCGATAGCAGTTTCTTTGTCTTTGTTCACGACAATGTCGTTGTATATCGGGCCTACCACCATCGCCGTACACACCAAGCCCATAAGAAGGACGATGAGTGCGACGACCTGTCGCCACCGGCGAGCCACGATATCGATGTGCGACACGACATCATGACGAACCCGGGAGCACCCTCGAGTACCGGTGCCCACCGTTGCCTCTCCCGTGGTCACTGCGAAACCCACTCTGCGATGGTCATGTAGTCACACCCTCCATAGTCACCGTGCACTTCTCGCGTACCTATCACTGTCTACCCCGCTTGTGGATGATAGCGACACGCCCCTCCAACGACTCCGCTGTGCATCGTCGATGTGCGCGATCGCACACCGCTTCAATCACCGTAATCCCTGTATTCACACCCCGGTTGTCAGGTGCCCCCTCGCTACTACCAGACGCATGATCATCATCCCTACTGTAAGACCCGTGTTCGCCATCGACATCGGCATCATTGAGCAAGTGTCCTTCCGCGTGCAAATCCAAAAGGGTGACCAACTCTTCTGCCGTCTCAGCCTTACAATATGTCACACCAAACGCCGAACATATTGATCGAATATCGACCTCATGATGTGTCGCCATCACCCTTTCGAAGTGGTCACGAAGCTCAGGCTTGCCCGGCTCTAACGATTCAAAAATACCTCCACCCTGGTCATTTGCGACCACAATGAGAAGATTCGAGGGCCGCGGTTCAGACGCCGCCACGTTCAGCCCCGTCGCCTCATGAAGGAAGGTCACATCCCCCGCCACCGCCACCGTCCTCGGGGCATGAATGCTGTCGGGATCGGAAGCCTGACGTGACAAAGCCACACCAATCGCCGTCGATAAGAAACCATCAATGCCCGATGCACCGCGATTGGAATAGATGTCGATACCGTCAAACGGTGCACCAACGAAAGACATATCACGTACTGGACTCGACGCTCCCACCACGAGGGCATCGCCAACGTGAACAGAGTCAGCAACTGCTGCGGCCACGGTCAGCCCTGTCATTCGATGTGCGGTATCGGACTGGGTGAGATCATCAAGCAGAATGACGTCACGGAGAGCAGTCGCTGCGGCCTCATCCACCGCCTGGCATTCCACTACCCAAGCCGTATTTTGTGGGGCAACTGTCACACTCGTCGCAACCTGCGCTGCCATGTGAGCAACGTCGGGATAATCATCAGGGTTTTCAGCGATAATAGTGATGGGAATATCTGGTCTAGCCAAGAGTGTGGAGACACTACGGTGCAGTGTTGGCCGGCCAGTGACAATCACATGATCCGGCGCTATGAGAGACAATGCCAACGGATGGATCTGGATATCAGGTGCCGCGGCGGTGGGCTCGGCAATGGTGGGTACACCCTGGAGGGCAGCATGGTGCGGTGCCCCATGTCCCGCAATATGGAGAACCCGAGGTGACGACACCTGCGTATGGTTAACAAACCGCGTCCAGCTTCCACCATCTGGGCGACCCAAACGGTGAGCATCGTGAGCAGCTTTGATGAGCTGCTCATTGTCGTCGGTCACCAGTGGATCCTCAAAAGGAACATCAATATGTACGGGACCACGAAACGCCCGTTCCACACCGACACGGCCCACCTCGCCCATGGCGGAGGGCTCAGCCCCTCCACGCTCCTGTTGGGCACACGCGTCCACTCTTCCAGGCGCACACGCTTGCATATGCATGCGAATGCCGGCCGCGGTAGCTGCAACCACCGCCCGGTTGATAGCCGAACGAATCTCCCGGTGCATCACATGCCACGCATCACTCTTCCGCGTAGCGGTGTCAATCCCCTCTGTCCGCACCGCAATGTCCCGGAATGCCTCTCGCTGGTCCACGGTCTGGCTTGCCCCAGTCCCCCAGAATGACCACGGACGATTCGCCGACAACACCATCACCGGAAGGTGCGCTAGCTGTGCTTCCACCATCGCAGGCATACAATGCGCCACCGCGCTCCCCGAGGTCATCACCACCGGCACCACGTGGTGCCCTCCAGGAATACCCAGACCGCCGCGGCGTGGTCCGCCACTCTCCGACGCCAAACCAAGGGCTAGGAACGCTGCGGATCGTTCATCAGTCCGCATATGAAGAGTAATGTCCCCACGGGACGCCGCCTCCGAGAACGCCAACGCCAACGGTGCGGACCGGGACCCTGGGCACACTACAACGTCCTGCACGCCACAACGAACAAGCTCATCGACAATAATCGCCGCCGTCATACACGAGGCAGGAACTGCACCGGAACTACTCATGAAGAACGATCTTTCCACCTTAATTAGTATGTCGTCGCCACCAGCGGCAGCCGTGGAGCCTACCCCTCAGCCGTGACTCCCACACCCAGCATCACCCATGATCATTGATCCCGACAGGTGCGGCCAGGCTGCCGTCAGTCGCTCTTTCCACCAACGCACTCGCTCCTCCGGGGCACTATACGTCGTTACGAGATCATCGTGGGGAATGCGGGGTTCGACAACCATCATTCCGTCAACAATCGGGCGAGGATCTGCCACGTCGGCAGCCATCAATGCACCCGTTGCTAATCCTGCCGGTTGGCTACCCACGGCCGCCGCCGCACACAAACCTGCATACATTCCCACCGCGGAATCAATAGCGGAGGATACTGTCACGTCGACCCCGTGGTGGCGTGCTTCGTCCGCGACCGCGACGACATTACGCGGACCACCAAGCGGCGCCGCCTTCACCACTGCAACATCAACAGCACCCATGCGGATCGCCTGGTACGGATCCTCGGCTCGACGGATCGACTCATCGGCGGCAATGCGAACATCGAGCCCATCATCAGCTACCCGCTGCCGCAGGTCGACGAGATCCTCCAATGCAGGGCATGGCTGTTCCACGTAGTCCAGTGGCCCACCAGCACGGAAGCGTCGTAGCGCATGATGAGCCTGGTCGACCGTCCACCCACCATTTGCGTCAATACGAATTGCCACCTCAGGGCGTGCACGGCGGACAGCAGCCAGCCGGGCTTCATCGTCGCGAAGAGTATGCCCCTTCTCTGCCACTTTTACTTTGACAGTGGACACACCCGGGTATCGGTCAAGCAGTTCAGACACCTGACCTGGTGGGCACGCGGGAATCGTCCCGTTCACCGACACCCGGTCACACGGGAGTGCAGGCGGGCCCACCCACCCCATCTCCAACGCCGACGCCAACCACATCGCAGACTCAGCTGGCCCATATTCCAGGAACGCCCCCCATTCTGACCAGCCCTTCGGTCCATCAATCAGCATGACCTCCCGCTGCATGATCCCACGGAAACGAGTAGTCATGGGCAGGCGGACAATATGGGACCGCTCCCACACGTCGTCCAATGACGGCACAACAAGCTGAGACACGCTCGGTGAGCCTCCCTTGTTGGCGGGTACGTCCATGTCAACCATGCCCTCTACCCTAACGGTCACGAGGTATCACAACGTGGTGCCGTGTGTGGAGGGCTGCATGGTGGGTCATACCAGTATCCTCATCGATATGTCTGATGAGCACTTCTCCACGTCCACGACCAGCCACCCCTTCACCCCTGACTTGTGGGCACCCATTCCCGGCTTCGATAACCTGACAGATATCACGTACCACCGCCACGTCGGTACAGAACGTGCCGATGGCATTGTCCGCATTGCTTTTGACCGCCCAGAGGTACGTAATGCGTTCCGCCCCCACACGGTCGATGAGTTATACCAGGCGCTCGACCATGCCCGTCGCACTCCGGATGTCGGGACGATCCTGCTCACTGGCAATGGTCCGTCACCAAAAGATGGCGGTTGGGCATTCTGTTCCGGAGGGGACCAGCGTATCCGTGGCCGCTCAGGTTACCAATACGCCACAGAGCATACGTCCGACGTTGACCACGCGGATGCGTCGAGCGTTGATGCGGCGCGCGTCGCCGCGGAAGGAGGTCGGCTCCATATTCTCGAGGTTCAGCGCCTTATTCGCACCATGCCTAAGGTTGTCATCGCGGTGGTCAACGGGTGGGCGGCCGGCGGCGGGCATTCGCTTCACGTTGTGTGCGATCTCACCGTGGCGTCGCGTGAACACGGCCTGTTTAAACAGACCGATGCCGACGTCGGATCATTTGACGCTGGTTACGGCTCCGCGTATCTCGCCCAACAGGTTGGGCAGAAATTCGCGCGGGAAATTTTCTTTCTCGGCAAAACATATGATGCAGAAACTATGCATCGCATGGGTGCGGTCAACGAGGTTGTCGACCATGCTGAGCTAGAAAATGTCGCCATTGAGTGGGCGCGAGCGATAAACTCAAAGTCTCCGACGGCTCAACGCATGCTGAAATTTGCGTTCAACCTCGCCGATGATGGTTTGATGGGCCAACAGGTTTTTGCTGGGGAGGCCACACGCCTGGCATATATGACGGACGAAGCTGTCGAAGGGCGAAACGCGTTTTTGGAGAAGCGAGCGCCACACTGGGACGATTTTCCTTACTATTACTGAGACCCAACCCCCCCGATATTCACCCCCGCAAAGTTAACGGAATCTTAACGTCATCGCGGAAGTTTGGCTGCTCGATAGTTCGGGGAGGATACTTTCGCTGTGACTGAACTTATCATCCTCGTCATAGTGATCGCCACCGCGCTCGCGTTCGATTTCACCAACGGTTTCCATGACACCGCGAACGCGATGGCAACCTCCATTGCTACCGGCGCGTTAACACCAAAAGTTGCAGTCACACTGTCAGCAATCCTCAACCTGATTGGCGCATTCCTGTCGGTCGAAGTAGCCAAGACCGTCGGCAAAGGGATCGTCAATCTCGACCAATTCAACCTGCACAGTGACGCTGACGCCCACAAGCTTCTTCTTGTTGTGTTTGCTGGGCTCATTGGGGGGATCGTCTGGAACCTGCTGACCTGGCTCCTTGGCATCCCGTCCAGTTCCTCCCACGCCCTCTTTGGCGGTCTCATTGGCGCCGCCTTCGTGTCCCTGGGTATTGGGGGCGTAGCCTGGGCAAACATCTTCGGAAAAATCATCATTCCCGCACTCGCAGCCCCATTTGTGGCCGGGCTTGTATCAGCATGCGGCACGTGGTTGGTGTACCGCATCACCGCCAACGTTGACGAGGGCAACAAAAACAATCACTTCCGTATCGGACAAATCGCCACAGCCTCGCTTGTATCGTTAGCTCACGGCACTGGCGATGCCCAGAAAACGATGGGCGTCATCTTCCTGGCCCTCGTCGCCTATGGGGAGATCGGCCCCGACACCCACATGCCACTGTGGATCATCGCAGCGTGTGCAGGAGCGATCGCCCTGGGCACTTACACAGGTGGCTGGCGAGTTATCCGCACCTTAGGTAAAGGTCTCGTCGAAATCGACTCTCCCCAGGGCATGGCCGCCGAAGCATCATCGGCCGCGATCATCCTGACTTCCTCCCATGCCGGCATGGCCTTGTCGACGACACACGTCGCAACCGGTTCCATCCTTGGAACAGGGCTCGGTCTTCGTGGGGCTGAGGTTCGGTGGGGTGTGGCTGGCCGCATGGCAACTGCCTGGATTATCACCCTTCCCTGTGCCGCTATTGTTGGCGCGCTGACGTGGCTGGTTGCCCACCTCGTGGGCGTCGCAACCACTGACTTCATTGGTGTTCTGGCGGCGTTCGCTATTCTGCTCACCCTCGCTGGTTTCATCTACCTGCAGTCCCGTAAACACCAGGTGTCCTCTGACAATGTCAACGCCGACTGGGATGAGAACTCTAACTCAGTTATCCCCGCTGATCAGCGAAAGGTTACCCGCTAATGTCGACGATCAATTCACTGCTTACTGTTCTCATTGTCGCCTTAGTTCTCGGCGCGGGACTGCCCACTCTGTTCTCACTTGGAGTGCGCCTCGATGCAGCGGGATCAACACACGGGAAACAATCTAAGGGAATCAATCACATCCTGGCCTGGGTGATCTATCTTCTCTGCCTCGTCGTTATCCTCGCCGGTGTTTTGTGGATCACCAATGCGACCATCGCGCATTACACCGGCATCAACATCTACGGCACGTCCGGCGGACACTAAAGGACCCCAGAGATGAGCACTGATTCCCACCCCACCTCACCTTCAGAGTCCACCACGAACGATGCTGACACTGCGTGCGGCACATTTTCAGAAGCTACTCAGCGAGCGATCGATGAACGACGCGAGCTCGAGCATAAGAATTGGTTGGTCCGTTTTGTCGATTGGCTGCGTGTCGGATATCCAGCGGGAGTTCCTGATGGGGATGCTGGGGCCATCATGTATGTCCTCAAGCAGGAGCTGAAGGACGCGGACATCGACCGGATCGCTGCTGTTATTGTCACGAAGCAAGAATCGCACCACGATCGAGACAAAACTATCACTGAGAGGGATGTTCAGCACTACATTGCGAAGACGATGGCTCAAAAGCCCACGGAGGATGACCTTGCCCGTGTTAGGGCAAAGCTCCGTGAGGGTGGCTTCACCGTCGCTCCCTAGGCGCACGCGTCACACGCGCGCGTCGCCTTTTACAACGGGGTGTCAGTGGTCCTTGTGACACACCCGTGTTTATTGGCTTGACCGATTCCTCAGCACGGAGTTAGATATCTCACCATTCTGACGGATCAGGGTGACTCTCCAGGGTGTTCGTCTTGGTCAATGTCCGGAAAGATTTTTGTTAGCAAATTTGAGGGGTGGGTCAATGCTTGACTCCACCAACAATCTCACCTAGAGTGCTTTTATCTACTTTGTAACGCCAGATTCGCTCCACCGATATCTACAGACAGTGCACATCACACGATGACACCCGTCGATAGTTATCACACACAGAGCCGTTGTCAGACGTTACAGTTTGCGACTCGCATACGACCCCATAAAGGAGGGTAAGAAAATGGCAAGCAACATCATGCGTTTCATCAACTGGCTTCGCATCAGCGACCAACAATTCACCCCCGTGGCTGTCGTTGGCCGTGCGCATCCTGTGCATCATGGTCGTTCAGCAGTTGCACTTGCTGAACCCACCACCACAACGAAAACCGATGACGTGGTCAACTTACTGGTCACCGAGGGACACATTCCATCAACAGCTGCCGACGCAGCACAAGCTTTCTACACTGTCCACCAGCGGAAAGCGACACGCGACGAAATTCACACCATCTTCGTCACCCTCGACAGCCTCGGTTTCATCGCCGACTAACACGAGCACCACCAGCCACCAGGTCAGCCCGGTGGCTGGTTTTTCTTTGTACTCTTACTACACTGCCCCATCGTGAACACCCGGCCACTCGCACCACTCCCCATCCCCCCACACACCCACATCGCCACCATATATCCACAATTAGACAAAGCGCTACGCGGCGAGGCATCACTCCTTCCCATTCCCACCACCGATCCAGCCCGCGCATCCATGCTCTGCGAGGTCATGAGAGCCGGCGATCCCATCGCCACGGACATCGCCGTCATACTCTCCACGTCCGGTTCCACCGGTATTCCGAAAGGCGCACAACTCACCGCCACAGCCCTCACAGCATCTGCGTCGGCCACCACAGCAGCCCTCGGTGGCCCTGGCCAATGGCTCTTAGCACTGCCACCCGACCACGTCGCAGGACTCCAGGTTCTCCTGCGATCACTCGCAGCGGGATACGAACCAGTACTCATGGATACGAGGCACACGTTCACCCCTCACACGTTCGTCGACGCGATCAACCACATGACGGGCCACCGACGTTACTGTTCGTTGGTTCCAACACAGATCAGCCGACTCCTCCACGCCGTTGAGCACGGTAAACAACCCATCAGTACCACGGCACTTGTCGACACTGTGGCCAGCCTCGACGCCATCCTCGTAGGGGGGGCACCACTGAGCACCACCATGCTGAACTCCTGCAAGGAATTAGGATGGCGACTCATCACCACCTATGGTTCATCCGAAACCGCCGGCGGTATCGTCTACAACGGAACACCACTACCCGGCACCACCATACGAATCCAACCACTCAACGCAACCCACGATGGCTCTGAAGGACGAATACTCCTCGGCGGACCAACGCTAGCCAGCGGATACCGGAACGCTGATATACTCTTTAACTCCGACGATCACAACAACCCATCCCACCACAGCAATACAGACCCCTCCCGCACAAACACCACCAACCCTTTTGTCGGAGGATGGTTCATCACCGACGACATCGGACGACTACGCGCAAACAAGCTAGAAATCCTCGGTCGGTACGACCAAGCGATCAACACCGGCGGACTGAAAGTACTCCCTGAGATCGTGGAAACCGCAGCACGACGTGCTGGCTATACTGACTGCGCCGTCCTCGGCATTCCCTCACAAGAATGGGGTGAAAGTGTGTGTCTAGTCATCGAAGACACCCCGCACGCCACCACATTTCATTCTCAACGACCGCGCATCCTCAACAGCGAAGCCACACAACGTATCCGAGCACGCCTCGACCTACCCGCTCACGCTCTACCAACCACCATCGCACTGATCACCACAATCCCACTACGAGGACCTGGAAAAACCGACCGCCACACATTGCGACAACTCCTCGCCACAGCACAACCCCCCAAACCCCACCCCACTCACACCACCGGCGAACGCAACACCTGACAGCACTACAGCGACAGCCCACTCGCCCGCGACAACGCCGCGACATCCTCATCCGTGTACACGCGGCTCGCCTGAAGGTCATTGCCGCCCATCCACACATTACGAACAACCAGCGCAGCGCTAAGCTGCGTCGTGGGAACCACTGCGAAATTACGCTGCTGCCCAAAAACCTGACGCACCTTAGTCCCCGACCTCACGGCACACGCATGCAGCCAAATATCATCTGCCTTCGGCGCAAGGTCTCGAAAACAATCTCCCTGATCCACAACAAAGGCCATAAACGGAACCGGATAAAGCACCCCTGACACACCGGTCGCCATGTTCGCAATCGACGCCCGACACGACTTCACCGCAGTCCAGCGAGCATACGGGGCCAACCCACCGTTCTTCACACACACCCGGTGCGCCCGGTAGGCAACCACGTCACCCGGACTCAACTCCGCGCACTCCAACAGCCGCTCGAGCCACCATTCCGGATAAATGATGTCATCATCAGCCGTAGCCACACGCGACGGAAAAAACCCCTCATCAGCGAGATTCGACACCGTCGACTCGCGTACCTCCGCCACACGCTCACGGAACAAGGGCCAATACTTCGTATGAGGGCCAAAGGCACCATCAGAACAACGGATCTGCAGGCCACGATCGACCAGCCGTCGAAGACGATCCGGCAGAGGCCGCTCATAATCCTCACGATCAAGCCACAACACAATCGGCGCAGACACTGTCCCCCGAGCAAGCGACTCAATGGTGTACCACACCTTAGTGAGCCGAGGCCCATGAGTTGTCAACGAAATAGTCACGGGGCCATATGACGGGATGGGCTTACCATCGAACTCATTGTGGACTCGCAGCGGAATCAGCCGGGCGAGCGTCAGAAAAAAACTGACCACTTGACCTAAAAAATAACCGATCTGCTGCACACAGCGTCCTTCCCTCACCCGGCCATCGCGTATTCCCAACACCCCAGCCTACCCGGGGCTATTTTTCACACCGCCGATACGTCACAATAGAATAATGGCCGACACCCCTCACTACCCAGCCACAGACCACCACGCGCCACCGGCACGCACAGTCACCGCCCACGACTGGCTTGAGGCAGCCCGCCCCCACACCTGGGCCAATGGCATCGCCCCCGTCATCGCCGGCACTGGAGCCGCTGCATTCGCCGGACACGCAGCGATGATCAACGCCGTCCTCGCAGGCATTGTTGGGTGGTTTCTCGTCATCGGCGTCAACTATGCAAACGACTATTCCGATGGAATCCGCGGCACCGACGACGACCGCTCTGGTCCTTTCCGCCTTACTGCCTCCGGGCTCATCCAACCACACGGAGTAAAACACGCAGCATTCGTCGCCTTCGGCGTCGCTGGGCTGGCTGGCCTAGCGTTATGCGCGGTCAGCGGGCATTGGTGGCTCATCATCGTCGGCATCGTGTGTGTCGTGGCCGCCTGGTTCTACACGGGCGGGAACAACCCCTACGGCTATCGCGGACTGGGTGAAGCTGCCATCTTCATTTTCTTCGGGCTCGTCGCGGTTCTCGGCACCCAGTACACACAAGCCAATCACATCACCGGCGCTGGAATTGCTATCGCTATCGCCATCGGATCAGTGTCCGCTGCAGTGAACCTGGCAAACAACCTTCGCGACATTCCTAGTGATTCCGCAACAGGGAAAATCACCCTCGCCGTTCGCCTCGGTGACAGAGGCAGTCGAACACTGTGGTGCTCTCTTGCCGCCGTCCCCCTCGTCATGTCCTGCCTGCTCGCCATCATCGCAACACCCTGGTCTGTGCTGGGCCTGGCCGCAGCGCCACTCCTCGGGCTCGCATCACGCCCAATCATCACCCACGCCAAGGGGCGAGACCTCATCCCTGTCCTCGGCATAACAGGCCGCGCGATGGTCGCATGGTCACTTATCACCACGCTCACCCTCTGGATAGGGTGAAACAACAAGGCCACCTGGGGTCGGTCGATGAAACTCTACTCGCGGCCTTCCAGCTCATTCTTGATGTACTCCCTATGGGCACGACGCTGATCATCCCACGCCGCCATCTCCGCCGTCACCCTCAAACGAAGACCCTTAAAAAGGAACATCGACAACGGCAGCGCCACAATCAACGCAAGAAGAGCACTGATCATGACAGGCATCGGAGCACCCACCACGTAGGCGCCATACGCAATCACCACCGTCAAGACGAGGAACAACACCACACGCGCCAACCCATAGAGCACAATGTCTTTCCACGGGCGCGTCGGCTTCTCAACAGACTGAGTAGTGTCCACATTCACAATAGCCAGAGTAGCCGTGACCCCCATCCCGACGACAACCCACTCCCGCATCACAGCGCAGGAAACTCGGCATACCCGAGTCTCTGCACCGAGCCCCACCGTGCGCTACTCCACGTCCTCGCCGGCCTCAGTGTTGGCAATCGCCCAACCGTTGCGCAAATCATCCTCATAGTTTTTACAGAACTCCCACGTGGGAAGTCGATCGTCAATCTCAGCAACTAGAGGCGCGACACGATCCTTGTCAGAAAAAATAGGCTCAACCACCGACAAATCCCCGGCGGCCGCCTCACCCCGAAGAAGAGACAGGCAATCAATCCCAAGGGCAGGATCCGTCACACGCACCCCAAACTCACGGTCAGGATCGTACGCAGTACTCGTCAAATAGGTCGCCACAGTGTTGTCCTCGTGGGCAACAAACCCGTGACCGACACCCACCGGAAGATACACCACCGCGTGATTATCCTGGTTAAGAGGAACAACGATGTGCTTCAAATACGTCTCCGACCCCTTACGCAGATCAACGATAATATCGCTGAGAGCCCCCGCCGGACACGTCACCATCTTCGCCTGCCCCGGCGGAACCTCCGCCAGGTGGATCCCACGGACCACGCCACGAACAGAGACACTCATATTCGCCTGCTCCGGGAAAAAAGGATAACCCAACGCCTCAGCGAGATCATCCGCCTTGTACCACTCGTGGAAACTGCCGCGCTGATCACCATGAACAGTCGGATAAAAAATAAACACCCCAGGAATCGGGGTTGCCGTGTACGTGGCGTACTGGTCAGGTTCCTGAACTTCAAGTCGAGACGTCATGACACCCAGCTTAGTGGCCCCCAAACACAAAACCGCCACACACTGCGCCTCTCATGCCAACAGTGGCAACGCGCCCCGCACCCTCACGGGAGTTCTTTCTCCGTGAGCGCGTACTTCGCCTCCGCCGCCTTCGCCGCAACCTCCCACCAGTCCCGGTTATTCCTGTACCACTCAATCGTCTCGCGAAGACCGTCGGCAAGAGAATGCGTCGGCTCCCACCTGAGCTCAGTACGCAGCGTTGTGGGATCAATAGCGTACCGACGATCATGCCCCGGCCGATCCGTCACATGCACATAATCACTACGCGAGAGACCGAAGGCCTCGAGGAGATCCCCCACAATGTCGAGATTAGAACGCTCACCGTCAGCACCAATGAGGAACGTCCGACCGTACAGTGCCGGATCCTGGCAGGCTGCATCGATAATAGACCAGACCGCACTATTGTGATCGTCCACGTGAATCCAATCACGCACATTCTCACCCGTACCATACACCCGCGGACGTCGCCCCTCGATGAGCCCAATAATCTGCCGAGGGATAAACTTCTCCGGATGCTGACGAGGCCCATAATTATTAGAGCAATTTGACATCGTCGCCTTCAACCCAAAACTCCGCACCCACGCACGCACCATATGATCAGCCGCCGCCTTCGATGCAGAATACGGCGACGACGGACGATACGGAGTCGACTCAGTAAACCGCTCCGGCGACCCCACCGGCAGGTCACCAAACACCTCATCAGTTGAAATATGATGCAGCGGCACACCATGCTTCACACACGCCGACGCCACCGTCACCGTCCCCTCCACATTCGCCCGCAAAAACGGCGCCGGATCCTGCAACGAATTATCGTTGTGGCTCTCCGCCGCGAAATGAACAACCTGATCCGCCGACGCAACCAACTCATCAACCAGCGCGTGATCGCAAATATCACCTACCACCAGTTCACACACCAGGTCACTCGTCGGCGACGACGCACGATGGCAGGATGCAGCGGCAGATCGGGCCGACAGCTCAGAGGAAGCCACTGCCTCACCCAAGCCAATGGAAGTGGGTGCCACCCCCCTCACGTCAGTGGAAAAATCGGGCTTCAAGCTCTCCAAATTCCCCGCATACGTCAACGCATCCAACACCACGACACGCACATCAGGCCGATGCGCCCGCGTGTAATGTACGAAATTCGAGCCAATAAAACCAGCTCCCCCAGTGACTACCACAGTGTGCATGGAATCACCGTACCGCGGCATCACGAGCTTCCGCCTCCGCAATAGCATCCTCATACGTCGGAGTGTCCTCAAGCTCCTTGCGACTAATCCCCTGTTCCCCCACCATACGGTTAATAATCAGCGCAATAGCACCGTCACCAGTCACATTGCACGCCGTACCAAACGAATCAATCGCGATGTACGCCGCAACCATAATCGCAACCTCAGAGTCAGAAAAACCCAACATTGATGACAACACCCCAGACGCTGCCATAATCGCCCCACCCGGAACACCTGGTGCAGCAATCATGGTGATCCCGAGCATGAGCACAAAACCAATCATCGTCGCCGGCGTTGTATCAATATCCGCCATCTGCACAATCGCGAACGCAAATAACGCGATCTTCATCATCGACCCGGCCAAGTGAATCGTCGCACACAAGGGCACGGTGAACCCGGCAACCGTCGGATCCACACCATTCTTCTTCGAACACTCATACGTCACCGGAATCGTCGCAGCTGATGATGATGTTCCCAACGCCGTCACATACGCCGGAATCATATTGATAAACGCACGCCACGGATTCACCCGCGCAATCGCACCCGTCACCGAGAACTGAATGAGCAGCAACACACCCGTCATCGCAATCGCCAACACGATCACCTTGGCAAACGACACCAACGTCGTCGTCAAGTTGCCATTCATCCCCATCGACAAGAACATGCCAAAAATGAACAGCGGCAAGCATGGGATCACAAACGAGCTGATCACCCGCATAATTACCCGTTCAAGATCCTTCGCACCCGAATACAATGTGTCGCTCTTCACCGCGGTCATCGCCACACCAATCGTGAACGCCAACAACAGTGCCGTCATGACCTCAAACGGCGGCTTCATGGCAACCTCAAAAAATGGTTTGAGAGCACCATTATCCACCGTTTTGGCCTTAAACAGGTCATCACCCTTCAACAGCCACGGATACACCGCGGATGCTGTCCCAAAAGCAATGAGGCCAGAGAACACAGTCGACCCATAGGCGACACCAGTGGTCACGGCTAACCACTTCCCCGCCCCACGGCCCAGACCAGAAATCGCAGGCGTGATCAACGCAAAAATCAACACCGGGATGAAGAAACTCAAGAAATTACTAAACAGACTGTTATAAGTGACAAACACCCGCGCCAGCCACGGCGGAAAGAATAATGAGCACACCGCGCCCGTGATAATCGCAATAATGATCTGCACCAGAAGATTCCCACGAATCCACTGGACAACCGCCGATCGTGACGGCACAGCGCGAACCGAATACGCGCCACCTACTGTTGTGTCCACCGTGGGGTCATTGTGATCAGGCTGCTCGTCAGGGGCCGACTGGGGCATATAGGATCTTTCTCTTCATGATGGCCGATATCCCCCATGAGAGTATTAGTCGACGACCCCGTTTCCAAAGCCAACTCCCTCATAGGCCAGAGTAGGCCGCCCCCATCGCCTACACTGCGTGCGACACCACATGAACCACGGCCCCGAATACACCTGGGATGAGGGGATGGTTAGTTCAGCCCTGAGTACGAATGCAAACCAGAGACAACAAGGTTGATGAAGAACAGATTGAACACCATAATCCCGAAGGCAACCACATTAATCCACGCCGCACGCTGATCCTTCCATCCCGACGTTGCCCGAGCGTGAAGGTAAGCAGCGTAGAGAATCCATGTCACGAACGAGATGGACTCCTTTGGGTCCCAGTTCCAAAAACGCCCCCAGGCGGACTCCGCCCAAATCGCACCGAAGATCACACCGAGCCCGAAGATCGGGAACGTGATAACCGCCGTGCGGTAGGCCAACCGATCAAGCCGCTTGGCAGTTGGCAAAGGCCCGGCGATTTTCCCAACCATGCCATGCTCCTTGCCGACCGGTTGGAACATCCGCACAATATACGCCAAGCTGCACATTCCAGAAATCAAGCCGAAACCCGCACCAATTGACACCGTCGACACATGAATGGGGAACCAGTACGACTGCAACGCAGGAACCACCGGCGCCGATTCCGCATATAACTTCATCCCGCCATAAAACAGCAACGCAACCACAGGCATGAGCACCCACGGCCACATAATGCGGTTCTCGCGTTTCGTCAAGACAACCGTGGCAACAACCATTGCCACCAGGGACACGAGGGCGACATATTCATACAGGTTCCCCCACGGGAACCGGTGGGCCGATAATCCACGTAGGACGACGCACGCCGCATGGAAGAGCAACCCCAGGAAGATAATCCCTTGACCGAAAGCCCCCATCCTATCGATACTGTCTTGGCGGCCATCAAGTTCCGCCTGGGTGAGAACTGGCCGGTCATTCGCAACGCGCCCCCACAGCTTACCCACCGCCGACGAGGCCGATCGGGGCGACGCACCCGCACCTCCTGTTGTTACAGAGGCCGTCGCCTCGCCCCGCACTGATGCCGTGGACGCGCAACCTGCCCCTGCTACCCCCGCACTGACCAGCTCTTTATCGTTCGTTGACGTCGATGAGCCCGACTGAGCGTCAGTACGAGACCTGGCGTCCTCGAATGCCTCCTGAAGCATCTGTTCACGAACATAATAAGCCAACATGACGATCAGCCCGATGACATATACCGCGAATGCGACTTTGAACGAAAAGTCTGAAAACGAGGCAAGAGTCTTATTAACCGGCATAGTTCTCCTCTTCTCCCTGCCCAGGCTATTTCATGTCACACACTGAGGGCAATAAACAGGCATAATTGTACGGCCCCCACCATCTGAACGTAACCACCGGGAACGCAGGACCACGACAGACGACGAGCAGCACAGTCACCACGGGACCTTAGCACCAGCCACCAGCGACGATGTGCCGACGGCTAGTCCTCCTCGTCGTCATAGTCATCATCTGGCTCCTGCACAATAGTTCGAGCATATCTAGCGAACTCACGCCCCCACCCGGCACGATCCGTACGAGCAAGACCAGCGGTTTCGACGAGCGCTGTTCCGTCGTCACGCGGTGTGACGCGAACCCACATACGGCGGCGCTTGATAGCGACCGACCCAACTAATCCAGCAAGCATAATGAGCGTGATGCCCAGCAGGTAGCCCTGCGTCGGATCACGGCTGACCTGCAGATTCACAAATGGCTTCGCACCATTAAACGTGATCTCGGTGCCATCGTTAAGGGTCGTTGTTTGGCCCTTGTGTAGATTCGCACGATCCACCTTGGACAACAGACCCTGGTGGATTAGGCTCGTATCCAGGCTAAACAGGCTTTGACCCACGCCGGTATCCAGTCCGGCATCACCACGGAAAACATCGATGGCGACGGCTTCATCATCTTGGGTCGGGAACCGAGACCCCGACAACACATTGTTGTTCTCACCACTAAACACGGCCGTCGGCGCGTAGAGACCTTGGATCGCCACTTGGTTCTTCCGACGCTCCTGCAGATCAGGGTACATCCCAGCCGGTGGATCAATACGCATCGCACCCGCGGACATAAAATTCATCATATCTGTCGGCTGCCACTGGATCTCACCCGTGCGGGTCTCCCCGTTGGGCCACTTCACTGTGAATGACGGCGCATACCCATGGCCTTGTAGATAGACACGGTCACCGTTGATGCGCAGCGGATGGTTCACCCTCAGGGTATATTTTTTCCACTCAGAATCCGGCTTGTCGATGTCATCTTTCGTTGCATAGCGGATATCTGAGGTAAACATCGTGGCCTGCCCATTCGACAGGTAATCGGCATTAAAGTCGCCAATGTGGATACAGTACGGCGACAACTTCGTCCCATCGACAAGTGCCCCGTGCCGGAACGAATCAAAGTTCGCGACAGCCGAATTGCAGAACTGCGAGTTCTCATTGCCCGCAATAACGATGACCTGACCTTCGTAGTACATCAACCGCCCCGCTGCGATGAAGACCAGCATGACCGTGAGACCGACATGGAAAACAAGGTTGCAGAACTCGCGGGCGTATCCGCGCTCCGCACTAAATGACCATTGCCCGGCGCGATCCTCCGAGGCGGGCGTTTCACGCGTGTGCCACTTCGTAAACAGTGGAGTGATAGTTGTGCGCGCGTAGTCATCAACGCCGGGGAAGTCGTCGGCGGGGATGATGCGTGCGCGGTAGTGCGGGAGGCGGTTGAGATTCTTGGGCGCGCGCACAGGCTTCGCGCGCATCGCTGTGTAGTGCTCCCACGTGCGGGGAAGAATACAGCCAACCAGGGAGATGAACAGCAGGACGTAGATGGCGGTGAACCACGTCGACGAAAAGACGTCGAAAAGCTGGAGTTTGTCGTAGATCTTCCCGGTAGTGCCGTTGTCGGCAATATAGGTGGCAACTTTCTCTTTGTTCAGCGAACGCTGCGGGAGAATCGCCCCCGGGATCGCGCCGAGAGCAAGAAGGAAGAGCAAAATCAGCGCGGTCCGCATACTGGTGAGCCAGCGCCAGGGAATACGCCACAGCGAAGAAAATTGTTTGCGCGCCACGTCGTCCGCCTTTCTTGTGCTACCCCCGATTATGGTCTACACGATGCCTTGGTGCCGAAAGGCGTCCACTGTATCAGGGGGCAGCGCACGCAATCCCGCGATGGTCCCCGACTAGATGGGGGTTACTGTGCTCGTCACGGCCCACTGGCGGACCCAGGAGACAAACACAGCCCATTGTCCTGTGACCAAAGCGATCCCGACAATGATCAGGGCGACACCACCGGCGATCTGCACCCCGCGGCTATGCCGCCGCAGCCACGACACACTAGCGAGAACCGTCGATGACCCGAGCGCAACGATGATGAAGGGCAGCCCCAAGCCGAGGCAATATGCGATGATGAGAAGCACTCCTCGCAGTGCGGTCGTCCCCTCTGTTCCGGCGGCGACGCTGATAATGCCAGCCAGCGTAGGCCCAAGGCATGGAGTCCACCCTAGGGCAAAGACCGCGCCCAACAGTGGAGCACCCATGAGCGTGGACCAGCGCTTGGGTGCCATGCGGCGCTCATTCTGCAGGAAAGGGATAAAACCCAGGAACACGATTCCCATGAGGATCGTGATGACCCCGCCCACACGCTGCAATAATTCGCTATTGATTTGCAGTGCGGAGATCGCTCCAAACACAGAGGCTGTCGCAAGGATAAAGACGACGGTGAATCCTGCGACGAAAAGCAGCGCTGCCCCGGCGACACGGAGGCGTCGGGAACGAATCTTTGTGCCCTCAGTAGTAACGTCACTTTCGGCGCCGACGACGCCGGCAAGGTAGGAAATATAGCCGGGAACTAACGGAATCACGCACGGGCTAGCGAAGGATACAAGCCCAGCCACGGCGGCAGCTCCCAACGCGAGGAACAGCGGGCCTGACGCCGCGGTGGTAGCAAACGCTGCGCCAATATCAGCGTGGAGATGGCTGGGTGTCATCATTCTGTCTCCAGGGCGTTGACCACATCCATGATTTCTTTCGTGTTGACTTCACGGAGGAAAACAGCCGCAGGTCGGTGTTGTTTGTCTAAAACAATGGTCGTGGGCACGACGGAGGCAGGTATTCCACCAAGTGAGATAGCCGATTTGAATGAGGGATCATAGATGCTCGGATAGGAGAGATCGTTATCTTTCACGAAGTCCTGCGCGGCTTGCTTGTTGAAGTCGCGAACATTGATGCCCAGGACTGTTCCGGCAGGTTTGCCTTTGGATGTTCCGGAATGGTCGGAACCATCGGCCCCATTGCCTGAACCTTGCTGCATGTTGTTGTGAATTTCTTGAAGGTCATCGACCTCCGTACGGCACGGAGCACACCACTGGCCCCACGCGTTGAGCACAACGATCTGGTTGTCAAAGTCTGACAGCGTGATGGTTTTATCCGGCTCCATGAGGGACCTACCGGAGAGGCCTTTCACAGGTTTGCGGTCTTTTTGATCATAGGTGATAACCAACTTGCCGCCGGGTGAGACGAAGCTGAAGTTCCCGCCGACAGCCACGGCGTCTTTCCCCGCTGTGCCGCCATCTCCGCAGGCAGCTAGTGTGGTGGCACCCAGCGCTGACATGCCCACCGCCATGATCACAGACACCGCCACCATGGCTTGTGACCTCGGCTTGTCCTGCGTAGCGGGCATGACATCGCCCGACGCTGCTCGTGCCAACATGTTCTTTTTCACCACACGGTTCACCTCACACACGTTGCGCTGGTTCACTATATGCCAGATCGTTGACCTGCGCGCGAACGGCGGCGGGGCCACCAGAACGTACGACGGTGTCATCATCGAAGATAAGGCTGGTCACGCTCGCAAGTGAACACTGGCGGACAGCTGGGTTATGGGCCAGCCTCTTGCCGGCATAGTCGCGCTGAATCATCACGATCGGCAACTGGTGGGACACCATAATCGCCTCATGCCCGCGCGCTTCCTCACGAGCCCGCCCAACAGCAGCCCACATGCGGTCGCAAATGTCCTGGTACGGCTCACCCCAGCTGGGCCGCATGGGTTCCTTCAGATGATGCCACAGGGTCGGATTCCACAACTGCGAGCGCCACCCTTTGATACGGTAGCCTTCGAGGTCATTCCCAGCCTCAATGAGCTCATCATCAGTGACGATGTCAAGGCCGGTGACCTGCTGGAATGGTTGGGCTGTTTCCTGCGCGCGCGTCAATGGCGACGCTTTCAACACGGTGACATCATGCCCGGTGAATGCGCGAGCAGTGGTTGACGCCATGGCGCGTCCACGATCGCTTAAGTGATAGCCAGGTAGACGGCCATACAGAATACGATCCGGGTTGAAGACCTCGCCATGACGGACGAGGTGGACAATCGTGGACACTAATTAGCCCTCCTTGGTGGCCGCTGCAGCTGCCTTCGCGGCAGGACGCAATGCAGATTCAATGCGAGAGAAATCTTCGTCGGTGAGAGCCGTGGACACAAACCACGTCTCAAATGCTGACGGCGCAGTGTACACACCATTATCCAATAACGCATGGAAGAACGGTGCGTAACGGAACGTATCGGCGGCCCGCATGTCGACGAAATTATGCCCTTCACCGTCGGCGAAACGAACCGACAAGAACGTCGCTGCGCGCTGAATATGATGAGCCACGCCTTCGCGGTCCAGAGCCTCGTGGAGCAGGCCCGCCAGGCGGTCGGCATTGGTACGGAGGGTGGCATAGCACTCATCGTCAGCCAGACGCAACGACGCCAGTCCTGCTGCCATTGCCACGGGATTACCAGACAGGGTTCCCGCCTGGTACACAGGGCCTTCTGGCGCAAGATACGCCATCAGGTCGCGTCGACCGCCAAAAGCTGCCGCTGGCAGGCCGCCCGAGACAACTTTCCCGAAGGTCACCAGATCCCCCACCACACCATCAACCCCGTACCAGCCCTGGTACGAGGTACGGAATCCAGTCATGACCTCGTCGAGAATAAGAAGCGCACCGTACTCGTGCGCGATGTCCCTCAGTGCCGCATTGAACCCCTCTGCCGGCGCCACCGTCCCCATATTGCCCGCGGCAGCCTCCGTAATAATGCACGCAATGTCGTCAGAGTGCTGTTCACACGCCTCACGGACCGCATCGAGGTCGTTGTAGGGCACCACAATAGTGTCACTCTGCGTGACACCCGGCGAATCCGGCACACCGAACGTTGCCACCCCACTGCCCGCCGAAACCAACAACGAATCCACGTGCCCGTGGTAGCACCCAGCAAACTTCAGCACCGTCGAGCGACCTGTCACGCCCCGCGCCAACCGGACCGCGGACATCGTCGCCTCAGTTCCAGAGTTCACCATACGCACTTCCTCAACCGAGGTGCGGGAAATAATCTCTGCCGCCAATGCATTTTCCGCAGCCGTGGGCGCACCAAAGGACAGGCCTTTCGCCGCAGCAGACCGCACAGCATCCACAATCGCTGGATGAGCATTGCCGTGCAGCATGGGGCCCCACGACGACACCAAATCCACGTAGTCGTTACCATCCACGTCACGCAGATGGCTCCCCTGGGCAGAATCAATGAACAGCGGAGTGCCCCCAACCGAGCCAAACGCACGCACCGGCGAATTCACACCACCCGGAATTAACTGGCGAGCCTGCGCAAACAAATCACTACTACGAGTCATAGCCTTCATGGTAGGAAACTCCAACACCGACTGGCCATACTCCGTATCCGCAGGCCCTACCCCGGGGCTATCCACCGACCCCGCACTACCTGAGTGGGCAGGTGTCGCGGGTACGACGGTCGCCCCCACCGCCTGCGGGTAACCCGGCCCACGGTTGGGTTCCTGCCGCCGCTTGTACGCGGTGGCAGCAGCATTGGCACGCATATCAGCAGCTTCATTAAGCTCGTGGCCAGCGTGCCCCTTCACCCAATGGAAATTCACCGTTGCCCCAGCACGCCGTCGACGAGCCAAGAGCTGATCAATGTCTTTGATCTGCTCCACATTCACAACAGGTTTACCGTCAGCTTTTTTCCATCCCTTCTTCTTCCAACCGTGAACCCATGTCGTCACTGAGTTGATGACGTACTGCGAGTCACAAAAGATCTCCAGCGACACAGGAACACCCTGCTCATCGCACACGGACTCCATCACATGCAACAACTGGCGAACCGCTTCGAGTTCACCCTTATTGTTCGTGCCTTGCGGCCATCCACCTGCGGCCCAATGATCGTCGTCGATGTACCATGCCCACCCCGACGGACCCGGGTTACCAATTGCTGATCCATCCACCGCAGCCGTAATTTTCATAACGCCCAGTGTAAAGGGCGCCACGAGCACGCTTGAAAGACACAGCACACACCCACCCCACCCAGCGCGCCATCAGCCACAACCTGCACATCGCGCGAGTAACACTATTCATGCTGCACCCGCTACCCACAGACATCACGCCGCAATATTATGCGCGTCGTAGCGTGAGAGTGCGCAATTCAATCACCGTGGAACACAACATCATGAGGAATGTGGAAATCACAGGGTTAATCAACGCCAACGCTCCACCCACCAGAGCAAAAGTGTTATATGCCCGTGAGAAATTCATATTTCCCTTACCAATACGCCGTACCTTCGTCGCGACGTTCACAGCATCGGGCACAGCACGCACATCATCACGAAGGATAACGACAGAAGCATCAGCAGTATCCAAGCAATCAGCGGCACCCACGAGAATGCCAACATCGGCCACAGCCAGGTCCTTCATTAAGTCACGATCACCCACCAACGCCACACTGTATCCCTGACGATGCATCGATCGGACCGCAGCCCCCTTACGCGATGGCGCGATACCGGCCAGTACCACACTCATACCCAAATTATCAGCCGATTTCTTCGCCACCGGATAGGTATCTCGAGAAAGCATCCCCGTTTCAATACCCATGTCTTCTAACTGATCAATAGCCTCAGCGGCGTCATCCTTGGTGGCATCAGTCACCGTGATAACACCACGGTTTTTGTTCTTCCACGACACCACCAACGGGGTTCCACCAGAAATCGCAGCCATGGCAAGGCGATCATCTTTCAACTCAGAGAGATCCCGCGGCCGCCACAGCGAAGCCCTCACCGAGCTCATCTCACCGCGAAGTGGAATGTCCACGGTACCCACAAATGATCCACCATCGGTGATGTCCGTCCCCGATACGTCAATCCAGTGTGGCACACTGCTTCCACCAGCACCCAGATCACGAGACTCGCGAGCAGCCTTCACCAGCGCGCGAGACACACCGTGTTCACTCTCCATCGCCAGCGCACCCGCCACACGAAGAATGAGATCACTATTCTCCCCCTCGGCAGCAGTAACTTTTTCGACTTTCATGTTTCCCGTGGTCAGCGTCCCGACACGATTGAAAAGGAGCATGTCACACTCCCCCAAGTTCCACATCACTTGCTCATCACGGAACAAGAGCCCACGACTGATGGCACGCGCAAGGCCCAAGCGTGACGCCAACGTCGTTGAGATCGCTAACGAAACAGGCCCCACCCCCGTCAACACCGCCAGGCTTGTCGCCAAGGCACCTGCTGGGTCCTTCATAATCAAGAACCATGTCAAAAAGCACATGATGGCCAGCACGATAGCCCATGGAACAAGGAGCGATGCTGACCGCGTCGCCGTGCGCGTCGCCATGTGTTCCGCATAGTCGCAGGCCTCCACCCAGCGATGCATCGCGGCCAGACGCGTCGTGTGCCCGGATCTGTTGACACGGATCTTAAGCGTATCTCCCATATTGCGACCACCAGCGTAAATATGGGAATTCACTTTGACAACAGTCCGTTTACTATGCCCCGACACTGGGCCCGGACTAATCAGTGACGACCCACCGACAACAATGCCATCAACAGGAATAATGTCGCCCGGCGCAACGAGAATATCCTCCCCGGGGTGAAGTTCTGCCGCACTGACAGATTGCTTCCGCGGCCCATGCACTGTTCGTCGGATGACGGTAACCATCGTTCCCGAATCGACATTATGAGTCGAGAGAAGCTCCATGCTATGAAGACGGTTACGCCGCGAGAGAAGGCGCCCTAAGAGAACCAAGGTGGTTGCCCCGCAGGCAACGTCAAAAAATACCTGAGGTTGATGCTGGAACACGAACCACTTAGGCGGTGAAGTCCAGTCACCATCGGGACACATGCAGACCACGGTGGCCACCGACCACACGTACGCCACGGCAATCGCAAGAGAGGTCGCGGAATCAAGCGCAGCCATTTTCCGACGAAGCCCCCCCACCGCAGCACGGTGGAAAGGCCACGCGCAATAAGTGACAACAGGCAAGGCAAGCCCAGCCGACATCCACTGCCACAACGGAAATTGAAGCTCGGGCACCAATGCCATAGCGATGACAGGGATAGACAATGCGACGGCCACCGCTAATCGCGCTTTGGTAATCAACGTTCGTGCCGTAAACAGCGCTTCCATGGTGTCCGGCTTGTCCAGACGGAATGGATGGCGAGACAAAAAAGATTCTGCATGCCGCCGAGAACGCCGCCGTGGCCGAGCTTTCCGCTCCCGCTCAGCTTCAGACTCAATCACCTGGCGATACACCGAGCCCACTTTTGTCGTCGCCCGCACACCACTTGCCCGCAGAACCGAGATGATGTGATCCACAGAAATCGATCCTGGCGCGGACACCCACGCAGTCGACGGATCACCATACACAATACGGACAGTAACGCCATCAACATCAGACAGAAGCTTTTCAATATCCCCGGCATGAACAGCATCGTCGAGACCATCCAGTTCCAACGTAAACGAATGGTATGTCGTCTCGTCATCGTCACCATCTAACACACCGGCGCGACGGCGTTGCACCCCGAGCTGGCGAGCGGCCTCGACCGCCGCCTGAATGGCTGTTTCCGATCTCTCCAAGGACTCTGGGTCCGCAGGAAGCAGACTACCGTCCGGTGCGCGCCGGGTCGTCCGCGGCGAATACTTCCCTGGGTAAGCGCTATAAGGGCGCCGGTACCGAGGAGGCTCCACGGTAGAGCCGCCCAGTGAACGGTCACCAGGTGATTTATCTACTGTCATAGCGAGTGATCTCCGAAATACGATCGCGCGAACGGCTGAACCATGCGCATCATCCCGATGGCCAGAAGAACAGCAACAACAGCGAGCACGAACCCGCCGACATAAATAATGAAAACCATGATACTAAGAGCAATTGAGGCAGCCGTCAACGCAACCATGGCGCCCACCGGGTACCGCCCAGTATGATCCGCCACTAGCCACGCTGTCGTCGTCACATGTCAACCACCCTTTCCCTCTCAACACGGAATGTAACCAACAACTGAGAGGCTTGCCCCCGAAATCAGATCACGGAACCTGCATAGGAAACCCCCTTTTTTTTGCTGCTATTGATGCATGGCATTGACGTAGCAGCCGTCTGCATAGACCGGGGATTAATCCCAGTACATGCCGCGATCTCTATACCTCGGTTAGGTGCTTCAGCGGTTACTACGCAGCCACCCTCGTCGAGTCACTTCCGGAGTTTGTCATCATGAAACCGTGGATACATGATCATGATCCCGAGGACTTTGGCAGGAAAATGCCCAATTCGGCGAGATGACCCGAGAATATTGTGCGGACTACCGAGCCGACGTCGCAGCTCAACGTGCCCGCAAAAACGTCAGCGGTAGCAGCGACTTACTTCCGTGAGGTCCGTGTGGTGTCGTCAGAGTCGTCTGACGGATCCTTGCCGTTGAGGTAGTCCGTGGCCGGCACCCTGGTAGAAAACCACACCCCCACCGCTGCAAGGACGGCTGAGATAATTGCCAGCGAGCCCGTTGCCCACACAAATGTGTCGGAGCCGTTATCTGGAACAGCGAAAACGCTGCCCACACCATTGATGATGAGGTACGCCGAACCCACAATCAAGATGAAGCGCGGCCATTTCTTACCCTTCACCAGCTCCTTTATCAACACCACGGCCAGCGCACTGACAGCAACGTAGAACAGAGCAATCACAATTCCACTTGCGGAAGCGATGGCGGAATTGCTGACATCCTCCGCCGACATACCGTAAGTTTCTTTAGCCTGCTCGATAGCACTATCCATCATTGATGGATCAACAATGAACTCGATCGCGGTCAGGATGCCAAGAACAGCTTGTAGTAGCGCGGTCCACATCCACGCCATTCGGGCGTCTTTGATGTCTTGCGGTGGTTCCTTCGAGTTTTTCTTATCCGAATTATGGGGTGGCGACGGCGGCCCCGTCACCGTGTGCGTCGGCATGGTGTAGCCGTGCTCGGAGCCAGCAGGTGAGGGCGTGTGCTCAGCACCAGGAGCACCACCGGGCACCCCACCAGGTTCCGGGGCAGGTGTGGGTGTGCCACCAGGCGCGGGAGCGTGTCCTGGGAGGGGGTTTCCGGCTGCGCCTGGTTCGCCTGGAGCCGGCTCGCCGAGCCTGGACGATCCTGGTTGTCCTTGTGGTGTCGGGGACGGGTGCGGTTGCTCAGGTGAAGCCATATGTTCCTCCAATACGGGGCGGGTTATTTATCCGTTAACCAGTGGGCTACTTCAGTGGCATAGTACGTGAAGATCATGTCCGCTCCTGCCCTGCGGATTGACGTTAACGCTTCCATGATGATGCGCTGGCGATCCACCCACCCGTTGCGCGCAGCGGCCTCAATCATGGAATATTCACCGCTAACCTGGTACGCAGCAACAGGGACGGATGACAAGTTCGCAACCTCACGGACAACGTCAAGATATGCCATGGCGGGCTTGACCATCACCATGTCAGCTCCCTCGTCGATATCGAGTTGCACTTCGAGCATGGACTCACGCCGGTTCGCGGGATCCTGCTGGTAGGCTTTGCGATCGCCATGAAGCGAGCACCCCACGGCATCACGGAAAGGGCCAAAGAAGGCAGAAGCGTACTTCGCCGAGTACGCCATGATGGAGACATCCTCATACCCCGCGTCATCAAGGCCACGCCGGATTTCAGCCACCTGGCCATCCATCATTCCCGACGGGCTGACAATATGCGCGCCTGCGTCAGCCTGGGATACCGCCATCTTCACATAAAGCGGCACTGTTGTGTCATTATCAACAACAACATTGCCATGCTTGTCCTCTGTAAGAACACCACAATGGCCGTGGTCGGTAAACTCGTCAAGGCACGTATCAGCCATGATGAGGATACTGTCGCCGAATTCTTCACGGATCGCCGCGATCCCCCGATTGAGGATGCCATCAGGGTTCCACGCCTCAGATCCACACGCATCTTTGCGCTCATCACGGGGCACACCAAACACGTCGACACACCGAATACCGGCATCACGCGCGTCACGGACAGCGTCAACCAAGGATGTGAGAGTGTGCTGGTATTGACCAGGCATCGACGCGATCTCCACCGGCTGGTCAATACCATCCCGAACGAACAACACCTGGATCAGCTGCGCGGGGTGGAGGCGGGTCTCCGCAACAAAATCCCTCATCGCCGCTGACGTCCGGAGACGCCGCGGGCGACGTCTCAGCCCCACCGAATCAGATGATGTGCGGCTAGCGTTCGCGCGAGAATTGTCCGTCTGTGGCATGCGCCCAGAGTACTACGCGCTACGCTTTTTTCTTCTTCCGCACTTTCCTCGGCGGAGGGAGCTGTCCAGCTGCACGCAATCCAGCCACGTGATCAGCCAGAGCATCGACAAGGTCAGGGACACCGGCTTCCTCAGGGACAACATCCACCCGCAAACCACATTCCTTCGCGGTTGCGGCAGCCATCGGCCCGATGCAGGCAATGATGGTGCGCTGATGAGGCTTTCCAGCAATGCCAACCAGGTTTTTCACAGTCGACGACGAAGTAAAACACACCGCGTCGAAGCCACCGGATTTAATCATGTGCCGGATCTCCGCACTCGGCGGCGCTGCGCGCACAGTGCGGTACGCGACCACGTCATCAACATCCCAGCCCAGATCAATGAGGCCATCCACCAACACATCAGTCGCAATGTCAGCGCGCGGAAGGAAAACCCTATTTACCGGGTCAATATCACCATCGTATGGCGGGAAGACGTCCACCAAACCAGACGCCGAGCGCGCATTCGCCGGCGGCATGATCTCCGGTTTGATGCCCAGATCAGTCACAGCCTTTGCTGTCTTCTTCCCCACTGTCGCAATGCTCACACCAGCGAACGCGCGGGCATCAAGACCAATCGCGGTTAACTTCTCCCACACGGCCTTCACCGCGTTCACCGACGTAAACACAATCCAATGGTAGCGGCCATCGACAAGCCCCTTAATCGCGCGCTCCATCTGAGCTGGGCTGCGGGGAGGCTCCACGGAAATGGTGGGCACTTCCCACGGAATCGCCCCATGCTGCGCCAGGCGAGTACTCATCGGCCCAGCCTGCGACTTCGCCCGCGGCACCAACACCGACCACCCATAGAGGGAACGATTCTCCCACCATGAATACTTATTGCGCGCGCCGACCTCGACACCAATCGTCACGACAAGGTGACCAGGCAAATCACCCTCACACGACGTTAGCGTTCCCAACGTCACATCATAGGTTTTCTGCAACCGCGTTGTCCCATTCACCGTGACCGTCGCCGGCGTCGTCTCCGGCAAGCCACGCTCCACCAAACGCGACTCAATCACAGGAAGATCCTGCGCCTCCGCTTGAAGAACCAGCGGCTGCGGCGCCTGCGCTAACCGATCCCACGTCGCAATATCATCACTGCCGGTGACATCCGTCTCAGTGAAACTCGACCCCACAGCAATACCCGCGAACGACGGAACCGTCGACGGAACCGACATGCCCGGAACAACCTGAAAATCACCATCATGAGCCGCCACAGCACTAATCTCAGCGAGCACAGAGGTATTACCCAACGGATTTCCCGCAACCAGGCGGATAACATCCGTACCCAATGCTGCCTGCGCCAACATCGCTTCCGCCGTAGCCTGAGGGGAACTCTCCGGGCTATGAATATTCGCAGCGGTCGGCGGTGGAGGAGGCGTCGGCCGCCTACGCGACCCCTTCGCCTTCGCTTCCTCAACAATCCGGGCAAACTCGTTGTCAGCCGCTTCTACCTTCTCCCGTGGAACAGGAACGTCGTGCCCCACAAGCTGACGAATAGATTCACCTACAGCATCATCCACCCACGCATCCGCGATGGAGGTCAGCACTTCTCTGGCGCGCACCGTTAAGAGGTCAGGGTTACCGGGGCCAGCACCGACGAACAGAATGCGCCCTGGAGTCGAGTTGGTCATGAAGATCCTTTAAAGCGGGGTCGAACCGCGGCTGATTTTGACTAAAAGAGAATAAATCCTACTACGTGCTCAAACCAAAACGACGACCCCCTCCACTATCACACAGTCGCCGTACACACAGGCCATACACCCGCCCAGGACGAGCGACACCTGGCCCCACACGCAGGGTCTACGCGGCGTAGGAAACCCCCACCACCCCGCACACCTCACATCAAATCCAACGCACCATGCGCGCGAAGATACTCAGCGGCGTCCCGACCCATCTCCACCGATGGTTCCCCTTCACCCGACCAGGTCACACGCCGAGACCCATCCAACCCGAATACTCCCGCACGGAACGTCGTCCCCGTCGCATAGGCACCCACCGGAGCCGTACACCCCGCATTCAACGTCGACAACACTGCACGCTCCGCATCCGCCCGCCGATGCGACAACTCATCATCGAGCACCGTTAACGCATACAATGCTTCCTCCGAACAGTGCTCCTGCCCCTCCGCAACAGCCTCCACGGCCAACGCGCCCTGCGCCGGCGCGGGCAACACGGTATCAACGTCCAACGTCTCCGTCGCCTCACCGGCACGCCCAATACGCTCCACACCAGCACGCGCCACAATCACCGCATCCAGGTCATCGTCCAGACGCCCAATACGCGTATCAACATTCCCGCGAATCGGCACCACCGTGCAATCCGGCCGCAACGCCCGCACCTGCGCCATACGTCGCGGAGCACCCGTTCCAATCATCGCACCAGACGGCAACTCCGCCAAAGGAACCCGACCACGCGAGAACACCACATCACGCGCATCCACACGCGGCGGCACAGCCACACGGAACCGCGGGTCAGGTGCCGTCGGTAGATCCTTAAACGAATGAACAGCCAACGCACACTCACCCGCGGCAAGTGCCGTGCGGAGCGTCTGCGTGAACACGCCCACACCGATTCGCGCAACAGGAGTCCCCGCACGCTGTGACGCATCACCAGGTGTGTGCACCGTGTACAATTCAGCGTCCACACCAGCGGCGATCAACGTGTCCCGGACATGACCAGCCTGAGTCAACGCGAGCGTCGAACCCCTGGTGCCAATACGAATCATGAACGCCCTTTCGTCACTTCCACATCATCCAATCCCATCAGCACTCCCACACGGGCCGGATCCTCCCGATCAGACAAAGCCATAGGAACAGCATAATTCGTTAATGACGAATCCGGCTGTGGTACCACCTGCTCAGAGCACCCACCCGCGGGCGAACACTCCACATCATCCAAACCAAACAACGCACGAATCGCATCCGAATATGTAATATCCGTGTGACCAGCTAACTTCTTCAACTGCACCGTTGGTGTATGCATAAGCTTATCCACCACACGCTTCATCGCCATGTGAACTTCCCGACGCTCCTTCTCACTGAGATCAGGGGTACGAGAATCCATACGCTCCAGCTCACGGCGCAAAATGTCGGTCCCGCGGCGGCGCAACGCCTTCACTGTCGGCACCACATCCTGGCTACGAATCCGCTCAACATACGCATGTAGCTCTTCAGCCACAATCGATCGGGCCAACGCCGCCGCATCATCAGAGACCACACTCGGCTGCACGCTCGACGGCAGCCCCAGGTTGTCCTTCACGATGCTGCTCTGCGCTTCCAGGGCAGCACGCCGCTCCTTCTGCATCGTGTCGATATTCACCACGGTGACGCCTTCACGAGGGGCGCACACCACATCACGAGGTAGCGACAAATCACAAATAACCAGGTGACTAGCCTCCGACGGGGTCACCATCATGTCAGCACCCCGGGAGGCTGCCCCCTCGGCTCGCTGTGCCCGCTGTGCTAAGGCGCGATCAAGCATCGGCGTATCCACTAACGGATCCAACGCACCGGTCGCGGTTACCACAATATCGGCGCGAGACATCTCCCCCGCCAAATCCGACAAATCCGTCGCAACTGCCGAGACCCCCACTTCACGGGCATGCGACGCCACATTGTCCGCACGCTCCAGCGTCCGATTCGCAATGGTCATCGATGCGCCCAACCGTCCAAGGTGCGTCGACGCTAACGACGCCATCGCACCAGCCCCCACCACCAACGCATGACGACCTTCGAGGTCATCCACATCCATCACGCCCAGGGCCTTGTCAACAGCAAACGACACCATCGATGGGCCTTCGGCGTCAATACTGGTCTCCGCATGAACACGCTTACCCGTTCGCAAGGCACGCCGCGCCAGCTCATGCAGACCATGCCCGATTGTGCCGTCGTCCGCGGCACTCGCATAGGCATCGCGAATCTGGCCGATGATCTGCTGCTCTCCCACCACCATCGAATCTAAACCAGCAGCAACACGCAACATGTGCTCCACTGCCGACTCGGCATAGCGCACATATAAATGAGGGAACAGATCCGAGACTGCCACACCGGAATAGCGGGAGATCGTATCCACCACATGCTCAACTGTCGGGTGGAAACCCTCACACCCCACGTAAAACTCAGTGCGGTTACACGTCGACACAATGAGCGCCTCAGAGATAAACGCCTCAGTGAGGAGATCCGCCGCGACCTTCGGACGATCCTCCGCACTCACCGCCGTCTGCTCCAACAGCGACACGGGCGCACACCGATACGACATTCCTACGAGCACAATGCTCACGAACGAACCTCCTCGCAGGGGATCCCCACTCTCACTGGCGTGGGTACCGGACTTTCTACCAGAACAGAAGCCGCGCCGACAGGGTCGTCATCCTCACGGCAAGCCCTGAACTAGTTGAGCACCCCACCCAGCTCACATAACAGGGCGAACGAGTAGCCTCGGGAGTGTCTACCAGCAGCTGCAACAACAGGGATAACACAGCTGATCCCACATATACGGTTTACTACCGTAACCGCTTTCACCTTGTCACGCCAAAGAAATGCGGACGAGCAGTGGACATCCTTGACCCAGGAAGGGGGTAGTAGAACGAAGGTGAAGGATTCTCCACAACAATGCAACTAGCCCCAGGTAAGGCAACACACATGTCGCTATGCGGTTGCTATTCAGCCCAGGCATCAAACAAGAAAACAGTCTGTCGCCATAAAATAGGAGTGCCAGCCAATAACACCATCCGCAGGACATCAACGCACCTGCGCGAAAGAGTCGCTCTCCAATACCCCTTGCGCGCCACCTGAAGGCTTTATAAGAAGCGGGGATGGTTGAGGGATAGGTGTGGGGAAATGCCGTAAGCAGTATACGGTTCCCCCTGGCTCCTAGGGCAGTCGGTCATCCCTACATCCACTTGACGAGGGCAGCACGTCGTCTCCTTCAATGTGGATGTCTCTACCCAACCTGCCCTTTGAGATCACCTTCGTTACTTCTGTGTTGACAGGTAGGAATACAGTGTGGTGCGTCCGATGCCTAGTCGTCGGGCGATTTCTGCTTTGGGGATGCCGCCACGTACCTAGCCGCGGGCTTGTGTGACGTGGTCGTCGGTAAGTAATCGAGGTGTGCCAGACCGGGAATTGGTTCGTCCCGAGACGTATCGGGCATTTATGCCGATTCGCTCCACGGTGAATTATCGCGGTCAGATGCTTCAGATTGGCTCGACACGTCCGAGCTTGTTTGGCCATCGGTGAAGTTCTCGGAATTGCCTGGGGTGACGGGATCGCGAAGTGTTTTCTGCCGAGCAGGTCACCAACCACATGGCTGATTATGTCGACCAAGTCAGCGACCAACTGGCTACACACTGCCCGGTGGACCCGGCAGGCCAAGACACCCAACTGCGTGACCAACTTGCAGCTATGACCGAGACTCGGTCGAACCATGCTGACCAGGAGAAGACCAGCTGGCAGCATACCGAAGACGATGCGGCTACCACTGCGTTGTCGGCTCAGGACGACCAGACAATCCGCCGTGGCTACACCCTCTAGCAGCAAGGACACACAATGGCGATACTGAACTGGTCCTCTGACCAATCCCGGGTCACACGGGCATGGGCGAGCCTGATGCTGGATGGTCATTGTTGATCATGTGAAGCACTCTGTACAAGGACTAAATGTAGTGCCAAACAATTCCACCCATACAGGAAACAGCTGCTGCGAGGCCAATTCGGCGTACAACAAACTTAACGGCACCTCTCCAGGTTGTTAGCTGAACAAGGACGTCTTCACCAAGCGCTTTCCATGTTGTTCCTCCCACAACACCTACACCTAGGCATGCACCAACTACTGCTTTGATTTCATCATGCACAGAGTAAGTGGTTATCATGCCAGAACCCTGGGAGGGCGATTGCTTCGTGTCCTCTAGTTTCTGAATGACGTTTCCGGTTTTGTCAATCGCGCCCGTAGTTCCGTCGTCATAATAGCGCAGAGCTACGGTAGAGTCCGGAAGTGTTTTCCTACCTGCTTTCGAAAGCCCTTCATTTGCTTTCCGAAGTTCATCTACAGACAGCGCTTCGCTCTTGCCTGCTCCGGTATTTTCTCCTAGAGAAACTGCTTTTGCCTTTCTCTCGAGTGGTTAGCAGATTGACATTCTTCAAACTCGGCGACGTTACGTTCTGCTTTGTCCAGAGAGTGCTCGGAGGGATGTTCGGTTTGAGCCATTGCCACACTCTGAGAGAAAAGAGAGACTGAGGCAATAGTCGCAGCCATCGTGAGAGTCAGAGCCTTGTTTTTAGTTGCCATTAGTTACTTTTCTTGGTTCGGGATATAGCAAATCGGGCCAAAGAGCTTATGACTAATGCGATGACCGACCCCGCAATGAGCGGAACCCATTGTCCAAAGCTGTCGTTGTGGATGCTCTCAGGTGTAACTCGGTAAAAAAGGAAAGTCAACAGAACGAGGGATACGACGAAGATTGCAGCAGAGACTAGTAAAAACGGCTTTTTCTCTTCGCTACAAGGTTTTCCCTCTTGTGACATGCCTAACCACTCGAAAATCACAAGAGTAACCTCCTTAGCTGTGTCGATGGTGGTGTGTTCGCAAAATCATGTAAATAGGAACCTTAGGTTGTGAGCAGTAGAAAGCTATTGCTATCCGGGCGTTCATCAAATGTGCACCTTGTTTAGTGAACATACACTCAGCAGCAGTGTTTGAGTCCTCATAGAAAAGCATCTCCAACTCGTCTTCCGCGGAGATATTCATCGGTTGACCGGTCTAAACATCTGACAGATCTACAGTCTTGGTTTTTCTGGAAGCTAACTCAATACCTGAACTGGCATCGTAGGCGGGGGCTTCTGACTCAGGAGCTTCGTCAGCCGATGCCAACGATGGAGAAGCTACCGCTACCGAGGTGGCCAGCGCAGCTGCACTCACTCATGCTAACGATTGACGTTTACGCATAGTTAATACTCTTTCTGTCTGCCTCACAGGAATGTAATTTCTTATCTGGCCAAAATCAGTGTAGAGGACCGAAATAGCCTTGTATACAGCTTTTCGAAATCTCCACTCATTCACCTATCGACTACCCCCATATTGATACGGTTAAAGGCGACATGAACACGACAAGTTCCGCTCCCAAAGGTGGGTCGAAGCGAGCACAGCTTGAGGATTTCGATCCCCAGGTTCTTCTGCGTCTGATGCAGGACAAGGGCGTGACGCGCGAAGCTTGGAGTGTCCTGCCACAACTGCCCGTCAGTGGGAGCAGCAGGCTCGCCGCGAACGACACGTCCAGCGCGCCAAGGAAGACATCATTGCTGAAAATGCGAGGCTACGGCGGGAAATCAGGAGCTGCGCGACACCAACGAGTTGATTAAGGCCGCTTCAGCCTTTTGTCGCGTCGGAACTCGACCCCCAACGTCGGAAATGATCCAGTTCATCGAGGACAACCGTGATCGTTTCCCCGTCGAGTTCATATGCCAGACGTTGGACGCCCTCCGTGCCGGCAGTTTTATCACCTCTCGTGGTTACCGGCAGTTCAAAGCCCGAGGAATCAGCGGTCGCGCTGTGCGTGATGCCGCTTTGATCGAGTGCGTCACGGAGATTCACCAACGCAATTACGGTGTCTACGGTATCTGCAAGATGTGGCACGCATTAAAGCGCGAGGGAGTCTGCATCGATCGTGAGCAAACCGCCCACCTTATGCTGCTGGTGGGGATTCGGGGCAAGGTCAAGGGACGATCGCCGGTGACCACTCGGAAAGCAAAGCAGGCCGAGGTTCTGATCTGGTCCAACGCAATTTCAGGGCAGACGGGCCGAACCGGTTGTGGGTTGCAGACATCACCTATGTTCGCACGGCTGGAGGGTTCGTTTACGTGGCTTTCGTCACGGATGTGTATTCCCGCAAGATCGTCGGCTGGGCGTTGTCGGACACGATGCGCCCCGAGGCACTGCCGTTGCAGGCGCTGAACCAGGCTATCGCGTCAGCTAGAAAACCCACTGTTCTCGTGCATCATTCCGACCAGGGTTCGCAGTATGTCAGCGTCGTCTACAACGACAGGCTTGCTAATGCGGGAATCGTCCCGTCAACGGAAACCGTCGGGGTCTCGTACGATAACGCGCTGGCGGAAAACGTCAACAATTCCTACAAAAATGAGCTGATCCACACCCGACGATGGGACAGCGTAGTCGACGTCGAGATCGCGACCTTTGAGTGGGTGTCATGGTGGAACGAGTCCAGGCTTCATGCCTCCCTCAGCTACAAAACTCCAGCCGACATCGAAGCATCATTTTGGGCTCAGGAGCCAACATCAGAGAAAATGGAAATACAGGGTAAACGCCTAGGAACACAACCCGGGGCAGTTCAAGATGGGTATACCACCGCTGCCATACTGTGGAGAGACAGCAGTATCGGCACGGTTGCGCAGTAACACCTCTACATGCTGAATATCCTCCAAGAAAGCCTTGGTCACATGGTTATTCCACACGTAGAGAGCTTCGGGATCCGAATGGAAGCTGTAGGTGCTCATCCTCTCAGAGGAAAACCACCTATCAAGTTCACTCCGTGCATTATCTTCGGATGTCATACGCGCCAGTGTTACATTGATAGTTGAAGGCTCTGGAGCGATCCCTGCATTTTAGATGCATATCACCGGGGTTATTGATTTCCCAAAAGAGCCCATCATTTCACTCTGGCTCTAAGAGCAGCGATCTCTAATCGCAATTCCCTGCGACATTGTGAACGCGTGGGGTGAGGCACCCATCTATCACCCGGCTAACCTACCTCCCCGATCAATACAGCTAGCCCGGGATTCTTATGTGGGGCGGGGACGCCGGTCGACGTACAAGCAGTGTGCCGCCGGCCCAGAACAGCGATTTTCCTGGACCCAACATATGGTCGCCGGCATGATGGGCTAAACCGGCCGGGTCGGCGTCATCATGCCCCACCGTGTGCTGTTCCGTGGTGGCAAGGAGGGTGAGATCCGGAGGTGTCTACTGGAGACCGTGATCGGCCTACCCCACGACCTGTGGTACTGTCCTTATACCAGGCAGTAAGGCCTGGTGAACTTTCCGTAAAATTTAAGCAGTACCAATGGGGGAGGCTCACATAGATAAAAGAATGTTTTTTGGATCTTTGTTTGCCATCTTATTGCTCAGTTTTCTAGGGCTCTTCCTATCTGGTATTTTCAGGGAACCTGTAACAAATGGCGTAATAGCGATAGCGATCATTGGCGTATTTGTTATTGCCATGATCGTCTGGATCCCTCTTCTCTATTTCATTAAAAAATATCAAGGGAAAAGAAAGCAGTAAGAATCAAAATAAAAGCTTAATGAACAATCCCTTAGCTATTGTTTGCGGCATATTTCTAACACAGCCAATGGTCACTGCTCAAGAGAATTTGCCCTCGCCAAAAAGTGATAAGTGTACATCTCATCCAGTAGCGGAGCATCAGGGTGAAGACTTTGGCCGTAAAACTACGGCAGAAGAAAAAGAAACCCTCCAAAAAAGGTCTGCTGGAAGGAACTATACCAGACATTGCCTCTATGGACGTGGTTGATATTGATCGCACAGTAACAGTGGAAAAGAATAACGAGACCGCATTATAGAATTCCCCTCTCAGGAAAATATACTGATGTTGATTGCATTTTGATTCAAACTTCAAACAACGTCATCGGGGCTGGTGATCGCTGAGCTTTGATTTCTGGGCGTATCTTTTTACCAACACGTACGCGCCGACGATCTGGCCGCTAGTTCGTAAGACCTTTGTGGCCACACCAGCCTCTTCGGCTGAAGGGGACGCGGGCATTTTTGTGCCTTCCCTGACTGATTTCAAGCGCGAGGTTGATGTGGTTTACAAGGCGAGTAATCGTTGCGCTCATCATGAACCGATCATTAGCCAGAGATGAAAATGCTCGTTTTGATCGAGCGCAAAAGGCCATCGATTTTTTGCCACGTGGATCGATCCAGATGCTGCGCAGTGGATCCCCACTAGCTCGAAGGTTGTTGACCTGAGAAGTAGTAGACCGTAGATCGAGATTAAGGCATTGGGAAGCCACACGACGGAATGACTATTTGGGCACACCCCATCAAACGCTACAACTATTGACGTGCAGTGATGGACCGAGCATCAAGAAATTTTCAAATGGTCGCAATTCCAATGCCGTTCAATAAACTATGACCCCCAAAAAGAGTGAAAACATAATTGATTTTTTCTTCTCCACAAAGCTACCTCTCCGCCATCAAATAAACTTCCACCGCCCAGGAATATAGCGGACGAGTGAGGGGCCGAACACTTCTAAGTTCAGAGAACCCAGGATTACAGCTAAAACTTCCCACGATGTGCCAGTAATGAATTGATCTGAGTAGTCACTACCGTTAGCAAAAATGACGTTTGCAAATACCCGAACAATAATGATCGCAAATTGAAGAGATTCAATATTCGCAGCATTTCACTAACAACATAGTCAATGACGGAAAATATGGGGGAAAGTAAGCTAACTACAAAAAGACCTGGCAACCTAGTAGGGCAACTCTTGGTGGCCAGCTACGGCCACTATGGGAGAACCCGCAACCACCCCCAAAGCAAAGCAGGACACAGTCCATGACACTTGGTCCACAGTTAGGTTCAAGTCATCCGCTATGCAAGTGAGAAGACCGACATCTAAACTTCCCATTGCAAGCAATGCATACGTCTAGTAAAGAGATGCTTCCGGAGCGGGCCCTTCTTCGTGATAATTGTTCCCATAGATACCTTGTGTTTGCTTAAATCGAGCGGTGTTTTTCCTTCTTAGCCGTAGCTAGAAGTTTTGCGCCTACATATAGCCCAACTCCATAGAAAGTATGCGCACGCAGGCTCCGGTAGGAGGATAGGAATGGGTGTGGAGTTTTGGACGCAAAGTAACCCATGCCAAATGCTGGTTGCATCAAAAGCCAAGGCGCAATCGTAGTGCTGATGCCGGCCAGCACTGATGGTAGGATCCGAGGATTGTCTGGCCAGTCGTTTAATACGATTTCCGTGGCTCCCGCAAAAGCAATACCAATTATATAATGAGAGGCTAGACCAATTTGGTATTCATGAGCAACAGGATCTGCTTCTGCAATGGAGCTGTGCGAGAATACTCCACGCTTCATTGTTCCAATCCATCGACCAACGAAGTTGAGATTTAGCGGTGGAACACCTGTTGCCTGACGTACGAGTTCACTGGAAATATCCATAAAAGCCGTCGCTGCTCCGCCGATAATAACAGCTCTGGATAGACGCCCTGATATTACATTCATTTGAATTCCTTTCAGTATCAAAGGTAACAAACCGTATCATTCTAAACCTGGCGGTATTTCTCCCCAGCCCCGCCGTGGAATCGAATTCCGTTCTCGTCGTTCACTCCCCTTTTGAGAATTTTCCTTAGCTCTTCGCGATCCCCAACTTAGGTCAGAATCCAACACTGCACAGAATTCTACATCAGCAGGTAGTTCAACTTCATCGCAATTGACTTGGAACAGCGATACCCATCTGCGTCATTTGTTCTCCTTTATATTGCGGCCACTATGCATACTCTGCATTCTTCTGAACAAACCGACATATTCGGTATAAAGCGGTGGTCTACCCAGCGCTTCGGAAAACCACATTGCAAGATGTGGAGCATGTTCATCAGGTAGGGTGCAAATAGGCTTTGACTGCACTGTATTTTCTCATAAGCACGTCAACTTCTCAACAAAAATCAGATATTTAATCTCGGGATGAAGGCGTAGGCGTCTATCTAAGCTACCCACTCTATGTATCGACCTCCTCTGCCCAGAAGCTCCAGATAGCAATTTTAATATTGCTGGTCTCCGCTTTATACAGCCCGATCGTTGGTTCCACCAGTCTGTTGCCATAGTCATCGCTAACAGTCGCGTTCGAGTCCGTTATTTCATGACTTTCAACAAGCAGCGTAGATCCGTGGCGTTGTGCTGCGATCTACTATCAAAATGAGGAATCACCCCTGCCGAAAAGAACATCGGCTCTTGGCTTTTACGCAGGGTTATACTTTCCGATGCGTCTTGCTTTCCAGGTCCTTTGTCAAGCTCTGACGCACCACGAATCCGAGAATCGTGCGGGTAAAAAGTTCAGTCAAACGTGGTTTTAGTTAAAACTTGCACTGCATGAGATGTGTATGAAGTCTGGTACCTACCATCGACTAGGGTGCGGGGCCTCGCTCCACACCTGCTGAATCCAGTTCCGAGGAAACTGAGCAAACAACGTATCTGCGATAATAGTGTGGACTTCTTGTGTCATGCCCCGGGCTGGTCTGGGATCATTCGGTTGTACTGATGCTGATCCGGGTCGGTTGGCTAGTCATCTAGGCCGACAGGCGCTGCTGACGGGCGGGACGGTGATATCACCCCGAGTTCGCACCGGGTAGCGGCCCGGTTGGTGGCCCGGTTGGTGGCCCACCGGTTTTCCCGCTTGCCGTTTTACACTGCCACTGATCCGCATGCGTATCAATGGCATGTTCAACACCATCAGATCATCCGAGGTGCCGAGCTTCGGCAGGAGGTGCAGACCATGTCCACCACTGCCGCTACAGCGACAAGCCCCTCACCCACACAGCGATACTCCACGACCGAGAGCTGATCGAGGCGGTCAAAGGCCCGTCGGGAACAAGCCCAACACCCCGTAGCTTGTTCGGCCAGTTGGAGTCTGAGGTGCCAGATGCAGGGGCGTTAGATGGCGATCGCAATGATGGGGTGAAAGTCTACTGGCTCGCTAGGGGACGGGCAGCGCGAGATGAGACCGCCTTCCGCCACCCTCTGATGGTTGCGCATCGTTTGCATGAGGCCGGTCAGCGGATGCCGGATGCGAAGAACATTGATGCCTATAAACGGGCCTACAACCTCGCTCAGACGGTCGGGGCTGGTGATCACCGGCCGGGGATGCCGCCGATGCGAGATCGTCAGACAATAGCTCGACGGGGTGCGAAGTTATGTGCTGTCGGCCAATCGAGCCAGCAGCGGGCCGGGAGCGTCAGTGCCGGTTGATGGGGCGACAGCTCGTGAGCGTAAGGCGTTGGCCACGGTGGGCAGCCGTGGTGGGAAGAAAACCGCACAACACTGAAACGACCGCAACAGCGACGACGCACAGAACGACGTTAAAAACTCAAGCAAGCGAATCGGGTCCGGAAGGTCAAAGGACAGGGCACCAGAGCACGTGTCCTTGCTGTGGCGTCAGAGTTCATCGCTGAGACACGCACGCTCCCCACTGGTCGCGTGATTGCACAAGAGGTTGGCATCACAAAGAGGATGGCTAACTTTCCACTCCCCTCACCTTCGCAGCGCAGCGATGAGGTCGTCGTCATCGACTTCCCAGCAGGCGATCTCTTCGTCGTCAACAAGGACGACGGGAACGCGATCCCCAAACTCCATGGCCAGACCAGGGACAGAATCAACATCCACCACTCTCAACTCAGCGCCCCACTGCTGGCAGATCGGGTGGATCTGCGCTGCAACACGCTGGCACGAACCACATGACTGCCTCACCATCAGCTCAACCTGATGCATACACACACCCTCACACAACAATCCGATACCAGGAACATCACAGTGCCCCCACACCACAACACACCGAGCAACCGTTAGCCCTCACCAGGATATGGCACCATATCTACGACAAAAGCCGGCCCCACAGGCGACAACCAAGCAATAGTGGTGGGCGCCCAGGTCCGGCTTTGACGACTGCTCCTCACGCAGCCCGGTGATTTACTTACCGAGTTTCCTACGCTGAACGCGGGTACGGCGCAGAAGCTTACGGTGCTTCTTCTTGGACATACGCTTGCGGCGCTTCTTAATGACAGAACCCATGAGGAATCCTTTTATCGATAGTGAACAGTTTCTAGCCTACGCACGAGGCGGACACGAATGGCATTACTCTACCGGCCACGACGTGCCAAAACCAAAAAGGGTAAGACGTAGGAAGCACCTGCCACACAGCTTCCACCACAGACAACGCCGCTGCTGTGGGGTGTGGTAAACCGAACCACACCCCACACAACCAGCACCTAGATCGCTTTATAATGCGATTCTTTGAGATACTCATCCACCGCTGATTCGTGAACACGGAACGAACGCCCCACACGAACTGCGGGAAGTTCACCAGCGTGGACCAGCCGGTACACGGTCATCTTGGAGACTCGCATAATATCAGCAACTTCAGCGACCGTCAGAAACGATCCATTCTCTGCATGGCTCATACTTAGTTCTCTACCTTTCAGCACGCCGCGCTGCAGGCTTCCCCTCCCGCAGAATGACACGCACGTGCTTAGACCAGCTTAGCGTGAATAATGTGTCTTAGCGATCATAGGGGGACACAACGTGTTCATTGTGCAGTTACGAATAGCTATGAAAATGGTGAATACCCCTGAGTTTCGTGGGGTAAGTGTGACAAAAGTCTACACACAATTGTGATCAACAGCCCCTAATTGTCCGAAGAACTCTCCGATTTCGACGACACCTTCCCCAACTCGGCTGACCGCGCCGCACACGCCTCCATCGCCCGATAGAAGGCAGTACGCACACCATTTTCATCCAACGCCCGCGTCGCAGCGCTCGTCGTCCCACCAGGCGACGACACATTCGCACGCAGCTGCACAGGATCAGCACCCTCCTGCGTCGCCATCATGGCCGCACCAAGAGCCGTCTGCGACGCCAACTCCCTCGCCAACTCACGAGGCAACCCCAGGTTCACCCCCGCATCCGTCATCGCTTCCAACACGAGAAAGAAATATGCAGGACCCGAACCTGAAACTGCTGTCGCCGCATCCATCTGTGATTCTTTAATCTCCGCGGTGTACCCCAAAAGACCGAGAAGCGTAGACACCGTCTCCAACTGCTCATCAGACACAAACCGGCCACGCGCAATCACGTTAACGCCCTTACCCAACAACATCGGAGTATTCGGCATAACACGCACAATCGCCGTCCCCGCCGACGCAATACTCTCCAGCGAATGCAGAGTAATTCCAGCCGCCATGGACACGAGAATGGTATCTGTGTCGTTATGGTCAATGACATCGGACATGTGTTCCAACACATCAAGAGTGTCATAAGGTTTCACACACAGAAATGCGATGTCCGCGTTATCCACCGCAGCGGCGTCGTCCTCCACAGTGGTAACCCCATAGCGTTTCTTGAGCTCATCACCACGCTCAGGACGTCGATTAGCAACGACAATATCCGTCGGAGACAGGGAACCGGACAGGAGGCCACCAATGAGAGCCTCGCCGATCTTCCCACCACCAATTACCGCGATTTTAGTCATGCACCCCAGGGTGCCAGAGTCCACCAACCACGTCCACCACAGCTGACTACCACTCCGGGCGACACACAACGAGCAGGCAGGCCCGTGACACCAGCGCTACCAGCTACGTCACCACAAGATAGGGGCCACACGTCAACGCGAGCCCAACAACTGCGGCAAGAAGCATGATCGGTTTGTCTCGTTCACGCAAGATAGCGTGAACAGCACCGACGATCGCCCCCGTCACAACCATCGCTACTACTGTCGTAACAGGCCGTGAATACGTGACCCACATGGTGGTAAAGCACCTGAACACGATGACGCCAAGCACCAGAGCAACAATGACCTCGATAATCATCAGGCCAATGTTCATCTTTTCCGAGGTCACCCCGGTGTCATGACGACCATTACTGTCACCAGTGACACCGCGGGCCGGCACCGCATCAGAACCACCAGCCAGGCCAGATCGGTCATAACCGTCACGATCATTGCGATAGTCACTGGGATATCCGCTACCGCGGCTACCATCATCCTGGGGGTAAGCATTCCCCGCGGCAATATCATCATCGGTGACTTGCTGCAGATTACGTGTTACCTCGGTCGACGGGGTCGTCCCACGACGAGCAAACCCCTGGGAATCCTCCTCCGCGCGAGCACCCTCCTCAACGGCGTGATCGTCAACAGAATAGTCAGATCCATCTGAGGCCGAGGTGTCGTCCTCGTCGGCATGGCCGGTGATGACGTCATGCAATAGAGCTTCCGTCTCCGCGACCCACGCATCTTCACTCCATGCAGCACTACTGGACTGATCATCAGACCCGTCGGGAAGACCGGTGACCGCGTGGTCATACCCAGCACCAGCACCGTCGTCGTAGTGGTCATCATTGCCAACACCAAAGGCATCATCATTGCTGCCACTGAAGACATCACCGGCAGGGCGCTGAGGATCGGCACCATTGCCGTGCGACACCTGCCCCTCAGCGACCTGACCATCCTCAGCAGCCGCCACGGGCACCTGAGGTTCCTCGATACCGCCGTTGGCAAGATGCTCGTCGGTGATCTTCGGAATCGACCCCGTCAGCTCTGCGACGGACACACCCCCGTGCTCGATATTCCGATGCCGTCGAGGAACAACATTCACATCGTGATCTTGTTGTCCAGCCGCATCAGCATTTTTCCGGCTCACGGCGCGGCGAGCAAGAAGTTCTGCCACAGTAATTTGATCGCCAGCCATACCGTCCTCTCGACCATCTCCATGGGGCGGGCCCACTATGTATGGGCCGGAAGTTTACGACCTCAACCCTACCCAAGGACAGACCCGCTATGAATACCTGCCCACACTTTAGCCGTACACGCTCATCACGAATATGGCCTCACAGTCGGAATACTACTGATAATCAGCAACACAATCGGGCGAGTCAGTGTATCGCATAATGACACCTTCCCGCAGCGCCCAAGGACATATACTGATTTGCTCTAGATTTAGCGCGCGCATGGCCCCTTCCGCAACCAACGCGCCGGCAACAATCTGAGGCGCGCGATCCGCACTGACCCCTTCCAGCTCGGCACGATCCGCCGCAGTCATCCGAGAAATAAACGCAATCAGCTGTCGAACACCCGCGCGCGTCAGTGTCCGCGTCACCCGGAGCCCAGCCGAACTGGGTGCCGCACCCGTCAGACGAGCCAACGTCCGAAACGTTTTCGACGTTCCCACAGCAAGTTCTGGCACTCCGTGCTCCCTGATGGTTACCGCAGGCCCAGCCAACACTGCATCGATGTAGTCGCGAAGCGCTTTGATCTTCTTCTTCGACGGTGGATCTTGCTCCAACCAGTCACGGGTGAGCCGGTTAGCACCCAACTGAACAGAGTATGCATCCTCCGGATCTTCATCGGGGCCGGCACTGATTTCAAGCGATCCACCACCGATGTCAAGGTTGATAATTCGCCCTGCCGACCACCCGTACCAACGGCGAACAGCCAAGAAGGTAAGCCGGGCTTCGTCCTCACCGGACAAAATCTTAAGATCGACCCCAGTCTCTGCTTTCACCTCGGCGAGAACATCATCCGAGTTCGTGGCAGACCGGACAGCCGACGTCGCGAAGGGGATCATGTCATCGCAGCCACAGGTTTCTGCACGGTCAGCCGCTTCCTTGACCCCTTTGATCAACTTGTGACGGCCTTTTGCGTTCAGCTCGCCATGCTTGTTGATGTGCTCCATGAGCCGCATGGTGGTCTTCCAATCGCTCATCGCCGATGGTTGGCCACCCTGACGAGCGTCAACGACCACGAGATGAACGGTGTTGCTTCCTACGTCTAGTACACCGAGTCGCACGGGCCCACTCTATCAGCGTGTGGATTCACCTCATGGTGAGAGAAAACCCACCTCTGGTCTGTGTTGTGGTCATATTCTGTATTTGTCGCGCCAGCATCTATGCTGAGGGCGCAATGCCAACTTCTCATACCAACCGTTTCGCTCCCCATACGGGCTATCCCGACGGTACTCTCGCCGACCGTTCTATTCGTGACGGTGCTGAGGTACCCGCTGATTGTCCTCGCGAATGGTTTTCTTTTCTCAATCCAGATGACAACGATCACCTCATCACCGTCGATCTCACCTGGCTCCTGTCGGGATATTCCTGCCGGTTTGGCACTGACGCGTGCCGCGGAATTGATTCGTCAATGCCGAATGCTGGATGTTGTGTACATGGTGCGTTTCTTGCCGATGAGCAGGACCATGATGCGTTAACAGATTGTGTGTCTCGTATGCCTGCGAAGTATTGGCAACTACGCCCGGAGAGCACAGACGAATGGTTGACTGCCGACAATCCCGCGGAGTTGGAACCATGGCTGATATGGGATGAGCTGGACAATGATAATGGTGAACCCGAGCCAGCACTGAAAACTCCTGTTGTCGATGGCGCCTGTATTTTTGCTAATCGTCCTGGCTGGGCGACGGGTACCGGATGTGCACTTCATCAATGGGCGATGGATGCCGGCGAGCAGTTGGAATATGCCAAGCCTGAAGTATGCTGGCAATTGCCGTTGCATCGGACGGAAGAGTGGGAAACCCGCCCCGATGGGCATGACATTCTTCACACAACGATTGGTGAATATGAGCGCCGTGGCTGGGGTGATGGGGGCGAAGATTTTGACTGGTATTGCAGTGGAAATCCCGACTGTCATACGCCGATGCCTTTTCTTCATGGCGAATCGCTGTGGCGTACTCATAAGAATGAGTTGACCGAGATGCTTGGGGAAGCCGCATATGTGGTGATCGCCGAGCATTGTGAGGCGTTGGAGGACCGGGCACGTGCGCTCATGGGCGCAGGGGTCGAGGCGCGTCGTTCACGGGGTCCTGTGGCGCTGGGGATGCCGATTGTCGCGATGCATCCGGCGACCGTCGCTGGCAGGCATGCCCCGCGGTAGTTGCTGCGGTTACTCGAATTTGTATCCGAGCCCGCGGACGGTGATGACGTGCGTCGGGTGCGATGGGTCGTGTTCGATCTTCGATCGTAGCCGTTTCACATGAACATCCAGTGTCTTGGTGTCCCCGACGTAGTTGAGACCCCATACTCGATCAATGAGCTGGCCGCGTGTGAGAACACGCCCTTCATTGCGCATGAGGTATTCGAGGAGGTCGAATTCTTTCAACGGCATGGTGATGTCATTGCCATCCACCCAGACGGAGTGGCGTTCGACATCCATGCGTACGTTTCCAACCTCGAGGATGTCGTCGTCAACGTCGCCGGCGCCGAAAGTTGGGCGTCCACGCCGAAGAACTGCGCGAATTCGGGCGATGAGTTCGCGGGCCGAGTAGGGTTTGGTGACGTAATCGTCGGCGCCGAGTTCCAGACCAACGATTTTGTCCATCTCTGTATCTCGGGCTGTCACCATGATGATGGGAACTGTGGAGCTCTGCCGAATTTTTTTACAGACTTCAGTCCCAGACATTCCTGGGATCATGAGGTCAAGGAGGACAATATTGATCTCATGCTGGCTAAATTCCCGCAAGCCTGTGGGGCCGTCGGGGGCGATGATGACGTCAAATCCTTCCTTGCGGAGAAGGAAAGCCAGTGGTTCGGATAACGTTTCCTGATCTTCGACGATAAGAACGCTAGTCATGTATCGGGAGCTCCAAGGTAAAAGTTGATCCGGTGTCCGGCTTGCTCCACAGTTTAATGGAGCCATTGTGGTTCGCTGCGACATGCTTAACAATCGCCAGACCCAATCCGGTACCCCCGGTTCGGCGGGACCGCCCTTTATCGACACGGAAAAATCGTTCAAAGACGCGCTTGTGATCTTCGGGAGCAATACCAATGCCGCGGTCGGTCACACGCACGTCAACGACGTTATGCTCTTTGTCGGGTTGAGTGTGCATTTGTCGTGTGACGGTGACGGGCGTTGCCTCCGGGGAGTAGTTGATGGCGTTCATGATGAGGTTGCTCACCGCGGTGACCAATGAGTTTTTATCGCCGACGACGATAGCGCCGCACGGTTCGTCGGTGAAGAGGGAAATGTCGTGGGCTTCTGCGGCAAAGCGGCATCGTTCTACTGCTTCATCGATGACGGTATCGATGCTGAGAGGTTCGACATCAGGCAGCGGTTCGGCACCTTGAAGCTTGGTTAACGAAATCAGTTCGGTGATTAATTGGCCCAACCGTTCGGTTTCCTTGAGGATTTTTCCGCCAAAATATTCGACAGAATACGAATCTTCCTTCGCTTCAAGTAATGCTTCCACCATGAGCGACACTGCCCCGACCGGGGATTTCAGCTCATGTGAAACATTCGCCACAAAGTCTCTGCGAGCTGCTTCCATACGCACATTTTCAGAGTCATCAACAGCGTAGATCACAATGAAACGGCGGTCGGTGTCAAGAAGAGGTTGGACAGCGGCCTTCACGGAGAAAATAGGATGCTCGCGGGTTTCGCGGGCAGATCGTTCTGGGCAGAACGTGATCTCGTTCGGCGCGCCTTCGGCGAACACAGTGAGCGCTGCCCCCCACACAGCCCTGTTGATGTGCCCATTGTCAACGATGCCGAGCAATCGTGACGCGTCGTTGGCGAGCACGATATCTTCCTGCTTGTCGACAACGACAACACCGATGGGGGAACTCTCAACCGCGACAGTGAGGATGTCAGCGTACGTGACGGGTGCGCGTCGTGGGGTGGTGGCTGAGAGCCGGAGCGGCGCCGCGGTGTTCCGACGTCTCAAAAGTGCGGCTACCGCGGCACTGAGAGCTGCCCCCACGAGGACGCTGATGGTGATGATGCCGATAGTTGCGGACACACATGTAAGGCTAGTCCGTCGTCAGCGAACCATACTAAAAATTCATTGTCGCCACGTCTATCACTTCGACCCTTGGTCAGCCACAGCAGCCGCACCAGCTTCAGCAGCCTCCGGATCAAGGTACGTACCACCCGGGTTCACGACGGATCCATCGTCGGCGATCTCATACACCAGCGGAATACCCGTCGGGATGTTAAGCCCAGCAATGTCCTCATCGGAGATATTGTCCAGGTGCTTCACCAGTGCACGCAGGGAGTTTCCATGCGCAGCAACGAGAACTGTCTGCCCCGTGTGAACGCGAGGAAGGATTTCTTCGGTGAAGTACGGAACAAACCGCGCCACAACATCCTTCAAGCACTCCGTCTTCGGAACAGTATCAAGGTTCGCGTAACGCGGATCGCCTGCCTGCGAGTATTCAGCAGAATCATCCAACTCTGGCGGCCGAGTGTCGTAGGAGCGACGCCACGCCATGAACTTCTCGTCGCCGTACTTTTCTTTCGTATCCGCTTTGTTCAAGCCCTGAAGTGCACCGTAGTGGCGCTCATTCAACCTCCAATCACGGATAACGGGGATCCACAACCGGTCAGCCGCATCAAGTGCGATATCCGCGGTGCGAATAGCCCGCCGCAACAACGAGGTATACACAACATCCGGAAGAAGGTCCTTCTCTTTAAGCAGCTCCCCACCGCGCTGTGCCTCTGCCTCGCCTTTTTCAGTTAAATCAACATCAACCCAACCAGTGAACTGATTGGTGGAATTCCACTGGCTTTGGCCATGGCGAAGGAGGATCAGTGTTCCGTTACTCATGCGCTCTATCGTGCCACGAAGTGCACTGTTCCGCCTAGCACGCGGAGCTCCCTACCCACCCTGCAGGGGTTGGAGTAGGTACTGCCCAATCCAGGACCTGGTATCAACCATCTCACGCTATCTCCCCATCCACACGTTTATTCATCGGCAGGGCGCAGCGCGTCAAAAGCCTCCAAGTTTCGAGTGGATTCGCCACGGCTGAGCCGCCACACCCATTCTTTACGGATGGATTCCTCAAATCCCATTTCGAGCATGCGATTAAAATCATTGTCAGCTCGGTCAAGAAGCTGGCCTAGTACACGGTCAAGATCCTGCGCAGTGATCGAGGAAGGCAGGTATCCAGCCAGGTAAATATCATTATTTGCGTCGATAGTGTAGGCAACCCCGAAAGTCTTATTGTTCCTCTGCAACAAAAAACGGTAGACGTCGGCGTGTTTTTCCTCGACAGCACGGCAAATAAACGCTTCGATGCGTAGATAATCCGAGCCAGGGATAAGCAACGCAACCGTCTTTAACCGGCGCGTACCAGGCAAGATGACGGCAACGAAGTCGCTACCATCAGGGGCGTCATGATCAATGTCAGCCTCGGTAAGGAGGGCGATGAGGTCGTCTTTTGTCATAGCCCTATTGTGCCCCGGCGCGGTTACTTCCACAGGGAATATGTGGTCCTTGGTCGATGGCGTCGTCGTAAATGTCGGCAAGGTGGCGTGCTGTGTTAGCCCAGGAGAAGGTGGAGGCATGAATGGTGGCGTGTTCTCCCATGGCGATACGGCGTTCGTTGTCATCGCAGAGCGCTTGGAGGGCATCGGCCCAGTCGGTCGGGTTGTGCCCATCGACGAGCAGGCCGCTAGTACCGTCGGCGATGGTGATGGGGAGTCCTCCCGCACGGGCAGCGACGACGGGGGTGCCGGAGGCTTGGGCTTCGACGGCGACGAGGCCGAAAGACTCGTTGTAACTGGGTATGGCAACAATGTCCGCGGCGCGGTAGACGCTGGCGAGGTCTTCTGGTGGTCGTGGTGCGAGAAAACGGACAATGGTATCGAGGCCGAGGTCGCGGGCGAGGTCTTCGAATTCGGTGGGGCGCAGCATGCCATTGCCTGACGGGCCGCCACACATGAGGACACGGAGTTCTTGATTGGGATTGCGTTTCATCATGTCAGCCACAGCGCGTAGGAGGACATGTGGTCCTTTAAGCCGTTGCATGCGTCCCACAAATGCAATGACTGTGGCATGCAGGGGAATGCCCAGTTCGCGGCGGCTGCGCTCGGTGGCGCGGTGCGAGCCAGGAGAAAATTGTGTGATGTCCGCGCCGGGGAGGACGATGTCGATACGATCAAGGTTAGCGTCGTAGTGGACGACGAGGCTGGCTTTTTCTGCTTCGGTATTGACGACGAGACGGTCCGCATTATCCACGATTTGTTGTTCACAGATGCGGCGTGATTCTGGTTCGGGGCGGTCGCCAGTGGCGAGTGCGCTATTTTTGACCAGCGCGAGTGTGTGCGCGGTGTGCACTTGGGGCACGTGCCAGAGGTCGCGGAGAAGCCATCCGACCTGCCCGCTCATCCAGTAGTGCGAGTGGATGAGTGAGTATGACACGTTGTTGCACTGCGCGAATTCAATGATTCCGCTGGCGAAGGCGACCATCTGGGTGGGGAGTTCCTCTTTGGTCAACCCCTCGTAGGGGCCGGCAGTGATGTTGATGAGCCGTACATTCGGTGCAAGGGGAACAATCTGTCCGTGGCTGCACCTGGTGGCGCGAGTGAAAATATCGACGTCATAGCCCAATGCCCCAAGTTCCAAAGAGGTGGAACGGATATAGACGTTCATTCCTCCGGCATCACCCACCCCCGGCTGCTCGATGGGTGAGGTATGCATCGAAATCACGGCGATGCGGCCGCGAGGCGAAATGGTCATGCCTTCAAGAGTGGATCAGAGAACGTGGACGTGCAAGCGCCAATGAGAGCACCGCACTGGACACTAGCCGCCCCTCAGCCCCTGGCTGAGGCCGCACCCTGTGTGGTCGCCATCATTTGTTGTAATCAACTAGGCTGGCGAGAATGATGCTTCTCGCCTATGACAGGCCGCCGAAGCAGGATCAACACAGCTAGAACGGATATAACTATCCCGCCCTAGCAGCACTTTTGCCCATATAATGCCAACACAGAAAGTACAGACATGGGAGCAACAGACGATAAAGCCTGGCTACAGTACTACCCCGATTGGACTGCCCATGAGCTGAATTACGAGGGCGTCACGTTATCGACGATTTACCACGACAATCTTGTAAAGTTCGGCAACCGTGTTGGCCTTTCCTTCTTTGGCGCTGAACAAACGTGGAAGGACGTCGATCACGAGGTGCGCAGGGTCGCTGCTGGGTTGTATGCGCTGGGAGTACGCCAGGGAGACCGTGTCGCCTTGCTCATGCCGAACTGCCCGCAACATGTTCACGCTTTCTTCGCGTGCATCATGTTGGGCGCAGTTCCCATCGAACACAACCCGCTCTACACCGCATCGGAGCTGAAAGGCCCGTTCGCCGATCACGGCGCACACGTCGCGATTGTGTGGGATAAATCGGTCAGCATGGTTGAGACACTCCGTACGGATCCTGATACTGCTTTGGATACCATCGTCTCTGTCGATATGACCAAGGCTATGCCGTTGTCCTACCGGTTGGCCCTCCGGATCCCTCTTCCGCCACTGGTCAAGTTGAAAAATAAGCTCACCACCTCGGTCGATGGCACTGTCCCGTGGGAGGTGTTGATATCCGACGACTTCGGTGGGAGTGGCGCGTCCCTCACACCATATGAGGCAAAGCCCGACGACCCTGCCCTCATCTTGTACACCTCAGGCACGACGGGCGCTCCTAAAGGGGCGGAGCTCCGCCACAGGAATATCGTGGCGAACCTCATCCAGGGTAAAGCGTGGGTGCCGGGCCTCCGCCCTGGCCACGAAGTATTCCTCGTGGCACTGCCCATGTTCCACGCGTACGGCATCACGATGAGCCTGTTCTTCGGGCCCTTCATCGGTGGCGCCAAACTCATCCTGCTACCTACACCAGACATGAAACTCATCATGTCGATCTTGAAGAAACAAACACCTACCTGGTTGCCCGGCGTCCCCACCCTGTACGGGCGCATTGCCGACGAAGCCGCCGATAAGGGCATTGATATCCACGGGGTTCGCAATTCCTTTTCAGGCGCGTCGTCACTCCCTGTGTCCACCGTCAAAAAGTGGGAAGCCCTGACTAAAGGCCGTCTGATCGAAGGTTATGGTCTCACGGAAACGTCGCCGATTATCGCCGGCAACCCCATGAATGACAATCGTCGCCCCGGATACGTTGGTATTCCCTTCCCTGACACCATGATTCGCATCGCCGATAAGGACAACCTCGACCGCACCATGCCCGACGGCGAACCAGGAGAACTGCTGGTCAAAGGCCCGCAGGTGTTTCCCGGGTACATTAACGCGCCGGAAGCTAACGCACAAAGCTTCCATAACGGCTGGTACATCACCGGCGACGTGGGAATCATGGAACCCGACGGATTCATCCGCCTTGTCGCACGCACTAAAGAAGTCATCATCACCGGCGGGTTCAACGTATACCCACAAGAGGTTGAAGACGTCCTCTGCACGCATCCCGACGTCGACGACGCCACCGTTGTTGGTCTCCCCCGGGACGATGGATCAGAAACAGTCGTCGCGGGGATCAGCCTCGAACCCGGCGCCGCTCTTGACCCGGATGGGCTCAAAGAGTACTGCCGACAGTCGCTAGCCCGTTACAAGGTGCCACGCACGTTCTATCACTTCGATGAACTACCCCGCGACCAGATGGGGAAAGTGCGTCGACGTGAAGTCCGCGACGACATCATCCAACGCACACAACACAACTAGAAACCAACCCACACTGGTTCGGGTTCCAAGTCGACACCAAAGGTCTCACGAACGTGGGCGCGCACGGCCTCAGCTAACTCAGCGATATCTGCGCTGCGTGCGCCACCACGGTTCGTCAAGGCCAACGTGTGTTTCGTTGATAATGACGCGGGGGCACCGTCGCGAACTTTCCACCCCTTAGTCAATCCCGATTTATCAATCAACCACGCCGCCGACAACTTCACCCCATCACCGGTGGGGAACACCGGCATGGAATCGACAACATCATCACCACAATGCTCACGGACCGCGTGATGAATCAGAGGCAATGTGTCAGCGTCAATGATGGGGTTCGTAAAAAATGAGCCCGCCGACCAGGTATCGTGATCCTCCGCGTCGAGAACCATCCCCTTACTACGACGCAGCTCAAGCACAGCCTCACGTACCGCGGCAGCTGGCCGACGCACCACACCGTCCTGGGAAGATTCGTCCGGTGTCACCCCCAAACGACGGGCTAACTCGCCAAAACGAAGCGGAGCCGACATCCCCCCAGGAGTCAACCGGAACTCCACAGCGGTCACCACAGCACGTCGCGTGAACTTGAGGTTCGAAAAACGATACGACAAGTCCAAAGCATCCGGTGTCACCCACTCTTGCGATCCCGCCACATGACCATCCACCCCACAGTAGGTCAACAACACCCGCTGCAACACAGACGACACCTCAACACCATACGCGCCAACATTCTGCACCGGCGTCGCACCAACAGAACCAGGAATCCCCGACAAACACTCCAAACCACCCAAACCCGACGTCACCGTCGCCGCGACCAGGGCATCCCATTCCACACCACCGAAACAACTCACCGTCCCCTCATGAACATCCATCATCACGGGGGCTACCTCGGCCACATCGCCATCCGAATCGTCCAAAATAGGCTGGCGTACCGTCAGATGAACCACGATGAATTCCTCCACCGTCGAGCTCTCCCCCACCACCAAGTTGGACCCACCGCCAACAACGAGCCACGGAACCTGCGCGTCAACTACTTCTTTCACCACGGCAGCCACCGCACCGGGAGTTGTGACCTCCACCACAGCCCGCGGTGCGCTACCAATACGCAACGTCGTCAAATCCGAAAATGACATTCCGTGAACAACGGTGGCCCCAGTAATGGAATCCAAGCGCTCCACGAAATCATCTGTAGAATCCTGCGGCGAGCTCGTCTGCATAGAACTCATCTTCCCAGCCTTTAGTCGGAGTTATCGGGCAGGGTATCCGGCCCGGGGTAAATCGTGGACATACAGCCCTTCAGTCTACGATCACTATCGTCGAGTGGGTAATGCAGACTCCCCGGAGATCGCAGCTCACTCGCTACACACTGATCCGACCCCACCTGCTTCCATTCTTCATGACACCTTCTTCCACGCCCAACACCCCCACATCACACAGGCGCACGCGCACCATCCGTGCACACAACGTCCGCACGCCATCGTGGTCTGGGTGTGGCCCTGTCGGCACCATCACCCGGGGAACCACCGGAATCAACCGGCTCCGACGATGCGACCGATGGATCCTCCACCATCCCCCGCTACGTCAGATGCTCCTCACGACTGACCAGCCCCTCGCCGTTGATGTCGGCTACGGGGCTAGCTGGACAACTACCTGCGAATGGGCCAGTCGACTGCGCACTATTCGCCCCGATCTCCGCATGACCGGCCTAGAGATCGACCCCCTCCGCGTCCTGCCCGACCGCGACGGTGTCCACTTTGCCCTCGGTGGATTCGAACTGGCCGGCCTCCGACCGCACCTCGTTCGCGCCTTCAATGTCCTCCGCCAGTACGATGTCGCCGACGTTCACACCGCGTGGGAAACAATGCAATCACGCCTCGCCGACGGTGGGCGCATCATTGAAGGAACATGCGATGAACTCGGTCGACGCTGTTCGTGGATCCTCCTCGACGCTGCAGGGCCTCGTACGCTCACCCTTGCATGGGATCCCTTCGACATAGATAAACCATCTGACCTCGCTGAACGTCTCCCTAAGGTTCTCATTCACCGCAACGTTCCCGGTGATTCCGTCCATACCGTCCTCACCACACTTGACGCAGCGTGGCATCGGGCCGCTCCGTTCGCGGTCTATGGTCCTCGCGTCCGGTGGCGAGAAGCACTGTCGATCCTGCATCGGTCCGGTTTCCCCGTTGCCTGGCCGCGACGACGCATCCGCGACAATGTCATCACTATCCCCTGGGAGATCATCGCTGCACCGTGACGGGATTCTGTGAATTCGCTGAATACTCCTCTACAACATTCCTAATTACGGCATTTTTTGTTGCCGACCCCAACAATCTCCGGTTTACTTATCCGCGTGAATCGCTCTCAATCTTCTTTCAGAAAAGTCGTGGTGGCCGGCGTCGTCCTGGCTGTCGTGGCGCTTGTGATTGCAGAATTTGCAGCTCGAGCCTACGTTTCCTCGAGCATTAAAAAGGACGTATCCGGGCATTCCGGCGATTCATCATCGACACACGTGGCCTATGGAATGTCCCCTGTTCTGCCAGGGGTAGTCACGAGGAAGATCGACCATGTGAAAATGGACATCCCGAATTCTCTCACCATCACATACCCCAATGGGAATACGTCTGCACCTGATGTCACTGGTCTCCCGGCTGCCACGATTACCATGGATGGTCTTGATATCAATTCCCGCACCGCAGATGACGTGTATGTAGATATAACGCTGCCCACCGATTACATCGAAGCGGCCGCGCAAGGTGGTATTAAGCGGAAACACACCCCGCAGGACGCAACAAGGTCTCACTCATCAGTCAGCGCTCGCCACGGCGCCGATGGGCGTGCATTCGATCAGGCCGGATACTCCAAGACGGCGCAATCTATCACTGATCGGGCTATTAAAGTCACCGCGGTACATCCTAATCCGTCCAAAGGAACGTTTAGCCTTGAGCTCTCCGGTGGTCTCGCTGATATAGAACTCAAACCCATCATCGCCCACAATGACCTTGCAATGAAGGTGACAAATGCGAAGCTCTTGGGTATGGCGTTGCCTCAATCGGTCACCGATGTTCTCACCGCCCAAATGGAAGATGCCGTCAATATGAGCGACCGGACTCTCCGGGCTACTCATGTTGAAGTGACGAACCGTGGGCTGCGACTCAAAGAAGAAGGCCACAACGTTGACCTCAAGAAGCTCTCAGACTCTGCCGATGAGGTCCTTGGAACGAATGACTCTGACTCACCTCACCATTCAGGCGATGATTCACTTACGGAGTCGTCGATCTCCTCAGATGACAACCCGTTCAACTACCAAGCGGCAGCATAAGCGCCTACTTTTTGACGCTGTCGCAAGCCCAGTCCTAACTAGTAGTAGTCGCCATTCTGGATGCTCTTGAGCTGCGGGTAGACATCAAACCAATACACCCCGATGGCGACGATGCCGATGAGCCAAATGAAATTGCTCATGAGTACGACCACGATCGTCGAGGCGACCAGAATACCGAACCAATGCCATTTCGGACGACGGTCCCCCGCCACAAATGCATCATGGCGAGTAGCAGCAATAACACACGCACCAGCAATGCCAAACGCTGCGATTGCCAGACGCACCCCCAGCATGATGATGCCCATGATCGTGAAAACTGTCCCCATGACGTGCATTGCGGGCTCTCCCAAAAGGTCATTGTCAAACGGTACGTAGCTCCGACCGGAACCAGCATGGTCCAGGTTACAGGCTCACTATCACCTGTGAGAGTGTGTAGATCGCGAGCCCGGCCAACGATCCCACAATAGTGCCATTAAAGCGAATATATTGCAGGTCCTTCCCGACCATCAGCTCGATTTTGTCGCTGGCTTCGTCGGCGTCCCATCGTTCCACGGTTTCTGAGATGATGCTGGTCACTTCACCGGAAAAATTCTCGGCAATATATCGGGCGGCCCCCGTGATACGGGCGCCCCACCGGGCGCGAAGTGTCGCGTCATTCATGAGGCGGTCGGCGTAGAGGAGCACTTCCTCGGTGATTCGGCGTCGTACGTGCGATGATGGATCCGACGCCATGCGAATGATCTGTTCTTTCATGGTGCGCCATGCGACAGCCGGCGCGGCCTGCACCGGCACAGAGCTGAGAACATCCTGTTTACACTCTTCGACGCGCGCGATCATGCGTGGATCGTGTTGGAGATCCGCTGCCCACCTACTCATGGCCTGGCGTAGTGCCTGGCGTGCTTCGTGATGGGGCTCTGTTTTCACCTTGTAGGCGAAGTCAACAACTTCCCGGTAGACCCGCTCCCCGACGAGATCATTAATGAAACGAGGAGCCCACGACGGAGCGCGCTGGCTGAGAAGACGAAGGATGAGCTCTTCTGAATCCTGCACCCGCTCATAGGCCCAGGAAATAATCGTGTCAAGGACGGGCTCCGCCTTCCCTTCTGCAATGAATTGTTCCATCATCGCACCGGCAGGAGGGCCCCAGTCTGATTCGGCGAGACGGTCGATAACCATCGTGCGGATCACACTCGCGGCGTCGTCATCGTCAATGCCTTCGACAATGGCGATGGTGGCGTTACCCACCTCTGTGGATACTCGCTCAGCGTTGGCCGGTTGGGAGGCCCACTGCCCAATCCTTGCGGGGATGTCGGCGTGGTGAACTTTGTCAGTGATGAGTTCGGCATTGAGGAAATTGTCACCGACGAATCCGGAAAGGGCCTCACCAACTTGGTCTTTTTTGCGTCGGAGGATGGCAGTGTGGGGTATCGGCAGGTGGAGAGGCCGGCGGAAGAGCGCGGTGACGGCAAACCAGTCCGCCAGCGCACCAACCATCCCCGCTTCGGAGGCTGCACGGACATAGCCGATCCAGGTGGCATCCGAGTCTTGCTCCGACCATCGGCAGAAAAGGTAGATGACGGTTGCCACGATAAGTAGCCCGGTGGCAATGGCTTTGTATTTCTGTAATTCTCGTCGGCGCTCCGCCTCGTCACTCACCGGTGGAAGAGTATCCCTGGTCGCGCGCGGTGGAGGCGTTGGGCCGTCAGGGGTGGTGCGTGGTGATCGCGGATGTCGGGTTCGAGAATGAGTCACCTCGTCTATTGTGCCAGTTTGTGCTGCACCTGTAATGACGCTATGGCCCGTCCGGGCGAGACGCGATGCCACTATTAACGATGGTGGTGCCCGGCAGCCTCAGGTACTGAGCCCTCGTGTGATCCTGGAGTTCGCAGCTGATAAAACAACGCCACCCCCGTGAGGAAGGTGGCGCGGGCGGAGGTGTTTAGGATGTGAATACCTCCAGCGGTTCTGCAATGAGGAAGTTTAGTGGATGCGGCCAGTGCGTTTCACGTACTCACGGTAGGGTGCGCGACCCGCATGAATGAGGCCGAATCCGAGGAAAAGGCAGATAGTTCCGCTGATGAACCCGCCGTAGAGCAAATAGGTCGACCATTCTTGGCCACCGAAAATTTCAGTGGCCAAACCGAATATGCCGACGCCGTAGAGAGCGAGTGAGGCGAGGATGAGGCCCATCCCCGACCATGTCTTGCTGCTGTGCAGCGAGGAATGCGGTGAGTCCAGGGATACTGGGACGTAGCCTTCAATGTAGTGTGGTTCACCGTCAAATTGAACCTCAGACGAAGACATAACTTTACCTTTCACGACCTGTGTCACAGGGGGCCATCGAGTACGACTCTCAGTGTAGCGGCTTATGGTCACAACTACCTACGCGCCGCCATTGGGGGACTACGGAACTATAGCCCTATTTATCCTTGTTCCGTAATGCCGCGCGAGTGCGTTCTTTCGTGATCGCGGCGACGGCGGTCAACGGAATGCCAGCCGGGCACACGTCGGCACACTCACCAAAGAGTGAGCACGGGCCGAAGGTGGTTTCCAGGTTGTCGACCATCTTCCGGGCTCGTTTGCCGCGCTCCTGCTTACCCAGCGGCATGAGTTTGAGGTGTTCCAGCTTCGCTCCGGTGAAGAGGTGAGCAGCACCATTCGGGCAAGCAGCGACACAGGCTCCACAGCCAATGCATGCCGCGAAGTCGAGGGCTTTCTCCGCGTCAGCGTGGTTCATGGGCAAGAAGTCGGCGTCGGGTGCGGTACCGGCCATGACTGAGATAAATCCGCCCTGTTCTAAGACACGGTCCAGTGCGGAGCGGTCGACGATCATGTCTTTGATGACTGGGTATGCCGCGGACCGTAGTGGTTCAATCTTGACGGTGTCGCCGTCAGTGAAATTAAAGAGGCGCTGCTGGCAGGCCGGCTTGTTCTTGTCTGGCCCGTGCGGGCGGCCGTTGATGGTCAACCCGCAGGTACCGCAGATGCCTTCACGACAGTCAGAGGCGAAGGCGAATGGTTCTTTGCCTTGTTCGATGTAGCCCTCATTGACGTGGTCAAGTAGTTCAAGGATGGACATTTGCTCGACGGCGTCGTTGACATCGACGGATTCGAAATGCCCTTCGGATTCGGGGCCCGCCTGACGCCAGATCTCTAGATGCAGTTTCATTACTTATAGTTCCTTGTCATCAGAGGGATGCGGTCGAAGTACAGAGGCTCAGCATGGCGGATGAACTTTCCTTCGCCATTACCTTCCCAGGCAGAGACGAAGCACCATGTGGAGTCGTCGCGCTCTGCTTCGCCGTCCTCAGAGAGGTGGTCGTCGCGGTAGTGCGCACCGCAGGATTCGTCGCGGTCCATGGCGTCGACACACATGAGCTCGCCGAGGTCCATGTAATCGGCAACACGGTTGGCGTATTCGAGAACCTGGTTGAGGTTATCGACGTTCCCGGGAATGTGAAGGTTTTCCCAGAACTCTTTGCGCAGTTCGCGGATATCTTTGATGCCCTTTTCCAGGTGTTCGACATTGCGGGACACGCCGCACGAGAAGTAGAGGATGTCGCCGAGTTTGCGGTGGAAATATTCTGGCCCGTGGGGGTCTTTCGCCTGGATACTCATCAGCTTGTTGATGCGCTGCTTGGAGCGTTCAACGGCGTTCTGTGCCGCAGGGGAATCGGCCGGCAGGACCTTCGTGCCCAGCAAAGGTGCCAGGTAGTTCGGGATGGTGAAAGGTAGGGTGAACCACCCGTCGATCGACGCCGACAGCAGTGAATTTGCTCCAAGGCGGTTCGCGCCATGGTACATCCAGGATGCTTCCCCAGCGCAAAAGAGGCCTGGGATATTGGTCATGTCGTTGAAGTCGGTCCACAGGCCACCCATCGTGTAGTGACAGGTCGGCGCAATACGCATTGGTGTCTCATACGCGGATTCACCGATGGTTTCTTCGTACATCTGGATCAAGTTGCCGTAGCGCTCCTTGATCACGTCCTTACCGAAGCGCTGGATGGCGTCGCGTAGATCCAGGTACACGGAGTTGTGCAAGGGGCCCACACCGAACCCTGCGTTGATCTGTTGCGAGTTTGCACGGGAGGCGATATCGCGCGGTACGAGGTTACCGAATGCTGGGTAGCGGCGCTCCAGGAAGTAGTCGCGCTCGTCCTCCGGGATGTCATTAGGGTTGCGGTCGTCGTGTTCCTTCTTTGGCGTCCAGACGCGAGCGTCGTTGCGCAGCGACTCCGACATCAGAATGGTTTTCGACTGCCATTCGGAGTTCACGGGGAGGCCCGTGGGGTGGAACTGCACGAACGATGGCGATGCCATATAGGCACCTTGCTCATATGCACGCATGATGGCTGATGCGTTGGAGTTCTTCGCGAGCGTCGACATGTAGTAGACGTTGCCGTAGCCGCCCGTGCCCAGGATCACGGCGTGGCCGGTGTGGGCAGTGAGTTCGCCGGTGATCAGGTTACGGGTGACGATGCCCTGGCAGCGGCCGTCGTCAATAATGAGGTCCATCATCTCGCTGTGAGTGAAGATCTCGACGGAGCCGGCACCGATCTGGCGTTGCAGTGCTGCCGTGGTGGCCAGCTGCAGCTGTTGGCCTGTTTGTCCACGGGTGTAGTAGGTGCGGGAAACCTGGACACCGCCGAAGGAACGGGTGGCCAGCGTTCCGCCGTATTCCCGGGAAAACGGTGCGCCTACGGCATTCATGTGGTCAATAACGCGGGGGGATTCCCCTGCGAGGCGCCAGCAGTCGTTTTCGCGGCAACGGTAGTCGCCACCTTTCACCGTGTCTTTAGTGTGGTTGTAGGTGGAGTCGTTGTCTAGTTTCTTTGAGCGGGACGAGTTCACACCGCCCTGGGCCGCGATGGAGTGAGCACGGCGGGGTGCATCGTGGTAGGTGAATACTTTGACGTCATAGCCCAGTTCGCCAAGAGCTGCTGCTGCTGCTCCGCCCGCCAAACCGGTACCAACGATGAGGACCGTGAACTTTTTACGGTTCAGGGGCGATACCAGTTTGAAGTGTTCTTTTGCATAATCCCACTGGTCGGCCTGGGAGAGTCCAGGCAGGTGGGGTGCGTTGTCTTTCAGCGTGGAGCCGAGGGTCACCCCGGGGACGCATGATTCAGGGGCAGTGAAGGCGTTGACCGCCGCGTCGTAATCGAAGTCCGGACCCTGATTGTGGGGGTTGTGAATAACTGCACTCATGTTGTGTAACCTCCGCCTACAGTGATATCGCGCCGGTCAGGACAGCGACGGGAATCGAAATGTTGCCGATCATAATGATGGCTGGAACTATGTAGGCGATCAGCAGCATGGCCTGGCGCCACCGGTGTCCGGTTATTCCGAGGTCCGAAATAGCAGTCCAGATGCCGTGGGACAGGTGGACGAACAAAATCACCATGGCGAGGATGTAGAAAATGGCAACGCCCGGGCGTTCAAAGCTGTGGATGAGGTTGGCGTAGGCGTGGGCATGGCCTGCGGTGTTCTCCTCAAATTCGTTGGATCCGATGGGTCGGACGCCGATCGTCAGGTCCAAGATGTGGAAGATGATGAACAGCAGCAGGACGAGGCCGGTGACGACCATGGAGCGCGCGGCAAAGGTGTTCATGCCGGTGACGAGGCCGGTTCGGCGGAATTTGCCTCGTGATTTCCGAGCACGTCCGTGCAGGGCAATGCCGCAGTACACATGTAGGACCAGGCAGGCGAGTAGGACCATTCGGAAGATCCATAGGATACCTTCGCGGGGAAGTAAAGGTTCAAGCATTGTACGCAGGAATTCTGCGTAGTCGTCGTAATGCTGCGCCCCCATGTATATTTTTAAGTTGCCGATCATATGGACGAGCACGAAAAGGCCGAAAATTATGCCTGTGATCGCCATCGTCAGCTTCATGGCCCACGACGGGAAGGCCGGCTTATCACGGAGCGGCTCCGTCGTTATTTTACCGTGAGCAACGGCGTCACGGTTCGCGTTTTTAACAGTCATGGCACCTCCAGTGTCAGCATTACTGTACGACGCGGAGGGAGGTGCACTCCACTTGCACCCCCGTTGCGTGATGCACGCCACAGGTGGTCGCGGTCGAGCCCCGGCAACTATATGGTCACCCCATTCGTTAGGCCGGCTTGTCAGGGTAAAAATTTTGTTTTATTTTCACCGTTGGCCTGCAAGGTTAATACGGTTTCCTTTCCATAAAAAAGACCGTTAGCCTACCCTCAACCATGATGTAGTCATGTCACCGCCATCATGTCACGACATGCAACCACCCCCGGCCGGGGGAAGACGACTCAGTCCTCGCCCGATGTCCGATCACCGGGTAAAGCAATAGTCATCGGCTCATGCGTCACCACAACCTCACGCCCACCAACATCAATCGGCCCCACATCGTGAAGCCCCTCCTCCACAACAAGCTCAACGGAATGACGCCGGATAGCGACACGAATCCGACAACCATGAAGAGTAATGCGGTAAACAAGTTCTTCCCAGCCATCAGGCAAACGTGGATTGATACTGTAACGACCCTCGTAGTCCCGGAAACCACCAAAACCATAGACAAGCGCGGACCATACACCACCCGTGGAGGCGATATGCACACCGTCCTTAGTATTGGCATGCAGGTTGCCAAGGTCAACATAGAGACCGCGGAGGAAAAAATCCATCGCCTTCTCTTTCAAGTCAAGCTCAGCAGCGACAATAGATTGAACGACCGCAGAGAGTGTCGAATCACCTGTGGTCAATTCGTCGTAATAGTTATAGTCAGCCAGCTTTTCTTCCCGAGTAAACCGATTACCACGCAAAAATAGCGCCAACACCACGTCTGCCTGCTTAATGACCTGGTACCGGTAGATGGTCAACGGATGGTAATGCAGCAGCAGCGGACGTTTCGGGCCAACAACCGGATCATCGAGATTCCACCGCTCCCTCTCCAGGAATTGATCATCCTGCGGGTGAATCCCCAATTTTGGATCCACCAGGACATGCATGCGCTCAGCGGCATCCTCCCACAGATCAACTTCCTCATCATCCAAGCCATACTGTTTAGCCACATCAGCGTAGTCATGTGGCCGGTCAGCCTTCATCTGACGAACAACATCCGCAGCCACGCGCAAGTTATATTCCGCCATGACGTTGGTGTACAAGTTGTTGTTCACGACGGTGGTGTACTCGTCAGGCCCGGTCACCGAGTGAATGTTGAACTCGCCATCACGGTCAAAAAAGCCAAGCGACATCCAGAATCGGGCTGTGCCAACCAAGATGTGGATACCTTCGCGCAGAAGAAAGTCAGTATCGCCGGAGGCGTAAACATACTTCATCAGAGCGTAGGCAATGTCGGCATCGATGTGGTACTGGGCAGTTCCCGCCGCGTAGTATGCACTAGATTCCAACCCGTTAATCGTGCGCCATGGGAAGAGCGCCCCATCGTGGGAGAGCTCGCGGGCACGATCACGAGCTGCTGGAAGCATGAGGAAACGGAAACGCATCGCATTCCGCGCAAACGATGGGTTCGTGTAACTCAGGAACGGCATAACGTAGATCTCCGTGTCCCAAAAGTAGTGCCCGCCGTAGCCAGAGCCCGTCATTCCTTTCGCAGGAACACCATGACCATCAGCTCGGGCCGAGGCTTGAACCAGCTGGAAGAGATTCCACCGTACAGCTTGCTGAATAGCAGGATGCCCAGAAATTTCGACGTCAGAACGCTTCCAGAACGCGTCAAGCCATTCTCGCTGATTGTGGTGCAATGTAGGAAAACCGATCTGCATGGCACGGTTGATCGTGCGTGCGCAGCGGAACGCTAGTTCCTCAGCGGCAACATGCCGCGACGAGTGGTACGCCACGAACTTTTCCAGGCGGATGACCATCCCCTGCTTCCCGTTCAAGTGGTAGACCACGCGGGCGTGATCGTCACGTACGCGGGCATCGACTTCAACACCAGCGTCATCACCAGCCGTGGCGGATTCTGACTCTGGCATATCAACCGTAAGCCGGTGATCCATGCTGCATGACACAGTCATACCGGACGCGGCACACCGATACCCCAGGGTCGCCCGTCCGGGGGCCGGGTGTGCGCGGAACGTGGGAATGAGGACGCGTTCATCAATCGTCTCCCCCTGGCGAGGATCTTTGTCCGCGGCGCTGTTCACGTCTGCACCACGTTCGGCGTCATTGCCGCAGTACTCGTCTTCCCCATCTTGGCGGTTCAGCATTTCCGACGAGATGACGACGGCAGCATCGTCGTCAAGAAGTTCAACCTCGAGGCTCATGATGGCCAGGTGTTTCTCTTGGAATGACACCATCCGGTCAGTGGTGACGCGCACACGTTTGCCAGAGGGGGTGCGCCAGGTGAGGGATCGTCGCAGGAGGCCGTCGCGGAAGTCGAGGACGCGTTCATAGTTGTCGATGTCAGCGTTTCCGAGGCGGAGTGGTTCGTCATCAATGTAGAGGCGCATTGCCTTCGCATCGGGGGCTGAGACTAAGGTTTGCCCCTTGCGTGCGAGCCCGTAGGCGTCTTCCGCGTGGCGAATATTCCATGTTTCGTGGAGCCCATTGACATAGGTGCCGTGATGGGCGGAGTCGCGTCCTTCGGCAGGGTTAGCGCGCATGCCGAGGTAGCCGTTGGAGAGGGCGAATATGGATTCTGATACTCCCAGGTCCATGCGGTTGGGGACGCGTTCGATGAGCCGCCATGGGTCGACCGGGTTGTTGTCGCGGTCAATCATGGCTTCGGGGTCAACGCCGTGGTGGTGTCCGTCTGCGCGTGCTAGTAGCCCGTCGTGGTGGCCGTGTGGCGAGCCCTGGTGGTTTTTATGTCCGTGGCGGCGGGCGGCAAGAAATGCTTCTGACGTCGCTTGAGATGCCTTCGGGCTCAATGTGCTCTCCTCGGGGGTCGTGTCATCACGCACGGGACGTAGAATGAGACGGGTGGTGGTTCCGTGGGCGGGGAATACTTTTACATCAGTTCTGCCAGATCATTGACGACAGCGTGGGCGCCAGATGCTCGTAAGGCGTCTTCACCTGCGCCACGGTTAACGCCGAGAACATATCCAAATTCGCCGTTTTTTCCAGCGGCGACACCACTGGTGGCGTCCTCCACGATGACAGCGTCGGCGGGGCTTAGGCCGAATAGTTCGGCACCGTAGATATAGGTATCGGGTGCAGGCTTGCCCTTTAGGTTTTTCTCCTCCGCAGTTGTCCCATCGACAATGTGGGGGAAATAGTGAGTAAGACCGGCAGATTCCAGTACTACCGGAGCATTTTTCGACGACGACACCACGCCCATGTGCGTCGGGTCGGAGAGACACGATGTGTTGTGGTCGTTGATGGCATCTACGAGGCGACGTGATCCTGGATATGGTGTGATCCCGCGCGTGAGAAGGTCGAGGAAATCGCGGTTTTTCCGCATTCCCAGGCCTGTGATGGTGTTGTCTGCGGGGTCGTCGTCCCCGTCCTCACCCGCATCCGCTCTGTCAAAGGGCACGGTAATGCCGCGGGAGTCGAGGAGGGCCTGGATGGCTTCGTCTCGTCGACGTCCATCCAGGTAGGTGAAGTAATCCTGATCGGTGTATGCGCGTTCGCCACGTTCGGCAAGGAAGGCCTGGAACATCGTGGCCCAGGCCTGCTGGTGAAGGTTTGCCGTGGGTGTCAGAACACCGTCGAGATCAAAGAGGATGACCTTGAAGCTTAGAAGGTCATGAAGCGTCGGTTTATCTGTTGATGGAGTCACCGCATGTTGCCTTTCTCCTACACGTTCACCGTCTACGTACGAGGTTACATTGATCAGGCAGTGACATACGGCGATTCTCGTAGCCCGGCGCATGGGCACCGGGTGTTCCTCAGTCTGCGGGGCTACAGTGTGATGAACGACATCACGTCATGCACACGGTGCCCGGGTGTTACGCGATACCTTCGCGTGCTTTGAACTCGCGGCGGCGCCGGTGCAGGATTGGCTCGGTGTAGCCGGAGGGTGACGTGGTGCCATCGAGGATGAGGTCTTTTGCGGCCTGCCATCCAATCGAGTTGTCGTAGTCGGGGGCCATGGGCCGGTAGGCGGCGTCGCCCTCATTCTGTTTATCGACGACTGTCGCCATGCGTTTGAGCGACTCGATGACCTGGTCTTCGGTGATGATGCCGTGGCGGACCCAGTTGGCGAGGAGCTGTGAGGAAATGCGCAGTGTCGCGCGGTCTTCCATGAGATCAATGTTGTGGATATCCGGGATCTTGGAGCAGCCGACGCCCTGCTCCACCCAGCGAACCACGTAGCCGAGGATGGACTGGCAGTTGTTGTCCACTTCTTCTTTGATTTCGTCGTCGCTCCACTGTCCGTCGGGGGAGACGGGCACGGTGAGGCGGTCGCGGTAGTTGTCGCGGCGGCCTGCTTTGCGGAGTTCTTCGTCGATGGCGAAGACGTCGACAAGGTGGTAGTGCGTGGCGTGCAGTGTTGCGCCGGTGGGGGACGGAACCCATGCGGTGGTGGCGCCGGCCTTCGGCTGGTTGATCTTTTCGTCCAGCATCTCCCCCATGAGTTCGGTTTTGGCCCACATGCCCTTACCGATTTGGGCTTTGCCTAGCAGGCCGTGGGCGATGCCGGTGTCGACGTTGTTGTCCTCATAGCCTTGCATCCACGGTGCGGCTTTCATGTGTGCTTTGCGGATCATGGGGCCGGCTTCCATGGACGTGTGGATTTCGTCGCCGGTGCGATCGAGGAATCCGGTGTTGATGAAGGCTAGGCGCTTGGATACGGCTTTGATACAGGAGTCAAGGTTGAGTGTGGTGCGGCGCTCTTCGTCCATGACGCCCACTTTGATGGTGTACTCGGGGAGGCCGAGCAGTTTCTCTGTGGCACCGAGCAGGTCGTTGGTGAATGCCACTTCCTCGGGGCCGTGTTGCTTGGGCTTGACGATGTAGATGGAGCCGGTGCTGGAGTTGTACAGAGGGTTGTCTTTGTCGATGCCTGGGATACCGCACACAGCGGTGATGACGGTGTCCATGATTCCCTCGAAGATTTCGGATCCGTCGTCGAGGAGGATGGCTGGGTTCGTCATGAGGTGGCCAACGTTACGGGTGAGCATCAACGTGCGGCCGTGAACGGTGAAGGACTCACCGGTGGGGCTCACGTATTCACGGTTCGGATTGAGTCGGCGGGTGAACGTGGTGTTGCCTTTGGTGACTTCTTCTTCCAGCTCGCCGGTGTTAAGCCCGAACCAGTTGCTGTATCCGAGTACTTTGTCGGTGGCGTCGACGGCAGCAACGGAGTCCTCGAAATCGATCAATGTACTCACGGCAGCGTCGAGGATGACGTCTTTGACTCCCGCTTTATCCGTCGAGCCAATGGGGGATTCAGGGTCGATGAGAATGTCAATGTAGAGGCCGTTGTGGCGGAGAAGGATCGACGTCGGTTTCGTCTTGTCGCCGGCGTAGCCTGCGTATACGTCAGGCTCTGTGAGCTCATGCTTGTCGTCGTTGACATAGGCGACGAAGGAGCCGTCAGAGACGTCATAGCGGGTGACGTCGTGATGGGAGGCATCAGCTAGCGGCACAGCCTTGTCCAGGAAGTCACGCGCCCATGCAATAACTTTGTCACCGCGGACTTTGTTGTAGCCGCCGGTGCCCTTGTCGGCGCCTCCGTCTTCCGGGATTGCATCGGTGCCATAGAGTGCGTCGTAGAGGGATCCCCATCGCGCGTTGGCAGCGTTGAGCGCGAAACGTCCGTTGAGCACGGGGACCACCAGCTGTGGGCCACTGGTCTCGGCGATCTCGGGGTCAATACCAGCAGGGTCAATGTCGAAGTCCTCATCGGTGTTCACCACGTATCCGATGTCGCGGAGGAAGGCTTCGTACTCGTTGAAGTCCTGCTCGCCGGGGTGTTGTGTGTACCATTCGTCGAGTTTGGCCTGGAGTTCGTCGCGGCGGGCGAGAAGTTCCTTGTTGCGGGGGGTGTAGGTGGTCACGATGTCGGCGAAACCGGCCCAGAATTTCTCTGGGTCGTGGCCGGTGCGGGGGAGGACGGTGTCGGTGATGAAGGTGTAGAGAGTGGTTGCTACCTGGAGACCAGCTACCTCGGTGCGGGGGGTGGTGTCGGCGGTAGGGACTGCGTCAGTCATGGCTTCTCCTTCGGAGCGGCAATTGTTCTCGGTGATGTGCCCAACCCTATGGGAGTTAGGCGTAGGGGGAAACAGTTTTTCCGTAATCCGCACGAGATATCTCTGGTGGTCCCCCCACTGATTTTCTGTGTGATGCACAAAACATGTGCGCGTGATTCACGCCATAGTTTGGAGTAGCGAAAGTTATATTTTGGATTACCGCAGCTCATCCCCGGTGCTCACAATTGTGACGTACAACATACGGTTCCGTAGGTTTGCAAGATTTGCAAAATATTAACCCACCCCCGCACAAAGATATGATTCGAAAACTCATTGACGTGGGTTTTCACATCGTCCATGGTGGATATTACGCCAGCACGGCCACCACGGCCGCCGGTTACACAGACATTCACTAACAATGCAATGTCCGGTCTCGCACGGATTTAGCCCGATACGTGGGTGTCATCGTCGCAAAACTTAGCCACAACTAAGACCTCACAGGAGGAACACCATGTCTAACGTTGGACAGGCGCGTACCGCTGCAGAAATCAAGAAGGATTGGGACACCAACCCTCGATGGAAAGGCATTACCCGCAACTACACGGCTGAGAACGTCGAAGAACTCCAGGGCACCGTTGTCGAGGAAAACACCCTCGCACGTCGCGGAGCAGAAATTCTGTTCAAGACCATCCACGAAGAAGGCGACGGATACATCAACGCACTCGGCGCCCTCACTGGTAACCAGGCCGTCCAACAGGTCCGCGCCGGACTCAAAGCCGTCTACCTATCCGGCTGGCAAGTCGCCGGCGATGCCAACTTGGCTGCTCAAACCTACCCGGACCAGTCGCTCTACCCCGCAAACTCCGTTCCACAGATCGTCCGCCGCATCAACAACGCACTGTTGCGCGCCGACGAGGTTGCACGCATCGAAGGCGACACCGCCGTCGACAACTGGCTGGTCCCGATCGTTGCTGACGCCGAAGCAGGCTTCGGCGGCGCCCTCAACGTCTTCGAACTTCAGAAGGCCATGATCCAAGCCGGCGCCGCCGGTACCCACTGGGAGGACCAGCTCGCTTCCGAGAAGAAGTGTGGCCACTTGGGCGGCAAGGTTCTCATCCCAACCCAGCAGCACATCCGCACCCTCTCATCGGCACGCCTTGCCGCCGACGTCCTCAACACCCCCACCGTGATCGTCGCTCGTACCGACGCCGAGGCTGCAACACTGATCACCTCCGACGTTGACGAACGCGACCAGAAGTTCATCACAGGCGACCGCACCGCTGAGGGCTACTACCACGTACAAAGCGGCATCGAGCCCTGCATTGCTCGTGCCAAGTCCTACGCACCGTACGCCGACCTCATCTGGATGGAAACCGGCACCCCTGACCTGGAGCTAGCCAAGAAATTCGCCGACAGCGTCCACGAAGAATTCCCCGATCAACTCCTGGCCTACAACTGCTCCCCCTCGTTCAACTGGTCCTCCCACCTGGAGAAGGACGAGATCGCGAAGTTCCAAAACGAGCTGGGCAAGATGGGCTTCAAGTTCCAGTTCATCACCCTCGCCGGCTTCCACGCCCTCAACTACTCCATGTTCGACCTGGCCTACGGCTACGCCCGCGAGCAGATGACCGCTTTCGTGGACCTACAAAACCGCGAGTTCGCCGCTGCCAAGGAGCGCGGCTTCACCGCTGTTAAGCACCAGCGTGAGGTCGGCGCCGGCTACTTCGACAAGGTTGCTACCACCGTCGACCCGAACTCCTCCACGGTCGCCCTGAAGGGTTCCACCGAGGAAGGCCAATTCCACTAATCCCTTCTGGGGTTGTTCTACACCGCCCCGTCAGGCACACCCTGGCGGGAAAACTGGACAAAACACCACATTGTCATCGGCGACGCCCTATTGTTGTCGCATGACCACTGGAGTTCACAGGGATGCGCCCCCACGAGTATTCGTTGGAACGCGTCTCAAACAGCTCCGAAAAGAACGGGAGCTCAGCCAAGCAACGCTTGCACACACTCTCGGACTCTCGGCCAGTTACGTTAATCAAATTGAAAACGACACCAGGCCACTGACCTCATCGGTTCTCCGGAAAATCACCCATGTGTTCGGAATCGATGAGGCTTTCTTTTCTCGCGATGACGATTCCCGTCTTGTCGCTGAGGTTCACGACATCACACTAGACCGAGAGGTCTGCCCGACGAGTATCGACATTCACGAAGTCGCAGATCTCGTCCGCTCACACCCCGACCTAGCGCGAACATTAGTGGACATTCACCGCCGATACCGCAACGTCTCAGACAAATTATCGCTGGTCACAGAAGAACGCAACCGCTCAGATGTCGCCGACTCCTCCACCGGAACCGACGCACTCACCATGCCCCACGAAGAAGTACGAGACTTCTTCTACGCACGACAAAACTATATTGATTCCCTCGACGTTGCAGCAGAAAAACTCGCCAGCACACTAGGACTCGGACTCACCAATATCAACCACGTCGAAGACTGCGTCGCAACACGATTAACCTCGACATACGGCGTCGATATCCGATACATATCGCACCTCGACGGCAACGACAGCATGGTACAACATCGCTTCTCCCCCGAACGCGGTGTCCTCACCATCGATGCCCACCTCACATCCGGACAAAAAGCATTCCGGATGGCCACCGAACTCGCTTACCTCGAAGTCGGAAATCACCTCCACTCCCTGGTCAACAATGACTCGCGGTTCACCTCTGACGAATCACGACACCTCGCCGTGAGGGGCGCCGCGACATACTACGCTGCAGCATTACTCCTGCCGTACACCAATTTTCATTCACACGCAGAACGCGTTGGATACGACATTGAATACCTGTCCACCGCGTTTGGCATGGGATACGAAACCATCTGCCACCGTCTCTCCACCCTTCAGCGCCCCAAACTTCGAGGAATTCCCTGGACTTTCGTCCGTGTCGATCGGGCCGGGAATGTCTCCAAGAGGCAGTCAGCGACAGGTTTTCACTTCACCCACTCCGGTGGTACATGCCCCCTGTGGAATGTGTACGAAACCTTTTCGTATCCCGGAAAAGTGATGCGCCAATTGGCTCAAATGCCTGATGGGCGCAGCTACATGTGGGTCGCTCGCACTGTGAAACACTATCGGCGCCGCTTTGGTCAACCGGGGAAGGTTTTTGCCATCGGCTTGGGATGCGAGGCTCGCCATGCAGAACGCACTGTCTATGCCGAAGGTCTCGATCTGTCCGACCTTGCCGCCGCTACCCCCATCGGACCCGGCTGCCGCGTGTGTAGCCGCACCGAGTGCCCACAGCGTGCATTCCCCTCAATCCTTCACGATACGAGGGTGAATACACACAGCTCATCGGTCAATCCGTACTAAATTAACGTCGACGATGAGCGAACCATCATCGCCCCCGGAATAGTTTTTTCACACCCGTGGTTGGAACGACAGGCACAACAACGTAACATGTGCGGCGACAATCAATAGACAGACCAGTCTCTCCATATTTCCTCATGGATGCCCACATCACCCCGAGCCCACCTTCACACAACCAACCACACCACAAAGGAGCTCCCATGGCCGAATCGCCTCACAATGGCGAGACAGCTACCGTCGCCACAAAAAACACGCTGCTTCCCGGCTGGTTGACCGGATTTGGAGCCCAAGTTTTCGCAGGCCTCCTCATTGGCCTTATCCTCGGATTCATCGCTCGAAACACCAGCACCGAACACAGTGACTCATGGCTCGCCATCGCCCTGGATACAACAGGCAGCGCATATGTCCAACTACTCAAAGTGATGATTCCACCACTCGTCGTCACCGCAGTCATCACTTCCGTGGCAAATCTACGCAAAGTAACCAATGCCGCACAGCTCGCGGTCAGCACCCTCGTCTGGTTCGCCATGACCGCGTTCTTCTCCGTCCTCACCGGCATCGCCGTCGCATTAATCCTCAAACCCGGCACAGGAACCAGCATCGACGCCTCCACCGCAGCAGAACCGTCACACACCGGTAGCTGGCTTGCCTTTATTGAAGGAATCGTCCCATCGAACATTCTGGGCCTCGGAACCACAGAGTCAGCGAACGGACACGACATCGATCTCTCATTCAATGTGCTCCAGTTACTGGTCATCGCCCTCGCCATTGGCATTGCCGCCGTCAAGACTGGCCGCACCGCGGAACCATTCCTACGGTTCAACGAGTCCGTACTCGCCATCGTCCACACCGTCCTATGGTGGATCATTCGCCTCGCACCTATCGGCACAGCTGCCCTGATCGGACACGCAGTATCAAACTACGGATGGGGCGCCCTGGGTTCACTCGGCAAATTTGTCATAGCAATCTACATCGGACTCGCCATCGTCATGGTCATCATCTACCCGGCCGCGCTGGCCGCAAACGGCATCTCCGTCACCGGGTTCTACCGTCGTGTCTGGCCCGTCACCAGCCTCGGTTTTGTCACCCGCTCGTCAATGGGAGTCATGCCCGTCACCCAGCGCGTCACCGAACAACGCATGGGCGTGCCATCCGAGTACGCATCATTCGCCATACCACTCGGCGCAACCACCAAGATGGACGGCTGCGCATCGGTATACCCCGCCGTCGCTGCAATCTTCGTGGCACAGTTCTACGGCATACCACTGGGCTTCACAGACTACCTGCTCATCATTGCCGTCTCTGTCATCGGATCCGCCGCAACCGCCGGCACAACCGGCGCGACAGTAATGCTGACCTTGACCCTATCGACAATCGGCCTACCATTGTCCGGCGTCGGCCTCTTACTAGCCATCGAACCGATTATCGACATGGGACGCACCGCCGTGAACGTTACCGGCCAATCCGTGACAGCAACCATCGTTGCCAAGCGTGCGGGAATCCTCGACACAGCAACGTGGGACGCCGGCGAGGGCCACTGGGAAGACGGACACACATTAACAGCCAAAGAGGAACCACCAGTGGGTGCGCCGACATCATAAACACCAAGGCCACCCCTGCACACCGCGGGCTATACGCAGCACAGACGACGTTTTATTTTCCATGAAAAAATAATTGACGAAATGCACCCCACCCTCACATGAGTGTGAGTACCGTTAGCGCTATGACCCGCACAGTATTCATCTCTGGAGCTGCTCAGGGCATCGGCAGAGCAACAGCACAACTATTGGCCAACCACGGTTGGATCGTTGGCGCCTACGACATCAGCAACGACTTTGACTGGGCTACCCATCACAACATCCACACCGGCCATCTTGATGTCACTCATCCAGATTCCTGGCACCACGCACTCAACGAATTTTCCCACACCACCGGTGGGCGCCTCGACGTCCTCATCAACAACGCCGGCATCCTCTACGGTGGACCTTTTGTCACCGCCGGTTCCTTTGACAAGGATGCCAGCCTCGTCGATGTCAACGTTAAAGGCGTACTCTTCGGCGCCCGGGCCAGCTACCCGTGGCTGTGCGCTCAGCCCGGCGCGCGCCTCATTAACGTGGCATCAGCAGCTGCGATTTACGGCACGCCGGATATGGCTGTGTATTCAGCCACAAAATTTGCGGTTCGCGGTATCACGGAAGCGCTAGATCTCGAATGGGATCAGGATGATATCACCGTGAGTTCTGTCTGCCCTCTGTACGCCAAAACAGGCATGCTGACTGGTGTGGAGACAGGGGGCACTAAACGAATGGGTGTTAAACTCTCGGCGAACGATATCGCCGCCGCCATCACCGCGGTAGCGGAGTCATCCCGTCGGACACCAGCCGAACCCCATCATCCTGTCGGGATGCAAGCGAAGATGCTGTATCTGGGCTCCCATTTCGCTCCCCATTGGTTAATTCGATTTGTTAACGCGAAGCTCACTACTCACCGTAAAGTTCGTCTATAGAACTCCGGTCCCGTCGAGGCGCTCACCTACGCTACTCACATTGTGGGCGCCACCATTATTGGCCAGCCTCATTGCCCCGCGTCGCGAATGGACAAAACCCTACATAACCACACCTCCAACTGGTAGCCTCTTGGAAACATTAGTTTCCAGAAACTAAAGGAAGGCATGTCTATGTCCCAGACCGACAACAAGGCCACCCCCCACGGCCGCGTGGACGACTGGAAATCCAGCGCATCATTTCCCTACGCCGACGACCCCGACATTGAACGCACACGCCAACTGGTTGACCCACCCACATTCCGAGAAATCCCCGAATTCAACGGCGTCTACGACACCTGGCCCCGTGGCGACAGATTGGAAGCCATCCGAGAAGCAGCACGCCGCTACCACGAACGGTTCTCCACCAGCGGCACCGTACTCGGAGTCAAATCCTTCGATATCGCAGCAGCGCCCTACCCCGCCCAGTACGCCTTCCAGAACTACTCCATGCACCTCAACCCGATGATCAACATCATCAACCGAATGCTGATCATCCAGTACGAAGACTTCAATGGAGCGGAACGCACCCTGGTGTGGGAACCCACCGTTGCCGACGGCTCCAAAAAAGCCGGCTTCTACAACAACCTCACCGGCGCAGGTGAAGGACCAAAAATCTTCAACCGAACCATGTCCACTCTCAAAAAAATGGGCGGAGAACGATGGTTGGCGAAATACTTCAACGACCCAGAAGATATTTTGCCCAGCCTCGGAATGGATAACACGGACGTCGACTACCTCTCCTTCGACCACCTCCATGTCCAAGACCCACGAATGATCATGGGATCCACCACCCCCGAACCCGGATCACCCGCATACGAACCACTCTTCCCACACGCACGACTCCTCGTCCACGAAGCAGAACTGGGAACATTCGAAGCACAACACCCCATGCAAAGTTCCTGGTACGTCAAAGACGGCATGCGCGGCGTCGACAGGAAACTCCTATCCACCTTCACAGGCGACGTCGAAATCGGAGTCGGAATCACCCTCCTGTGGACACCCGGCCACACCGACGGCAACCACTCCCTATGCATCAACACACCCGACGGCGTGTGGATCTCCTCCGAAAACGGCATGGCAGCAGATTCATGGCAACCCGAACTGTCGAAAATCCCAGGAATCAAAGGGCAAGCACAATTCTACGAGCGCGAAGTTGTCCTCAACGCCAACACCCTCGAAGACTCACTTGACCAATACGACTCCATGATTAAAGAAAAAGAAATGGCGTCATACTCACCACGCCACCCCGCCTGGAAACAAATCCTCCCATCATCCGAATGCGCACCGTGGAAACGGCAATGGCCACTCAACCCAACCCTCACCCACGGCGGAATCGACTACGGCACCATCAAAAACCGCAAGTAACACCACAGGCGGCCCGGACACACCCTACCGGGCCATAACCCCACCTTCTCTTCTGCCACAGACAACCATCACAGTCACCACCACCTGGGGAATAACCAAAACAAACAAAATGCACCCACCGACTCCAGGTGCAACACATGAACCACCGCCCCATACACAGAGCACCACCAACTGCTGTCGTACGATCACTCCGCGCCCGAAGCCATGAGATCAACATTCGCCCATGCTCGACGACGTTCACCCGCCGGATCCTCCACAGTGCACTCACCAGCGTCGAAAATCTGGGTAGCATACCCCTCACTAAAAGGCGCATACCCAGGATCACCACGGTGAATAAAGTTCTTCCACCTCTTCTGCATAGCAACGCCAGTGGCACGCATTGTCTTCCTCCCGCCCAACGCTAACGCCGTAGGCCCTTTGCCCGCGTCATAACGGTCAAAAAGCAGCGGCAAATCCAACGCATGGATAGCGCCTAAACCCGACACCCGGAGCGACGGAGTCGCCATATCCAACCGATACACCCAGGCACGCCCAGCCGGCCACCGCGACGCTAACTGTGTCGCTGACGCAAAGAACAACGCATCACCAGCGAACCTGCCACAATCCGCACGGGTCCTCCCCCCACGGTAAAACTCAGCCACAATATCAGGAGCATCCCCACCAATACGTGCGGCAAACTCCCGAACACGAGCTCGCTGCGCTGAGGTCGACATCCATTCCCACCGCATCACCAAGTATTCATCAGCATTCGTCCCGATCAGCAACGGAATCTCCTGCGCAGGCGTCCCATCATCCCTCACGCTCCCTCCCGGGCATGACCGGCCAATGGCCAAGGGGTGACGAGAAACAAGGTCACCATCAATAGTGGGGGCAAACGGGCCTGACAACTCCAGGTAATCGTCATTACATCTATTAAGGTGCTCAGTCACCTCCGCCACCCGCATGGCAGACACACGTCTCAGCGCAGGATTGTAAGCCCGAGCACGATCAGCCCACCGGGCAGCAGCCACCGGTGAATGAACCATCGCCACAGGCGGAGATTGCGCAATAGCCCCCGCAATAATGCCCCTCACCTCAGGAACCGCGGTCAGCGCTGTCACCATCGCACCACCCGACGACTCACCCATCACTGTAATACGCTTGGGATCCCCGCCGAACGCCTCAGCATTGGCATGAATCCACCGCAACGCCATGACAAGGTCCGAAATACCAGGGTTCGAATCCGCCTCCGTCGCCGACGACCCACCAGCCGCGTAGTTGAGCGACAACTGGCCAAACATGCCGACCCGGTAATTCACCGCAACCACAACAGCGTCCATCGCTTGGGCGAAATACTGGCCGGTCAACAAAGGCTCATTCGCTGACCCGTGAACATTCGACCCACCGTGAAAATACACGACAATAGGACGACGCGCGCTGCGGTCAAACGAGCTACGCCACCACCGGCCGGAGCGTCCGCGATCGTGACCATTGGCAACCGGGACAACCACGTTGAGCCACAAACAATCCTCGGACCCCACCCATCCCACTGTCCTGTTACGGTATTGCGCGCAATAATCACCGGGATGAGCAGCGATAAGCAACTCTGTCCATGGCTCTACTGGTTGGGCACGACGAAACCGCAGCTCCCCCCGTGGAGGTTGCGCATACGGAATACCGCGAAAGGCAACAACACCCGTCTCTGGGTGGCCTTTGACGGGGCCTGTGGTGGTCTCAACAATCCAGGCATCGCGAAAGGCATGCGGCCGGCGCGACGCGGGGCGTGGGTGTGTCGTGGTATTCATGTGCTCCGATCGTGTCGTCGGCCAGTGTAGAGGAATCTTTACGGCCTTGGCTGGAAAAGCATCTGAGGCTCACAATCTCGATCCGGATTGATGAACTACCTGAACCTCAGTAACCATTGAGCTCCAACAGCGAAGAAAAGATCATCATTATCTACGCCTGGAGTTCTCCTCGACTAACCACACACGTGACAACCAGCCAACGCCCCACAAGAAGTACTCAGGCCGGCCCATCGGTTGGCTTCAGAAATCGATTAACCAATGCTATCGCAACAATATATCCAGCAAGGCCGAGAAGAGACAGGACCCATGTGATGGGCTGATACCACACGCCTTTTAGCGTGGGAAATGCAATAACTGCAAGCCTATGCACCGATACGAGCACCCCACTAACAGCACCCACCATCAGAGACAACTGCCACGAATCAATTCCAGATATCGCGCGAAAACGAGGAGCAACCACGGTTATTGACACCATGTGCGTAATCAGCATCGCAAGCGAAAAGAGCGCCGAATAGACCCCCATAGACGGCTCGTTCACGATATTCTCCACTGGGTGGTCCCACGCCCCAGATGCACAAAACACAATAAGCGTGCTCAGCCATATCAGTACAAGAACACCATGCGGAATAACCAGCGACCGGCTCGAATCAATAACCTTCACCAGGTAGGAAAAAACCGCTCCCATAGCAACGAAAACGAGCCCATGAGCAATAACATCGGGAAGGTTATAGACACCAAGGAAATGCCCTAAAGTGGATCAAGCCAATTATCAGAGATGGTGGGAATCCGCAACAAAAGAGCTAAAGACAAGGACACGACAAGTAGAGTCCCACTTGTAAAGAACCGCCCCAAAGACGCCGTGCGAAAAAATCCAGCTCCTATGCCTATAGCGACAATGATAAGCCCAAGGATTGTTACCATCACCGCAGAAAACCTCGTTTTCTTCTCTCAGTCTTGATGCGCCGATCACCCTGCACAGTATCCAGCACATTAATATCCCCGAAGGTGGATTCAAGCTCGTGAATGCGTACCTTGACCTCATCCAAAAGCTCACCGAGAGGAACATCTTCAACGGGGATACACTCCCCCTCCTCAGCCTCGCGAGAAATCCCCCCGGCGTCGTGAGGAAGTATAACCCTCCCGCTGCCACCAATGCTTGCAAGGGACTACCCCCATATATACGCGCTAATGCCACAGCAGCATGAGCATCTGGAGGCATCCCTTGCTTCCATCGCGTGAGCATTGCAGATGAGACACCCAGCTTTTTTTGCGGCAACCACTGGAGAGTCACCCCCGATTGTACGGAGGACGAATGGCCACCAGAACGTCCTATTCGTTCATGTAGTCGGCTACTGTTTGCGCAGCAAGATCAGCATCCTGTATCAAAACACCGTGGCTGTAACCGTGATAGATGTGAAGCTCCCCACCCATCGCGTCACGCATGTCAGGAGCCCCTGTTTCCGACACCGCAGTGTCTTTATCATAACCAAGATGTAAGGGCTTAACTGTGAGCTGATGGCCAGAGACTGGCGCGAACGGCGTGTTTGTCGGCCAACCACCACAATACGCACCGCTGACGATCAAGTTGTCATTCGCTTCAAGCGCATCCCCCGGCACCACAAGGGATCCAAGGTACGGAAGAAGCTTCGAGTGATCGGGTGGAGTCGCATTCTCATTACATATGACAGCGTTACTTTGCACCATCATGGCCTGAACCAACTTTTGTTGGATTTCCTGCTGCTTACGCATATCCGGGGTGAGGGCATCGGTACTATCACCCGAACCAGGCTTCCTCGACGGCTCTTGCAAGGAGCCTTCATGATGAGATTTAGCCTTGGCGTCGCTGACTGCTTGTGCCAACTCTGGCCACGTCTTTTGATCGTATAACGAAGTGACCGCGGTCGACGTCGGCGCACCTATATTCTCCACGGGGAGCAGGCCAGCATACATCTTCATAACATCAATAAAACGACCAGCCTTCCACGACAGCGAATCGACAGTGTTTAACAAGCCTATTGCTGCCTCGGCATAATCATCCGGAACTGCGTGAACATCGTCGCGACCAGCCGGCTGTGGCCGAACCGGGGGAGCCACCCCGTAGACATCACGAATTACCGAGGCAAAAGACCTATACACCTCACGGGGGGTTGTCCCCAAGTGGTATTTCGCATCCTGCTCAGCTATCCAAGAAAAGAACGCACGTACCGCTTCCTGCCGAGTCCGTTGTCGCTTCGCAGCCATGTCATTGGCCCAGTCGCGAGGCGACGCGCTCGAATCAAGAATCACTTTGTGTGTTGAAGATGGGAACAACGTCGCATACGTGCTCATCAGTATCCCACCATAGGAAACCCCATATAAGTTGAGGGTCTTTTCCCCGAGATACTTACGTGCTTCCTCTAAATCCCGGGCGGTATTCGCGGTGTTCACTGTTTTCGTATACCCGGGGTTGTGGGATTCGCAGGCCTCATACAGTGCTGCGGCCGGCATCATCGAGGTCCTCGGCGGTTCGCAATTGAGTGGAGTGCCCCAGGTTAATCCACGGGGTTCCACTGCGATGAGGTCATAGTCTTTGCCAATGCTATCTGGGAGACGAACGCGAGGTGATGTTGGATCATCGTCGGCGGGATCACTGAACATGCCGAGCGCGTCGCCACCGGGGCCGCCAGGGTTACCCGCGATAACACCCTTCTTTTTCCCCGTGGCTGGGATTTTACTCATGGTGAGTTCAATCGTTCCGGCCGACGGATCATCGTAATCCTTCGGGACGGTAAAAGTTGCGCACGTTGCGCGTGCGACCACCCCTGACCCTTCGGGGCACGGGCCCCATGACAATGTCGATGAGGTGTCCAAAGCCTCCCCAGCGTACGCCGGGATAGCAGTAGAGAGAGTTAGTAAAGCGCTGGCTGCCAGTATTCTGGCCCGTCTTGTCATGGTTCACCTAAAGGGGGTTAGTGGGGCCAGATCATGGCCCGAGGGAGGAATGACACTAATGACAACCTACATCATGTGGCAGGCAGCCAGCCCTGAATTCCCATCCTTCTCCCCCACCCCTGGGGTGGCACCCCAGCTGTCTAATACTGCCTCACAAACGACCGCACGTCCCCCCGAGCGCTCACATACTCAGCGGGACGTGCGGAACGGCGGCACCAACCGGTGCGGATTCACATGCCACACCACCATACGGCGGGGCGATGTCACATTAGGTGTTTACCGTCGCGACCGTGCTTCGTCTCCTGGTGCGGGTTCGCGGGGTTCCTCGGCACCGCCACACTCGTGCTCATTGCGGCCCTGGGCTGCACACACAGCGGCACGTGCATTGACAATACCGGCGCCGAGCTGGTGGGTCTTCGATGAGGAGTTGCCGTAGTTGTCGTCCGGCTCCTGGGTGTAGGGGCTGGCGGTGTTACGCAGAATTTTCTCGATTTCAGGATTGGTGATACCTGGTTTAGCACTCTTGATCAGCGCGATAACACCAGCGACGAGCGGTGTTGCCATTGACGTGCCGTCCAGGTACCTGTAGCCCGGTTCAGTTTGTCCGGTCTCACCTTTGTTCACCGTGGACCAGATACCAGCTTCTTCATTCACCACACCACCGTGCCTACCGCGCGGGAGGTGGTTTCCACCTGGGGCACCAAAGTCAACCGCGTCACCGTAGTTGGAGTAATTAGCACGGTGCCCCTCAGGGCCTGTTGCCCCCACAACCATGACGCCCTTGCAATTAGCAGGCTGCGTATAGGAAGTATCGGTGTTGTCATTGCCTGCTGCGACAGCTACCGTAGCTCCCTGCTCATTAGCGAAGTCAATAGCACGCTGATATGGCGCGGAGCAGCGGGGCGCGTCGCCACCGAGGGACAGGTTAATAACATTAGCTTTGTTGGGGTTGTCGGGAACCCCATCGATATGCTTGCCGGCAGACCAGGCGATGCCATCAACGATATCGGAGAGGCGACCACCGCACGCACCCAGTGCACGCACGGGGAGGATACGGGCATCGGGGGCAACACCAGCGACCCCCTGGCCGTTATCAGTGTTCGCTGCCGCGATACCGGCCACATGGGTGCCATGCCAGGACGACGGGCCCCCATTGTCATCAGCACGGCACATTCCCGGGCGAGTCCAGTCACCCTCATCATTGGGGTTAGCGTCCCGGCCCGGGTCCCGATCGCGTGAAGCTTGATCCTCAGAGATCATGTCATAGCCGGGAAGAATCTTGCCCTCAAGGTCAGGGTGGGGCGTGATACCAGTGTCAACCACAGCGATCACTTGGTTCTGCCCACGCGCACCGGCATCCCACGCTGGGGGAATATGCGAGCCATGCTCGTGGGTAAACGACCACTGGCGACCAAAATCGGAATCGGACGGAGTGGCGGAATTTTTCTGAATCTGATCAATTTCCGCGACGTTGATCTCCGCCTTGGACTCCAACTTGCCCTTCAGACTCGGAACATCACGAGCAGGCACGGGCGGATCCAGTTTGACAACATACGAGCCATCAAACATCTGACGGGTGTACGAGCCCTTGGATTTGAACTCCGAGGTGATCTCATTGATGACATCCATGCGGTGTTTTTCATCAACCGTTGCCATCTTGTTGAATGTGACGATGAATTGATCTGCATCAAGATCATACCGGACATGATTGCGACTACGGGGAGAATCCGCAGAATGATCGGGTTCTGCGTTGGAGTTAAGGGCGGGGAGAAGGAGTGAAGATGCAGCTATTGCCACAGACAACACTGCCACAGTTGAGGCAGCAAAATTGCGATATTTTTTCACTGACACTTTCCTATGTTCAAGGGATACCGACTAGATAATTATACCTCAGATTTATGATTAATTGTTTTATTCGAGGTAGTCGCTAGAAAGAGTTGAAAATAATGTTTTGGGTAGAAAATTTGATACTTCTAAGAATGTAGATAATTTGATGCGGGAATACGCTTCAGGGGGATACATTTAGGAATACGCAAGAATAAAAGACAATCGCAGTAGCGCTGAAGATGCACGTCAACAGCGTTTTCATTCCGCCGACAACCACACCAACCGCCGTCCCATTCTCACAACAAAAGGGGTGAAAGTTGCACACACAATTCCCCCAAAACAACAATAAAGAAACAAACAATATTGACTATTATTCCCCCCGAAAAAGCCATTCCACTGCAACTCTGCCGGACCACACACAATACTTAAAATCTGCTACATAAACAAATAACATCACAGCACGCCAGACACAACCGGCACCCAGAGACCCCCAAGCTCCAAAAATACAAGGCGCTAGCAGGACCGCGTCGCGTTAAAAGACAACGAACCCACTAGCGCCAGGCACACCCCAGAACAAACCAGGACTACTGCATCACAAGTTAATCATGTGGCCAAGAGTCCCCTCAGCCGCTTCCTTAATAGCCTCCGACAACGTCGGGTGGGTGTGAACGTTACGGCCAATTTCCTCCGCAGTAAGGTCATACCGCGCAGCAAGCGTCAACTCCGGCAACATCTCAGACACATTGGAACCAACCATGTGAGCACCGAGAATCTCACCATACTCACCGTCTGTCACAACCTTCACGAAACCAGCAGGCTCACCCAACCCCTGCGCCTTACCATTCGCCGTGAACGGGAAGCTCGCAACCTTAATCTCACGATCCGGGAACTTCTCTTTCGCCGCAGCCTCCGTGTACCCCATCGACGCCACCTGCGGATTACAGAACGTCGCACGCGGCATCATCATGTAATCACCCAGTGCCTCAGTCTCCGCACCAGCAATCGTTTCCGCAGCCACAACACCCTGCGCCTCAGCAACATGCGCCAACTGCAACTTCGCAGTGACATCACCAATAGCGTAGATACCATCGACATTGGTGCGCATGAAATCATCAACCGCGATAGCACCACGATCAGTGAGCTCCACACCTGTCTTCTCCAAGCCGTAGCCCTCCACGCGCGGCGCAAACCCCACCGACACGAGCACACGATCCACAGTCAACGTCTGCTGACGAGAGCCATCCTTCTTCTCAATGTCCACCTCAACACTGTCACCATTATCACGCACAGCGGTGGTCTTGTGACCAGTCATAATGGTCACACCAAGCTTCTTATACTGCTTCGCAATCTCCCGGGAAACATCCTTATCCTCGTTGGGCAGGACAGAATCCATAAATTCAACGATGGTGACATCCACACCATAGTTCGCCAGCACATAGGCAAACTCCATACCAATCGCGCCCGCGCCGACAATCACCATCGACCCCGGAAGATCCTCATTGAGAATCTGCTCCTCATAGGACACCACATTGCCACCGAATTCAATACCAGGGAGGGACCTCACCACAGAACCCGTCGCAATAATGCAATTATCGAACGTGATGGTGGTACCAGCATCATCCCCATCGGACACCTCAATGGTGTGCGCATCGGTAAACGTCCCCAAGCCATGAATCTCTGTGATCTTGTTCTTCTTCATCAAGAAGTGAACACCCTTCACAATGTTGGCGGACACCTTCCTGGAACGCTTATGCGCCGCACCAAAGTCAAACGACACATCACCAGACATGCCAAAAGTCTTCGCCTCATGCGTGAACGTGTGCGCCAATTCAGCATTGCGGAGCAGCGCCTTCGAGGGAATACACCCCACATTCAGGCACACACCACCCCAATACTGCTTTTCCACAACAGCGACTTTCTTACCCAACTGGGCGGCACGAATCGCTGCCACGTAACCGCCGGGACCTGCACCAAGAATAACTACGTCATAATGTTCAGCCACGGTTGTTTAGGATACGACGCTGCCACAGAGATTTCAGGTTTGGGGGCAATATCCGTCGCCTTACCTACATTACGAACAACAAAACACGACGACACCGCGCCACGCGCCCGGACTACATCACCCGTAATTCCCTCGCACGCACAAGAGCAGCAGTCCGATTGGAGACCTGCAATTTCTCGTAGATGTGCACCAGGTGAGTCTTCACTGTCGCTTCTGAAATAAATAACGACTGGGCGATCTGTTTATTAGTTGCACCGGTCGACAAGTGGCCGAGTATTTCCACTTCCCTCTCGGACAGTTCCACATTGGCGGGGCTGTATGTGAGCGCCGCAAGAATATCCGGCGATAGCGTTGTTTTTCCTGCTGCGGTGTCAACAATCGCCTGGTGAACCGCGGAGGCCGGCGCATCTTTAAGAAGGTAGCCGAGGGCGCCGCCTTTCACAGCAGCAACAATATCGGCGGTGGTGTCGAAAGTAGTGAGGATGAGAACTGGCGGGCCACCCTGCGCTGCGATGTTCTTGGTGGCCGTAATCCCATCCATCACAGGCATTTGGATATCCATGACCACGACATCCACAGGGGCAGTACCAGAATCAGCTCTACTCTCGTTCAGGGAATGATGCGCACCACTACCCCCGGCAACCCGCTCTGCACCACCATCGGTCACACCCGACGTTCCTGCAAGGTAGTCGAGGGCAGCGCGCCCGTGTTCCGCTTCCCCAACAACACTAATGTCGGGGAAACTGTCGAGAACCGCGCGGAGCCCGGCGCGGACGATAGGGTGATCGTCGACAAGGAGGACGCGGATAGTGGCAGTCATGGGGTGTTCCGTTCGGTGTCGTCCGTGATGGCATGTTGTGATGTCAACGGTAGGCGTAGTGCGATAGCAGTTCCATGGCCCGGGGTGGATTCCACGGTGAGGGTTCCGTCGAGGGCTTCTGCGCGTTGCCGCACACTTGTGAGACCAAATCCGAGAGTTGATGTGTCGGTGTTGAATCCACAACCATTATCGACGACATCAAGGGTGACGGTGTCATCCCAGAGTCCGAGGGTGACAACGGCGCGCGTCGCACGGGCGTGGAGGCGCACGTTAGCCATGGTGGATTGGACGACTCTGATCAGTGTGTGGCTGATCGTGTCCGGGATGGGTGGTGTGGCGTCGTCACCGTGGTTGCTTTCGTAGCGGAATTCACAGGTGAGGTGTTGTCCCTCTGCGAGGGCTTGAGCTTGTGTTTGTCGGCAGGCCGCCTCGAGGTGGTGGCGAATGTTGACGTCGCCTGGTTGGGTCATGTTGTGGATGAAGCGTCGCGCTTCGGCCAGGTTGTCGGTGGCGGTGGCTTCGATGGTGGCGATGGTGTGGTGGAACGTAGCGAGGTCAGCGTGATCGGTGGGTACGGTGCCCGTGGCGGGGTCGGCAGAACCGCGGGGAATCTGTAGTGATCTGCTCATAAGCACGATGGAGCTTAATCCTTGAGCGACGGTGTCATGGATTTCTCGGGCTAGTCGCTCTCTTTCCTCCATGCGCCCTGCTGTGTGTTCAGTGGTAGCACGTTCAGCCTGGGATGCTTTAAGAGCGTCGGCTGTACGACGGTATTGGTTAGCTAGGCTTCGGTATTCGCGCGCAATGTGGAGGTATCGCTGAGATTCATTATAAAGAGCCCGATACGCCCATGAGATAACAAGAGCGAAAGCTGCCCCGAAGGTGGGGCCGAGGGCGATGCCGAGGGAGTAGCCATCTGTGCGACCCTGGGAGGCCAGGTGGAGATAGGGTACGGCTGCGGCCATCACGGTGACTGCAATGACGGCGACGATACCTTTCCACGATGGCCACACGTGCATGCACAGGAACATGATGGGCAGTGCCAGCCATACGAAGTTCGGGGAGATGAGGATGAGGAGAAACCATAACCCGGTGACGGCTGCGATCCACCACGGTGCGTAGCGACGGGGGTCCGGAATGCGACGCCCTCCCTGGTGTCCACGGCCAGCGTGGGTGTGGTTGTGCTTGGTGTATCGGTTTTCCCAGATCGTTCCGCCCATGTAGACGATAGCCAGCAGAACGACCCCACCGATGGCGCACATCGCGGGGGCTGTATCTGGGCCGTTGTTTCCTGCCGGTGGTGTGATGAGGGTGGTGCCGTGTGACGAGGCGCCGCCCATGCCTGCCAGGTATCGGCTGAGGCCGACGACGAGGAGCGCGGCCACCATGACGTGAAGGGCGACGCGGAGGACCATCAACACAGCGGAATGCGATGTCACCTCGGGCGCGTGGGAGTCCATTCCGGTGTCGTGTGCTGGGTGGGGGCGCGGCATCACCATAGTGGTCATTCTAGGTTTTGTCCCACCCACGGGCATCAACCTTTTGGTTGAGTCACAATCCTCCTAAATCCCGATGCATATCGATGTCCCCCTGGTGGAGACTGGGATTCACCACCGGATCAACACGACGTTGGGGCCCACGGCACGCATGACACATGCGGGGAGAGGCTCCGGAACACAGGAAAGGACGTGGGCTGATGTTTCTTGGTATGAGGGAGGTCCTGTATGCCAAAGGGCGGTTTGCTCTGATGACAGCGGTGATCGGGTTGATCACCGTTTTGTTGGTGATGCTGACGGGCCTCACACATGGGTTGGGCCAGCAGAATACGTCGGTGTTGACGTCGATGGGTGCGGATCGGTTTGTTTTTGGTGCTCCGGTATCTGAGGCTCCGGCTAACCCAGCGGGTGCGACGGCGACGACGGGTAAGGCCGAGGTGTCTTTTGCGAACGCGGCGGTGACGGAGGATCAAGTTGCGCGGTGGCGGGATGCCGGCGCGGTGGCCACACCGGTGGGTTTTGCGCAGACCAAGGTGGAGGCGTCGACATCCGATGGGGCCGCCATTCTTGGTGTCCCCAGTGATGCGAAGTTCATGACGAGCGTCGTGGGGGATCCTCAGCGTGGCAGGGTGGATACGCTTCACGCCCAGGACATTGCCCTGTCGGAGTCGTTGGCGAAAAAAATTAACGCTCACGTGAATGAGAACGTCATTGTCCAAGGTGAGACGCTGACGGTCGTTGGCATCGTGGCGGATGAATACTACAGCCACAGTCTTGTGGCATGGACAAATACGTCAACGTGGCGGGATCTCGTCCACCAGCCTGAATCGGTGGTGGGGAGTGCGTTGGTTGTCACTGGTGGCGTATCAGCAGATGCGTGGTCGAGGCTGGAGAAGGACACAAAAATGGTGTCTGCCAGTACCCATGGTTCATTCCGGGGTCTCCCGGCGTATTCCACGGAGAATGGGTCGTTGGTGACGATGCAGGGTTTTCTGTATGTCATTTCTGCGCTGGTGACCGTGTCGTTCTTAACAGTATGGACGATGCAGCGTACTCGCGATATTGCGGTTCTTCGGGCTCTTGGGGCGGCACGGGGCTACTTGATGCGTGACGCATTGGGGCAGGCTGCGGTTGTGCTTGCAGCAGGTGTAGTGGGTGGTGGCGTGGTGGGGTGGGCCCTTGGGCTCCTCGCAGGCCGGACGGTGCCCTTCGAAACCTCATGGGTCACCACGGCTGGGCCGGCAGTTGGGATGTGGGGGCTCGGCATCCTTGGCGCGGTGTGTGCTGTACGCAAAGTGTCGACAACGAACCCTCTTATTGCATTGGGCGGGAACTAGGTATGACAACGAATTGTGAGAAGAGGCCTGTCAGTAGACCGGGCATGGGCAACGATGAAAGGACACACACCATGGTCACAGCGGCCGCACAGACAACTCGTTCCACCACTACTGCTGCTGGTCACAGTGGTGGCAACAATGAACCGGTGTTGCGCCTTAATGATGTCACGGTGAGGTACCCCGATGGTGTCGATGCCACGGGGAATCCTCGAAGCATCACGGCGTTGGACGCGGTGACGTTCACGGTGTCGCGAGGCCACGTTGTCGGGCTTGTTGGTGAATCTGGCTCGGGGAAATCCACGTTGCTCTCGGTGGCGGCTGGGCTGATGCCGCCGACGTCAGGGGAGGTCATCATTGATGGTGTGTCGCTCACAGATGGGGAGTCTCAGTCACCGGTGGCGACTCGGTGGCCTGTGGGATTGCGGGCATGGGCGAGACGAGTGTCGGCCACCAATGAGGCGCGTCGCTCCCGCATCCGGTTGGATAAGGTCGGGGTGATTTTTCAGCAGCCTAACTTGCTCGCGCCGCTGACTGCTCGCGAGCAGCTGCTGATCAGTGATCATATTCGCGGGGTGCGTGGGCGTGCTCTTCGGCGGCGGCGGTCGCGTGCCGATGAGTTGTTGGAGCTCGTTGGCCTCGACGCTATGGCCGACCGTCGTGTTCATGAGCTCTCTGGTGGGCAGCGTCAGCGGGTGAATATCGCGCGGGCGTTGATGGGGGAACCGGTTGTGTTGTTGGCAGATGAGCCGACATCTGCTCTTGATGCTGCACGCTCACGTTCGATGATGGATTTGTTGTCGACGATCACGCGTCGCCTTGATCTCGCCACGGTGGTGGTGACTCACGATCATGGTGTGTTGGAGTATGTGGATACGACGGTGACCATGGCTGATGGGCGCGCGCATGCGACTGTGGCACCGTCGGCGTGGTGACGCTGCCGGGGAATGTCAGCTTAGTGGCGTGACGGGGGTGTCGTCTCCGCGGTGGTCGGCACGTTCTTGCGGGAGACCATCACCAAGAAAATGAGCGTGAGTGTTGCTTCCACGGCGCCGAACCCGAGCATGGTGACATAGTCGAAACGCCCGGAGAGCTTCGTGAGAATCATGGGGAAGAAGAACCCGACGTAGGTGAGCGCGTAGAAGACTGATGTCAAGCCAGCAAGATCGTCGGGGCCGGCCAACCGTTGAACTTCGATAAGCCCAGAGATGAGAACGAGACCATAACCCAGGCCCAGTAAGGCTGCGACGGTGAGGGTTCCGATAATGGTGAGCTGCGTAGATACGAAGGCTGCGAGTGCCATTCCGACGGCGACGAAAATGATGCCGATGATCGGTCCACGTGCACTCCGTGCGGTGTTGATGCGGCCGCCAACTTTTTGGATGCCGAACCCGAAAGCGAGGCAGACCACGGTGAGGAGCGATGAGTACGCGACGGGCGCGCCTACGTGTGAGGACATGAGTGCGGGTGTGACAGCGTAAGCGACGCCGGCGGCGCCAAATCCCCATGGGGCCATGGGCACAACGACTGTCAGGAATCGCGGGTGCTTCACGGTGGGGACGGCGAGGTCAGACCAGAAGCTGCCATGGACGTTAAGGTGAGCGGACTGCCGTGTTTCTGGGGTTTTCACCAGGAACAGTAGTGCGGGAATGGATAGGGTGATGTGAACGAGGTAGGACAGTTGGCCGGGTATGGGGCCCCACTGTGCGAGAACACCTGCCATGCCCGCTCCCAGTCCAAGGCCGCTGGTTAAGGCCATTGCAGCGCGTCCTGCTCCGGAGGAGGGTTTCGCATGCGGGTCAAATGGTGCTTGTGAGAGTTCCTTGACCCATGATCCACCTACTGTCATGGCGATGCCGACTGCCAGTCCGGCGAGGAATCGCCCGGTGAACATGGGGAGTTCAGTTTTCTCACCGATGGCGATGAGGGCAGATCCGAGGATCGCGGCAACTGGCCCGCCAAGCATGACGGTCTTTCTGCCATAACGGTCTGAGAGGGGGCCGAGAAAAATGAGGCCAATCATGATTCCGGTGGCGTAGGAGCCCAATAATGAATCGACGAATACTGGTGAAAACACGCTTTCATTGCGGTAGAAGATGAGCAGTGGTGTGAACTCGTTGCCGCCCCAGGTCATGACGAACATCGCGAACGCCACGCACAGCCAGGCATATCGATGAGACGATGCAGAGGTGTGTGTGGCACGGGCACGGATCTCTCGTGGTGTGAACTCACTGGTGGCGGTCGTGTGGGGCGTGTGGGGGGCGGGTGCATCTGAGTTATTGCTCTCAGACGAGTTCAGGGAGGACATGGCATTATCGTAGAAGTGCCTAGTTTTTCAACCAAGTAGAATCGTGATTTTCAGCGAAAATCGACGCCCCGGCTACAGGGCAACACGGTACCAACCCCGTATCCACGGCATCTATCGGCTGACAACTGGGGTACGACCACAACGTCAATGACATCACGGAGAGGATATGGCACCTATGGCCCACACAGACTCTGGCGATTCACGCACCACCCCTGTCGGTACGACGAAAGTGGCATTAGTGACCGGGGCGACGTCGGGAATTGGCGAATCGGCAGCGCGCATGCTCCTGAAAAAGGGTTTCGTGGTGTACGGGGCTGCCCGGCGTGAGGATCGCTTGCGAGAACTTGAACAGTGTGGGGTGCGCACGTTGCGCATGGATGTGACAGATGAGGAGTCGATGCGCGTGGGGATCGACACCATTATTCGCGACGAAAACCATATTGATGTTCTCGTCAATTGTGCCGGTTACGGCGTTGTCGGCGCCATTGAGGATATTGATCTGGAGGATGCGCGTCGCCAGTTTGAGGTGAATGTCATCGGACCTATGGCACTGGTGCGGCTCATAGCCCCGTATATGCGTGAGCGTGGGGACGGGCGGATTGTGAATGTGTCGTCGATCGCGGGGAAGGTGCCGGCTCCGCTCGGCGGCTGGTACCACGGTTCGAAGTTCGCCTTGGAGGGGTTGAGTGATTGCCTTCGGCTGGAGCTGGCGCCATGGGGTATCGACGTGTCGGTGGTGGAGCCCGCACCCGTCACGACCGAGTGGGCACCGATTGCGCACAAGGCGTTGGAAAAAACCAGCAAGGGCGGCGCGTATGAGTCCATGGCACACAAAGTGGCGGACTCGTTTGAGTTCAACCATCGACCCGGTTTGGCCTCCCGACCAGCGAGCGTTGCCCGTGCCATAGTTAAGGCTGCAACGGCGAAACGCCCACGCACGCGGTATGCGGTTGGGCCAGTGGCAAAGTCAACGATGGTGTCGCGGAAGATACTTCCGGATCGCGCCATGGACTGGGTTATTCGGAAATCGTACAAGTTGTGATGGGTGCATTGCCGCAGCATGGCACAGCCAACAAAACCCTGCCGGGTTTAGTACATCATTCGCACTAAGCAGCCCTCAATTGCCATGCGAAGCGTGTAGTCAGGAAGATACTCCGGGATAAAACCAAACCTCGCACCGACACCAAAGAATCCCGCTGTATTGAGATTACACGCTTGTAGCGACTTGTCCTGCTTCGAACCCAGCTCTTTAATTGTCGGAAATATGTGATCACGAAAGCGATTAACATAACCTTTTGTGGCGGTCTCTATATTCACCACACCCGACAACGAGGGGCAGGTAAGCACCCGAGCGTGCACTGAAAGGGTTCTGTGTTCATCATGACCACACCATACTTTCCCCTTTTATCCTTTTATATTTTTATTAAAACTCACTGACCAGCACAAATGCGCCATCAGGTGAAACGCACTGCTATTCCCCGCCGAGAAGTTCGTGGAGGAGACGTGCGCGGTAGGCCTCGTGGCCGGCGGTGTCCAGTACGGCGTAGGCGGAAATTTCTTCTACAATGTGAGTGACGTTATCATTCACGATTCAACTCCTCGTCAATGTGAAGATAAAGTGACCTTGCCACCTACAAGAGGTAGGTTTTACTGTAGCTTATAGTCGTCCCATCACTTCCCGATCAAACTCTTCTCCGTAGGTCTCCTCGATCCTGCGCATCACGATGTCCATGAATATAGCCTGAATACTGGTCTTTTCTTTCTTAACAGCAAAGTCAATGATGGCTTTTTGTTCTTCAGTCCCACGTAGAGTTGTGAACTGGAATTTGCGACCCTTCTCTGCGCGTTCTTTAACCCGTTCGTCTACAGTGACATCCCGAGGTTGTGAATCTTCTACAGATTTCATAGGCGATCCTTCTGTTTCTTGGCCAAGCTTTTTAAGCATTATTGCGACTTTTTCTTCCTAGTTGTTAGTCCTGTGCTCAGTGTTCCCATCGGCTGCTTTGGGGTCGGAGATTCCGACAAAACCGGTGGTGAGAGCTCAATCCCCGTCTACACCGAAAACACTAGCTGTGGGCACACTGAAAGCATCCTTCCCTTCAACAGATATAATTACCACAAAGGAGATGGATTTTCCGGGATCGTCAGACAAAAACGGAAAGCATCATCTTGACAGCGCCACGTATTAAATCCCGTATCGCATCACTCTTGTTACGGCCGACCCGACACTCTGAACCCGTACTTATTATCTCACACAAACATCAAAATGCCAGGGTGTAGCCGCGCACTGCCTATCAAAACCGAAGCGCAGCGCTTCCCTAAGCAGGATTGAGCTCTTATCATTCCCCAGGCAGCTGTAGCCCAAATGCTTTGATCTCCCCGCCGAAGTCCTCCTCATCACGCGTCATACGTGCAGGCAACCACGCCATATTCGCCATCAAGGGCGCGCAATGGTACTAGTCAGCTCCATCCCTCCGAAGACGTAGTACCGGGGACTAGCCGTATTCTGCACCTTAAGAGCAATAACCTCAACAAGTCGACTCAGCATTACGGACGCTCTTCATTCACCAGCTGCTTCTGCAACGATGGTCCACCCGTCAGGTGGTGAGGATGGCGAAAAAGATAATGCCTAAGAGGCATGAAACGACACTATCCAACTACCCCTATGGATAGTGCTCAACCCCCAGACTGTTGAGCCTGGGGGTTGTTTGTCTGGAGCCGCCTGTCAGAATCGAACTGACGACCTTCTCATTACGAGTGAGATGCTCTACCGACTGAGCTAAGGCGGCACGTTGTACCTCGACGCATGTTACCCGAACCCGTCGCGGGACCACAACACGCCAGGCACCATGCACGTTCCCCCACAAACCCGCCCCCGTGGTGGCACTTCCCATTCAGGCATGTCACGCTGCTATCACCGGTTCACCTCACGGGGCCGGTGACGCAAATTTGTCGTAGCCGGCCAACCATCGCGTCAAGGGCACTTTCCTGGCGAACACCCGCGGTAAGGAGTTCACGCCCCATACGCACAGCATCGACACACTGGAGTAATTGCTCGGGGGTGTTCCGGCGGGCTAGCTCAGTAGCAGTATTGGCATGATCCGGATGAATGATGGGTACCCCAGCACTACCCTTACCATCGCCCACATCACTACCGACACTGGCGCCAGCCCCAGCAGCGCCGACGCTGATCATCAGTGCATCGCGGTACAGACCAGCAATGTCCATGAGCAGGAGATCAAGCATGTCGATGACCATGCGGGTACGCCGGTTCTTTTGCCTCGTTTCGAGTTCCTTGATGGCACCAGCACTCCCCCGCTGAGCTTTCGCTGCCCCCCTCCCTTTAGCGCCGACACCGAGGGCTTCGCGTAGTTTCGCCAATTCAGCATCATCACGCTCACCAGTGGCCGCGTCGGCTTCACTCTTTGCTGCTGCGACCAGGTCGCCGGTGTACAGGTAGGCATCACCATCCCTGTAGATCATCTCAGGGACACGTAGTGCACGTTTCCGCTGATTGCGGGCGTTATCGTCAACTGCTAACCGCCTCGCCCGGCCTACATGCCCCCCCGAGACGGACGCTGCCCAGTCAATCTGCTTCTCGGTGAGTTCCATGGTGGGATCCTCGGCAAGAATACGTGTGACATCATCCACGGATGGGGTGGGGATATAGACATGCCGGCACCGTGAGCGAATGGTGACGTGCACATCATCGGGATCCGTTGACGGCGCACACAGGATGAACACGGTGCGCGGTGGCGGCTCTTCAATGGACTTGAGAAGAGCGTTAGCCCCAGCGTCATTGAGCCGATCAGCATCTTCAACGATAACAACTCGCCAGTGCGCGGTAGTAGGCATGCGGGAGGCAGCCTCGATCATGTCTCGCACATGTTTCACGGGGATAACGACCCCTTCCGGCACAATGGCCACAGTGTCGGCATGCGTCCCAGCAAGTGCGGTGCGACACGCCTCGCATTGACCACAACCCGGCACCGCGTCCTTGCACATAAGTGACGCGGCAAATGCTTTCGCAGCGACAGACCGCCCAGCACCTGGAGGCCCCGTGAACAACCACGCGTGCGTCATATGACCGCGCTGCGCCGACGATACCTGCTCCTCCCCCACCATGTTGTCACCTGACCCGCTGAACTCTGCCGAATCCGCACCGGGTGTATCCATGTGAGTGCCCGGACGTTCAGGTGCCGGCGCGCCACCATCCACGGCGGCAATCTGACGTGCAGCATTGACTGCGTTGGTGAGTATGCCACGCACGGTGGGTGAGCCAACCATCTGCCGAAGTAGGGCCGGTTCGGTGGGGCGGGCGGCGCGGGAATTCATGAGGATAGTGTACGTCGCACCCGGGACATGGCAGCCGGCACGCATCTCCATCGCGGTATAGGCCGGACCACCGCCATCGCACACGGTGACCAGTTATCCTATTGATCATGACGATTCAGGAGTATCTCCGGTGGCTTCGGGGTACGTCGTGGCCTATGTATGCGGCGTTGGTGCTCTTGGCTAACGTGGTGGGCTCGTTGGCGGTGGGGGCGTTTCTGCGGTTTTTGTTGCCGTTGGAGCAGCGGGATGAGCTGACAGATTTTTCTAGTTCTGTGGCTGTTCTTTATGCCGTGTATTTCGCGTCCGCTGTTGTGATGGGTGTTGGTAGTACGGTTTTTTTGTTTCAATCGGTGTTGAGGTGGCAGCGGCATCCTGACCGTTTTGATCCAATTATGATTCGTCACCTGGTGTTACGTATTCCTGCATTTCAGGCTTTTTTGGGTGCGGCGTTGTGGCTGATTGGCGTCGTTATTTTTACTGCTGTTGCAGCTACGCATTCAGCCAACCTAGCGGTGTCTGTGTGCGTGACAGCGTTGCTTGGTGGTGTGCTGGTAACGATGCTGACGTATTTTATTGCGGAGCGTCGGGTTCGTCCGATTGCGATTGCTGCGTTGGCGGTGAATGCGGATCGTACGTTTTTGGAGCCGTCGATTAGTGGTCGTATCCGTCAGGTGTGGATTACGACGACGGCTATCCCGGTGGTCGGGATTTTATTGCTTGCTGTGGGGGCTCGTCAGGGTTTTTTCTCAAGTAACGCAGCGAATTTGATGCCTGCTGTGGTGGCGTTAGCCGTGACATCGTTAGTAACGGGGTGGGCTGGTGCTGCACTGCTGTCAATGAGCATTGCGGATCCGATTGGTGAGTTGCAGGATGCGATTCTTCGCGTGCGCCGCGGAGAGACAGAGACGGATGTCCCAATTTATGACGGTTCGGAGATTGGTGTTCTTCAGGCTGGTTTTAACGAGATGATGCGTGGTCTGCGGGATCGTCAGCGGGTGCGTGATGTCTTTGGTCAGTATGTGGGTATTGAGGTTGCGCGTCAGGCGATGGAGGAGAACCCGGTGCTGGGTGGGGAGGATCGCCTGGTCGGAGTGTTGTTTGTTGATGTGATTGGTTCGACGACGTTCGCGGTGAATCATCCACCGGAGGAGGTGGTGGAGACGCTGAACCAGTATTTTGATCGGGTTGTGGAGATTGTGCACAAGCACAAGGGCATTATTAACAAGTTTGAGGGCGATGCTGTGTTGGCTGTGTTTGGTGCGCCACTCCCGCTGGATGATATTGCTGGCCATGCGTTGGCGGCGGCGCGTGAGCTGCGCGCAGAGTTGCGTGGTTTGCGTTTACAGTCGGGTATTGGGGTGGCGACGGGTCATGTTGTTGCTGGCCATATTGGTGCACATGATCGTTTTGAGTACACAGTTATTGGCGACGCGGTGAATCAGGCGGCCAGGTTGACGGATTTAGCTAAGCACACGCCTGGGCGGGTGTTGACGTCGGCGGCGACATTACGGCGGGCGAATGAGGTGGAGCAGGCGCGATGGACGGTGTTGAAATCGGTGGAGTTGCGTGGCCGTAAGGAGATGACGCAACTGGCCAGGCCGATCCGCCCAACCCTGGCGGACCGCTCAGAAGTGTGATCCTGATCAGGCTATCGGTATGCCACCATGGGGCGTCCGGTGGTGGGGTTGTCACGGATGAGGCAGTCAATGTCGTAGACGTTGCGGATAAGGTCCTCGGTGATGATGTCCGACGGGTCCCGTCCGCGGGGATTTTCCGTCTTCCATAATGATGAGATGGCTGGAATGATTGTTTCCCATGTCAATGCTGTGAGGAAACCAACGCCACTCCGGCGGATGCAACACCGTTGACGCCAAGAATACCGGGTTCCGCCAGCGAGTTTCGGGTGAGCGACTGCATAAGAGCTCCTGATAGGCCGAGGCCTGTGCCTGCAGACACAGCGATGAATACGCATGCGAGTCGGCGTTTCCAGATGACAAGAGGCGTCCCACGGTGCAAGACCGTGAGAGGGGTGAGGGGTTTGGGCATATCAAGATGGACTAGTTTTGGTTGGTTTCTTTCACAACATTGTCAACGACGTCACGAGCAGAGTAGGGGTCGAGGCGGAAAGAGGACAGACCAAGCGGGTAGACATGCTGGTCTTTGACGGCGGGTAGGCTGGCGACGAGTGAATCTTTGGTGAATTCTTTCACTGTCTTGTCGTTGGCGGAGAAGAGGAAGACGGTTTTGCCTTGAATACCCTTGGTGAGGTTTTCATGGGAGATGAAGGTGAAGTCCTGGCGCACCTGCCGAGAAGTGTCCATTCCGTTGGGCGCTTCCTTGACGTCGAAGCCAAGGTCGTTGAGTAGCTTGGCGTGTGGTCCACTGGTTTTAGCAATGCCTTGTTCTTTACCCGGGCCATTGTAGGAGACAATGCTCACACCACCGTCAGCGGGATGAATTTTCTTCTTTTGCTTGGCAACGTAGTCGTCGAATTCTTTGATAGCCTTCTCGGCGTTCTTCTCGAGACCCAGTGCGTGGCCAAGTTCCTTAGCCAGGTCCTGCCAGGATTGTTTGGAGTAATCGACAGCGATCGTCGGAAAGGTCTCGGAGATCCGTTTGTACTGGTCAGAAACTGAGTCTGCACCAGATACCGACACAATAACTAGGTCCGGATCCTGTGCGATGAGCGATTCCATGTCGAACGTCAAGCCGGAGTAGAGAACGCCCACCCCCTTGTGATCAGCTACCTTCGCCCACTGGTTAAAGAAGCCCTTGCTATCAGTGACTTCTGACGGGCTAGTGGCAGCCGTGGCTTTAAGTGGCGCATCCATAGCCAGAAGAGTGCCAGTGACAGAAAGCGCCGTATTCGCAATCTTCTTCGGTTGATGGTCGAGTGTAGTCTCCCCTCGTTCATGCTTGATCGTTCGAGGCCACTGCCCCTGTTGAGCTATTGCAGACCCCCCTCCCGAAGGGGAAGCAGGGCTATCGCTCCCCCAACAAGCCGACAGGCTCAACACCAGGACAATCGCAGACACTACTGTCGCGAGCTTAATTAAGAGAGAGCGCACATTATCTCCTTCGATACAGCAGCCGTTGCTAGTTGACCATACCCCATAGATAGTTATGGCTAACCTAGGCTAAAAATTAAATTATAATGAAGTCCAATTACATATACCTTTTAATCATCATAAGATAAACCTGGCCACATATGGCGAGGATGGCAGTATTGCGTTCTACCACCGTGTTAACGTGCACAGGCCCTTTCTCCGGGCTAAACGCTTTCTGCCATTACTTTCTAAGGAGTCCGCGTGACGAGTATTTTCGAGTTCCCGCTCTCCTACTTACCGTCATTCGATGAATCGATGCCGGCACGAGTCTATGTTCATGTGGCCGCGATTCATGACCATCATGCTGAGGAACTTCACCACATGGTTCGTGGTACCGATGGAACGTGGAGTGCGCGATTAGAGCTTCCAGATGATGTGTGTTCCTCCTACCTCATTGCGCCGGTTGATGAGGGTTTCATCAGGCGTTTCGACCCGCCTGGCCCTGTTGATACTCGGGCTCGATGGCATGCGCTCGTTGAACGAGCTATCCCTGGTCCTCCAGCTCTATCTGGATGCACGGGCAGAGTTCGTGGTCCGCACGCATTGCCTGAACCGGAATGGGAGGACCTCACCCCTACACCTGGTTACTGGGAATCATTGAATGTATCGGGCCGGCAGACGTGGCGCACACTGACGGGAGATTCGCCGCGTTTCCTTCTTCTACTTTTTGATGGCTCGTCGTGGATCAGAACGCCACTCCCCCGGGCGCTTCGTGAAGGAGGTTTCCCTCCACTCGAGGTCATCGCTATTCATACAGGTACTGGGAACGAGCGCTTCGATATCTTGGGGTGCACCCCCGCCTTACCACGCTGGCTTCATGAGGAATTGCTGCCCCGCACGTCTTGGACTCCGGAGGAGACAATAGTGTGTGGACAATCTCTCGGTGGCCTCGCTGCGCTCGCAGTAGCGATTGGCGAACCCCATATTGCGAATCATGTTCTCTCGCAGTCGGGTTCGTTCTGGTTCCCCGCCTGGGGTGGTAGAGACGGTGGTCAACTTGCCACCACTCTCCAGGATCCTCAGGTCATCAACAGAATTCAGACACGTCGTATCCGGGCGCATATGAGTGTGGGTTGGGGAGAGGCGGATATGATTCCTCACACTCGGGCTGTTGCCGACTGTCTCATGGCAGCCGATGTTCGGACATCCCTGGAGATGAGTAACCATGGGCACGAAATGGCTGGGTGGATGGGTGCCCTCACCCGCGGGCTAGGGCACCTTCTGCGCTAAAGCCCTTGTCTAGTCGATGGTGGAGTGTCCGGGGAGTTTTTTCCGGATAACTTTGCCCATGGGGTTGCGGGGGAATTCCTCAACGAAGAAAACATCACGGGGGCGGTGCCCTTCAGAGAGTTCAGCCACGATGTGTTCGCGGACTTCGTCGGCAGTGATGGGGGGTGTGTTGTGTTCACGGATGACATAGGCGCGGATGGCTTGGCCGTATTGGTCGTCGGCGACACCGTGGACGTAGGCATCATGGATACGTGGGTGCGAAACAAGGGCGTTGTCGATCTCGATGGGGAAGATTTTTTCGGCGAATTGGGTGATGATGAGGTCATCGCCGCGTCCAAGGACGTGGAGCATGTTGCCGTCGGTGATATAGCCGCGATCGTGCATACAGATGGCGCCATTGATCGTAGGGATGGTGATGTCTTGGTCGGTGTATCCGGCAAAGAGGTCGTAGACGGCGACCCAGATGATTCCGATTTCTCCTTCAGGGAGAGGGTTACCGTTGTCATCGCGAATGTCGACGATTTCGCCGGGGTAGATGCGTCCACTGAGGGCGGTGTCTGCGGCGAGCTCGTGAGGGCGGGAGACGGCGATGGGGCCGGATTCTGAACTGCCATAGAGGTTGCAGAGGACGGGTCGGAGTTCGTTGCTGCCGGGGATGGGAGTGCCGAATTTTTCGTTGGTTTTGTGGATTTCGTGTTCGGCGAGGGGGCTGCCTGCGGAGACAATGAATTCGAGGCCATCAAGATGGTCGATGCCTTCATTGTCCATATAGGAGACGATGGAACGGAGCCGTGAGGCTGCGGAGCACATCGCTGTGGCGTTGTATTTTTTGATGTCATCGAGGGTTTCGGCAGGGTCGAAGCCTCGTCGGGCGATGATCGTGGATTGGGTGAAGAGGGAGAGGCAGAGGTTTGCCCATCCGTAGTCGTGGAAGAGAACACTGGTGAGAATGACGCTGAGGCCGCGCCGCCACGGGATTCCGGAGACCAGTGGGGCAACACCTTGGGGTGATTTGAAGGCGCCGCGAATGACGCCTTTGGGCATTCCGGTGGTCCCTGATGTCATGACGACGTGGAATCCGCGTTTGGGTCGTAGAGGCAGGGAGTCGGTGACTCGGGCGTGGTTGATGATGCCGTCGAGGGTGTCGTAGCCGGTGGCGTTGTCTGGGTTATCAACGTGGCCGAGGATGATGTCGTAGGTGTCGGCGGCAGTGTCGGCGAGCATGGGGAGGAATTCGTCGTCGAGGATGAAGACGTCGATGTGGTGGAACGCAAGGACTTGGTCGAGTTGTTTTGCCGACGTGTTCGCGTTGATCATGAAGATGTTGAAGCCGAGCATGTGGCGGCATGTGAGGGGGAGGACGGATGCTCGGCCGTTTCGGGCGAGGACGGCGACGTTGGTGCCGGCTGTGACGCCGCGGGCTTGGAGGGCGAGAGCAAGGCGGGTGGTGTGTTCCCAGAGTTGGGCGTAGGTGAGTTCGCCGTCGTCATCGACGAGTCCGAGGCGGTTCGGGTTTTGTCGCGCTGCGGTGGCGAGCATGGTGGTTTCGAGCGCTCCCCAGCGGACGACGTTTTTTGCCACGGCGGCGAGGTCTTTGGGCCCCATGGGTTCTATGACGTCGAGATCTTTGAGGATTCGCAAAAAGTAAATAAACTGCTGCAGCTTAGCTTTCGCAGGAGCTCCGTGGTTAACCTGTGGAGTAAGGGTAAACGTTGGCATAGGACTAACCCCTCAAGCGAGTGTGCGGTGTGCACATTCCGTTAAAACAGTGTCGAGTATATGGAACGGCGTCCCCCGCGACCCAAATGTCCAGCGGGGTCACGCCGCATCTCTGGTGGTATGAATCGCCGTGGTGTCTACTCGGCGCCGAGTGAGCGGTGATTAGGAGAAGAAATCCGTCGCCATGCGGTGGTGAGTGTGTTCGAGGTTGTTGAGCCAGGCTTGTGCGTCCTGGTCTGAACAGTCGGTGTACGACGAGTAGATGCGGGCAAGGGTGGAGCGGACACCCGTTGACAAGCCGCCTGCATCACCGCAGATGAAGATCCGCCCATCGGTGTCGTTGAGGAACGTCCAGACGAGTTCGCGTTCTGCCCATAGTCTGTCTTGTACGTACGTGATGGGGTTTCCATGAATTGTTTCAGGTGTACGGGAGAAGGCAGGGAAGACATCGAGAAGGCCACGCTTATGTGAGTGTTCGAACTCTTCTTTGTAGAGGTAATCGCTGCTATCGGAGTGGCATCCGTAGAATAGGTAGCTCTTAGCCACACCTGTGGGATCGCCGTCTTCCAGGAATGTCCTGTCGTCGACGAAGGCGAGCAAGGGGGCAATTCCGGTGCCCGCGCCGATGAGGAGCATGCCTTTCTTAGGGTCGGGTTCTCCGCGGAATTCTGGTTTCCCTGGGATGATGGAGAGTTTGATTCGGGATCCGACGGGGTGGTTGCGCAGCCAGTTGGTAGCGACACCGTAGAAGGGTCCTCGGCCGGAGAGGGCGTCGCCGTGAATTTGCGAATAGGTGACTTTTACCAGGTGTGGGTCACGGTTTGGTGAGGACGATATTGAGTAGCGTCGTGGTTCCATCGGTGGGAGCATCGCGATGAATTTTTCGAACGAGATGCTGATTGATGGGAATTCTTCCAGTAGGTCGAGGACGCTCTTTCGCGTAGCAATGATGGCGTCGTCGTAGTGTTCGCTGGCGTAGGCGTCGAGTTTCGCTTTTTCCGGGGGGCATGGGCACGCGTCGGCGAGTTCTTTGATGTGTCGCTTGCCCGCTGGGCGGGAGAGTTCAACATATGAGCTCAGCAGTGCGCCGATCGTGACCGTCGTGCCGTCGGAGACAGGGCTGCCCGTGCCGCGGAAGGTGAGTACGGAATCCGGATCGCTGTTGAAGCGGGTGAGGGCTCGGTCGACGTCAGTCGGCGGGTTATTGGGAAGGAATTCTGCATAGTCACCGAGTTCGAAACGTTGTGATTCGGGGAGACGGATGCACATCTCCCATTTGTTTGTGGTGAACTTTTTGTCGTCAACCGAGATCTTTTTGTTTGATTCGACGACGCCGAATGTGAAGTCTATGGCTTCGGATGAGCAGAGTTCAGAATACCGGCCGGTGGTGGCAACGTCGATGGAAAAACTTTCTTCGATGGAGTCCTGGTCAAGCTCAAGGTTTACTCCGTCGAGTTCGGAATCAATCTGTTCCCACAGTTCATCGGACCAATCTTGGAAGGGGCCGAGGTAGTCGGAGTGGACATCGCCTTCACCGTGGTCGATGAGACGTCGTGCGCCGGCGTGGGCAAGTTTGTCGTCTACCAGTTTCGGGATCCTCTGGTAGGTTGCCGCCCATTCGGAGTTTCCGCACCCGAAGACGGCGTATGTGATGTTGTCGAGGTTCTTGGGTTCGTTCGACTCCAGCCATGAGACGAATCTGAATGCGTTCTCTGGGGGTTGCCCCTCGTATGAGGAGGTGACGATAAGGTTGAGTGCATCGGGGTCGAGGTTCTCAACGGCGTCGTCAAGGTCATAGAGTGCGGTGTCGAATCCCTGGGATTGCGCGAAGGTGAGGAGGCGGGTGCCGAGATTTCGGCAGATCCCGGCGGTGGTTCCCACGAAGACTTTCACCGTATGCCCGTTCTTCGGAACCTCGACCTCATGCTGGGGGTGGGTGACGTCGGTGCCGGTGGCAGATCCACCGGAGAAATCAACGTCACCGGTGAGTCCTGTGTAGGGGTGGCCGGGGCGTTTTTTCATTCGGACGATGAGGTCGCCTGGTTTGGAGGCGAGGCTGTTGTCCCGGTGTAGGTGATAGTTCGGGTCGACGAACTCGGGGTCGAAATGTTGAAGCAAAAGAATGAGGACCATTTTCGCTTCTTGAAGTGCAAAAGCCCGGCCGATGCATGAGCGTTGGCCGTGTCCGAAGGGCTTCCACGCGTTGGAAGGGATTTTCTTAACGTTCTCCGGGGAGAATCGCTCGGGGTCGAATGTGTCGGGTGAGTCCCAGATCGTGGGGTCCCGGTGGAATTTGTCTTCGAGAATGTAGATGGAGTCGTTAACGTCGACTTCGTAGCCGTCGTGGTTGTCGTCTCGGCCGACGACAGTTTTTTCCAGAGGGTAGACAGCGTAGACGGGGACAGGACCATTCATGCGGAGAGTTTCGTACATGATCTGGTCGATGTATCCAAGTTCATCGAGGTCTTCAAACGTGGGGAATCTGCCCTCAAGTTTGTCGTCGACAAGTTTTCGCGCTGTCGTAAACACCTGTGGGTTAGAGATCAGTCGGTACACGCAGAAGCCTAAGAGGCTTGATGTTGTTTCGTGGCCCGCGATGAGGAATGTCATGAGTTGGTTTTTGACATTTTGATCACTGAGTCGTTGTCCCGTCACGTGATCTTTGGCAGTAAGCATGACATCGAGGATGTCTTCCCGGCCAGGGGGATTGGGATTTTCACGGCGGTCGGCGAGGATCCTGTCGCAGGTCTTTTCAAGAACTTTCGTGTTTCGTTTGAAGACCGCGTCAGTCACCGTTGTGTAGAACTTCGGAAGCAATCCGCGCGATGGGGAGAGTCGAAGATTTTGCTGGAAAGCATCAACGAATGGGTCGAATTTCTCAGAGTAGAATGAGTTAAACCGATAACTAAACGATGCCAAGGCGATCGTGTCGAGGGTCATTCGGGTGAAGTCATCAGCGACGTCGATAGGGGTGTCTTCGCTCATCCGCTGCCACTTCAGCATCAGCTGGTCTGCGCAGTCTGCCATGTCGCGGAACATGTTGTGAAGAGCGACTTTGTTGAAGGCTGGCATCAAGATGCGGTGCGCCTGCTGCCATTCTGGTTCGTCAGTGCGGGCGGTGAAGAGGCCGTTGCCGACAAACTTCCTCACCTCCATGAAGGACCCATGAATACGCTTGTCAAACCGTGTTTGGTCTGACAGCTCGTTGACGACCCGGTGTGAACTGACCAAGATGACTTTGCGTCCATCGGGGAATACATGGCGGTACATTTCGCCATACTTATCGGCACCCTTTTCCAGGGACGTCACGAGATCTAGAGGATTAAGTTCCTTCAAAGTCCCGACGACGGGCAATTCACGTGGTCCGGGAAGAACACTGGTCATTCTCGCTCCTATATGAGACGTATTCGATAGGAAAACCTAGAGGTGAGTCCGTCAGTATTCGAATCAGGCCCAGTCTGGTGTTCACCGTGAAACTATAAAACGGGCTGTTTAGTGGATGAATGGATGCAGGTCAGGAACATAATTGTAGAGCCGTGCGGCAAAGTCGGAAAAGTCCCATGATCCTTGGAGGAAAACAAGGGGGTTTTTCGGGGCGTACCGTGCTACCTGTTCGAGTACAGTCTGAAGATCCATAATGTTCCTTTCATACGGTATACCGTGGGAATCCACGGTACGGGGTGGTGTGCCTAGGTCAACCGAGATGCAACCTGGTCAGCGTAGAAATCATGTCCCTTGTCCGTGAGGTGGCCCCATAGGTGGTGGGGGGCATCGTCATAGAACGCAGCCGACAGGCGATCGGGGTTAGATACACACCCATTGTTGTTGTTTGGGGTATTGATCATGGACATCATGTCGAGGAATTCAACATGGTTCTGCGCAGCAACGTCTGCTTGCCATTGGCGAATGTTGTCCTGAATGAATGCAAGCAGCGGGTAGTAAAACTTAAGTTGGACACCAAATCCGTTTGACATGCAGATATTGTTGCGACCGTCGGTGAGATCAGGGTTTCCGATCAACAGAATCTTCGCGTTCGGCGCTGCATGTTTGACTCGTGCAATTTGGTCATTCATGACCCGACCTGCGGTGACCTTCCGGTCTTCCACTGAACGACCAATATTCGGGTCCTGATACCAATCATTGAATCCGAACGCGAGACTTACTAATCGCGTACTAGGGTTGAGGGTCCCTTCGCGGAGAGCAGTGTCGACTTGCCGTGCAATGTCGCCGCCGATAGCGTGTGGGAATTCGACGGTCGCTGCGGCGCATCCGTAGTTCTGGACCTCAAGCCCGGTCCTCGCACCCACCCGCTTCGGGTACGGGTTCGGGCTGGACACACATCGCCCTGGAGCGGGGGCAGGTAGGTTAAGAGCCTTCTCTAGCATGGGGCTCTTAGCAGCAGCGAGCTGAACGTCGTTGGGGTCCATCTGGATGGAATCACCAAAAGCGACGTAGTTGTCGCTCCCCTCCGCGTGTGCGTGGGTTTGGGGGCCATTCTGGATACCGAAGGCAACTGAGCCTGCCAAGGCCACAGCCCCCACCGCTGCCGCAATACTTTTTCTACCTGCCATATCCGCGTTTCCTTCTTGAGCCTTCAGTTTCTACAAACAACACCATAAATAGTTTCTGTGAACTACCTGCCCATGTTACAAAGCTGATGACCGTTGTGTACCTGAAAAAGAAATTTCTATCCACACTGCCCCGGCGGTCGATGCTCGCTGAGCCACATCCCCACTGGGGCAGAACGGACCTATTTCACAACGACTACTCGTCGACGGTTGACTTACCAGGCAGGTACCGCTTCATAACCTTGCCCATCGGATTGCGGGGGAACTCATCAACGAAGAAAACGTCACGTGGCTCGTGCGCATCGGAAAGTTCATCCTTGACGTACTTCTTTACCTCATCGGCGCTGATTGTGCTGCCTTCTTCCCGAATGATGTACGCGCGAATGGCCTGACCATACTGCGCATCCTCGACACCATGAACGTAGGCAGTGTCAATGCGCGGGTTGGTTTCCAGAGTTGACACGATCTGCTGCGGGAAGATCTTCTCCGCGTACTGGGTAATGATCAAGTCATCAGCGCGGCCGAGAACATGCAGCCGATTCCCGTTCTCGATATATCCTTCATCCCCCATCGGCATGAGGCCACGGTCATCATGAGGAATCTTAATTTCCTCATCGGTGTACCCCACGCACATGTCGTACTCCGCGGCCCAAATGTTGCCAACCTTCCCCTCCGGAAGGTTATTGCCCTCATCATCACGAATCTCGATAGTGATACCGGGGTAGATAATGCCGCTGAGGGTGTGATCGTCGTCGAGCTCTTCGGCACTTGCAGACGCAAGGGCAACACTCTCAGAACTTCCGTACATGGTACACAGGCAACGCCCGAAGAAGTCGTTCGTACGGTCAATTTCGGTCGGTGTCAACGGGCTACCGGAGGAGAAAATGAACTCCATCTGGTTAACGTCCGTCATCTTGTTCTCATCCTTGTAGGCAAGAAGAGCCCTGATGCGGGAAGCTGCCGTCGCCATAGCGTTGATGTTGTACCGCTCGATGTCGTCAAATGACTGCTTCGGGTCGAAGTGACGACGCAGGACAAGGGTTGATCCACTGAGGAAGCCCAACAGCGTGTTTAAAATGCCAAAGCCATGGAAAAGGACAGCGGTGACCATCACAGTGAGGTTTTGTCGCCACGGAACAGCCGCTAACACCGGCGCGAGGGTTTGCGGAGATTTCGGATTCCTCCTAATAACCCCCTTGGGAAGCCCCGTGGTTCCCGAAGTCATAATGACGAGCTGGCTGGACTGTGGCTTGAGCGGGATTTTATCCGTAACGCGCGCCTCACTAATGATGCCATCTACCGTCGGAAGGCCATCAGTGTTCACACCAGCTGTTCCATTGTAGCCAATGATGAGTTCGCACTGCAGGTCAAAGTCTTTAACTGACTCATAGAATTCATCATCCAGGATGAAATACTTAATTTCGTGGAAATTAAGGATACGCTCGATCTGAGCTGGTGAGGAATTCCCGTTAATCAGAATCGTATTGAAACCAATGAGGTGACGGGCACACATGGGGTACAAGGTGTAACGGCTGTTTAAAGCCAGTACTGCCACATTGTCACCAGGTTTGACGCCCCGCCGCTTGAGCGCACGAGCCAAACGGTTGGAGTTTTCCCACAACTCTGAATACGTCAGCTCACCCGCATCGTCAATGACCGCGGTGCGCTCCGGCCAGTGGCGGGCACTATCTGCAATGATGGAACCCTCCAGCGACTTCCACCGCCACCGGTTAACAAGCGACTGAACCGTATCTTTCGCCCCCTGGTTTTCGATAAAATCCCAGTCCTTCAAGTTTTGCATCATAAACAAGAACTGGCGCATGACATTCAGTTTGGTCTGACCATGCTTATTTCCTTTTGGATTAAGATTCAACGTGGGCATATCAAAAACTCCTTATGATCGGCTCGTTTCATTCACTGTAACGCGTCGAGTTTCCTGCATGTAAGCGACACTCCCCTTATTTTCGTTTTGCAGCCAAAAACTATTACATAGGGGGCAACCAACCACGGCTCACATCAAGCAGAACAGCATAGCTGACAATTCGTATACATCGACTGTACACCCACATCACCCGGCCGCCACCGTGCCGCAATAATACCTAACCATGAGGGGGTGAGGGGAAGGATAGAGAAACACGCGGCAAAGACGGAGATCACAACGAAAAGGGGGCGCCACCCCACCATTCCGTAAAGCTGAGATAACCTACAGAACACCACCGTCCCGAAGAGCAAACCAACTTATCGACCCCCGCACCACACACGGAACTAAACGAGAACTATTTCTTCGACGGTTGAGTGAGGTAGAAGCTATCCACAATTAGATCTTTGATAAAATCAATTGAGTCAAATTCCTCAATATTAATACTGACCCAATTCTTTTTATCCGTATAAAACCTGGATAAACCCCTTTCTCCAGCCATAATTCCTCTATATTTTCTTTACGAACTTTGACCAGGGAAACACGGCCTCTACGCCACATTCTTGCTTAACACAATCAAACACCTCTCGCCGAGTTACCATAGATCCCGCTCCCCTGTTAGCTTCACACTCTTTACCCAGGCCAGAAGATAACTCTGGCCACCTTATGATGACTTCACAGTCTTTTTCGTAGACTTCCGCCCCACTTTCCTCGCCGACTTTGCGGCACCCTTCTTCGCCCCCTTCTTCGCACCACCATCAGCAGCTTCCTTCGCCCGACGCTCAGACAACAACTCGCATGCACGCGCATCCGTCAGCGTCTCCGGCGTATCACCACGCCTCAGGCTCGCATTCGTCTCACCATCCGTCACATAAGGGCCAAAACGACCCTCCTTCACAGACATCGGCTTGCCGGACACGTCATTATCCCCCAACTGCTTCAGCGGAGGTTTCGCCGCAGCACGCCCACGACGCTTCGGCTCAGCATACATACGCCGCGCCTCCTCCAACGTCACGGTAAAAATCTGCTCCTCGCTCCCCAACGAACGGGAATCAGAACCCTTCTTCAAATACGGGCCATACCTGCCATTCTGCGCCGTAATAACCTCACCATCAGACGGATCCACCCCCACCTCACGCGGCAGACTCATCACCATGAGAGCCTCATCAAGCGTCACCGTCGACGGCTCCATGCTGCTCAACAATGATGCCGTCTTCGGCTTCAACATATCAGTGACCAACTCATCAATACGCTTCTCGCGCCGCTTCGCAGCTGTCTTCGTTTCCCGGTTCAGAGGCTTCTTCCCCTCCGCCGCGCGGGCCTTATCATCAGCATCCCACTCAGCGTCAACCGTCGCTACAGCTTTCGTCTCAGCCTTCTCACGCTCATCATCACGAACAAGCTCGGTGACATACGGACCGTACCGACCCTCTTTCGCCACAACCATCCGACCATTCGCAGGGTTCGCCCCCAGCTCCCGACCAGTCGGCGGCGTCGCCAAAAGCTTCTCAGCCAACGCGCGATCCAACTCATCCGGGGTCACAGTATCCGGCAAATTCGCCCGCTGAGGCTCCCCGCCCCCCTCAACAGTGCGCTCCAAATACGGCCCATACCGGCCAACACGCACAACGATGGGCGAACCGTCCTCATCGTCAAACATATGAAGCGAGTTCACCTCGCGCGCATCAATAGTCTCCAGATTGCCGCCAACAAGATGCTTCAAGCCACCAAGGCGGGCAATAGTCTCCGCCTTCGCGCTCGACGCGCCATCATCACCGTAATAGAAGCCCTCCAACCAGTGCGAACGATTCTCAGAACCATTCGCAATAGAATCCAGAACATCCTCCATTGACGAGGTAAAATCGTAATCAATCAGCGAGCCGAAATTCTGCTCCAACAACCCAACCACAGCAAACGCTACCCACGACGGCACCAACGCATTACCACGGGAATACACATATCCACGATCCTGAATCGTCTTAATAATCGACGCATACGTCGACGGACGACCAATCCCCAGGTCCTCCATCTTCTTCACCAAGCTTGCCTCAGTGAACCGCGCCGGCGGCGTCGTCGAATGCCCATCAGCCTCCACCGTCGACGCAGTCAGCGGCTGCCCCTCATGCAAAACAGGCAAACGATTCTCGGCATCATCAGCAACCTGATGACCATCCGCCGTGCGCGACACCTCCACATACGCCTTCAAGAACCCCGGGAAGGTAATAGTCCGGCCCGTCGCTGCAAACACACAATCACGACCATCCGCGGATTCACCCGCCACGAACACCTTCACCGACGTACCCTTGGCATCCGCCATCTGCGACGCCACCGTCCGCTGCCAAATAAGTTCGTAGAGCTTAAACTCCTCGGCATCCAACTGGTCACCCAACTGACCCGGCGTCGCAAAAGACTCACCAGCAGGACGGATAGCCTCGTGAGCCTCCTGCGAATTCTTCACCTTACGGGAATACTGACGCGGGGAACTCGCCACAAACTGCGGCCCATACAACTCCCGAGCTTGCGTACGAGCAGCATTAATACCCGACTCTGACAGCGTCGTTGAATCCGTCCGCATATACGTAATATGCCCATTCTCATACAACCGCTGTGCAATACGCATCGTCCGCTCAGACGTAAAATGCAGCTTCCGCCCAGCTTCCTGCTGAAGAGTCGACGTCATAAACGGAGGATACGGGCGCCGCGTATACGGCTTCTCCTCCACCGACCGCACCGACATCGCAGCACCCGTCAACTGGTCTGCTAACTGACGAGCAGCCTGCTCATCCAGAGCCACAGCCTTCGACGTCAACTCGCCATCGTCATTAAAATCCCTCCCTTGCGCCACACGCTGACCATCAATCTCAGCCAACCGGGCCGGAAACGAACGGGGAGCATCGTGTGACGCAGCAGCACCGGCATCATCACACAGATCAAACGTTCCCGACAGATCCCAATACTCTGCCGACGTAAACGCAATACGCTCACGCTCACGCTCCACAATGACACGCGTCGCCACCGACTGCACACGACCCGCCGACAGACGCGGCATCACCTTTTTCCACAACACCGGCGAAATCTCATACCCATACAACCGGTCCAACACACGACGAGTCTCCTGAGCATTCACCAAATTCTGATCAAGCTCACGTGTATGCTTCGCCGCCTCCACAATGGCCGGCTTTGTGATCTCATGGAACACCATGCGCCGAACAGGCACCTTCGGCTTGAGCACCTCCAATAAATGCCACGCAATAGCCTCCCCCTCGCGGTCAGGGTCAGTGGCCAAATAGAGCTCATCAACCTGCTTCAACTTCGCCTTAAGATCAGCGACCTTCTTCTTTTTATCCTGGTTAACGACATAAAGCGGGGCAAAATTATTCTCAACATCAACGCCCAACCGCGCCCACGGTTTCTTCTTATACTTCGCGGGCACATCGGCTGCACCCCTCGGCAGATCGCGGATATGCCCCACAGAGGCCTCCACAATGTAATCCGACCCAAGGTACGGCTGAATCTTGCGCGCCTTCGTCGCCGACTCCACAATGACCAGCCGTTTCACACCGTCTCCTCCGGCGCTACCAGATGCTGCCACGTTGGCTTCTCGCCTTCCCTTCACACAGGCCCAGTAAAAATTGTTCCCAACCCAAGCAGGGGATCACTGCCCAGGATCAGCACCACGATGCCTATGTAAACATCGCAACTGGGTGTTTCCGTGTCACCTTAGACCATGCACTATAACCAAGCCACAAAATCGCAAAAGCCCATCACGTAAATTGGGGTGAAAAAGCCCTCCCACCGAACTCAAGCCGGCGGGAGGGCATAATTTCATAGTTCCTCAACGCAAGCCATCACGAACGGATGACTACCGGGGAACTGCTCCGGAGTTCTTAGAGAGCGCGAACCTGCTGAGCCTGGGGGCCCTTAGCACCTTCACCAATCTCGAACTCAACCTTCTGATTTTCCTCCAGGGTGCGGAAACCGCTTCCCTGAATCTCGGTGTAGTGGACGAAGACGTCCTGCGAGCCGTCTTCCGGAGCAATGAAGCCGAAGCCCTTCTCCGCGTTAAACCACTTCACAGTTCCCTGTGCCATACCTTGTACCCAATTTCTTTCGTGCAGCAAAAACGACAACCAAACTCAACGATCATCGTCGAAGACCCAGCGTACTCGATACATACGCCAACAGCCACGTCCGGTAGACATCCCCCACATTTGGGGAACAAAAGAGCAGGTCACAGGAACAGCTCCCATCTAAACTTCTGATTAAGAACCACGCGGGGCGAAGTTGTAACCACGTTTATGCGGGCTCGGCACGGGCTGTTCCTGTCGCAACAAACGGCGAATGCGCAGCCGACACATTCACAGTCACCTGCAATATTCATTAATATCGGCGACCACTCGACAGGCGTGCAGCATTTCTCGGCACAACCTCATAGCATGTCGCACGCCACTACCTGCTGATTCGAGGCTATCGCGCAGCAGCTCCAAACTACTATTCAGTCTCGTAACCCTGACCAACTTGGAATAGTAAACTTATGGGGACTTCCACATATCGGCTGGCCTCATGTTTCTAAAGAAGATGTTTGCCCGTATGTTGTTGGTTCCGTTGGATTTGTTCACCACCTTGCCTGGGAAGAAGTTTTAGCACTCGCTGCCGTACACCCGGCCAGCGCGATTCTCGCAGGACTCGGAGAAACACTTTTCTGGACTTGGATTTCATCCCACTGCTGATTGACATAGAACCCACCACTGAAGGAGTCATGATGTCACCATTAATTGTCGCGGCAATCGTGTTCGCAGGGGGTGGTATCGGGTATGCCATCGGCCTGAGAAAACGCATGGAGAACAACCCCGATCTCCAGGGGAAAGGCCTCAAGGTCCTGTTCAAAAACAATAAAGACCAGAAAAAATAGGCCACTCTGCTACAAGCCAATGGAAAGCCCGATCTATTACGAACCCCGCTGTCACCAACGGCGGGGTCTGCACGTTGACCAATAAATTGAGTTCTGGCAGAACAACTGGTTTATTTATGCGGGCCCGGCGCGGGCTGTTCCTGCCGCAACAAACGGCGAATGCGCAGCCGACACATTCACAGTCACCACCACATCCTCACCGTCAACAATGCACGAAGTCAGCGAAGCATCGTTCTTCATAGCGACCTCGCGAGCTATCACGCATCCATCAGAAGATGCAGTTCCACTGGCAATGTCAGCGGAGGATTGTGGACTCGTGTGAGCTCCAGCACCTCTGGGTTGTGTTCCTGAGTCCGCCCCCTGATCCCCTCCCCCCATCGTGTTCTGCACCGCGTACGCGGCCGCGAGTGCGGATAAATCCGCTGCCCTGTCAGCTTTTCTTGAGTCCACAACCATCGAACCCATGACGACCAACGCTCCGAACACGCCAATAACCAGCGTGCACATGACGGCACCCACGATGGTCATGGATCCACGAGTCCAAAAACCCGCCGATCTCATTGTGCACGTCCCCCGATGTCCTCCTCATTCACGGCCACCGACGTCGACTTCGCATCGCGTACTGCGTTCTCCACGGTCACCGTCGCAACAACAAAGCCAGGTTGTCCGCCCGATCCCGGGATTGTCGATACCTCGATCGTCGCTTTTGTGAGTCCACCCGCGACACGACGTTCAACCTCAGAACGATCCTCACCACGCGCAACAGCTCGTGCAACCTGTGCTGATGCTTCTGTCGCAGCAATCTGTCCCGCCACTGCCACCATCCCCGCAACGACAACCCCGATCACGATCAACATCGCCGAAATAGCAAACGCCGCTTCAATGGTGACACTGCCCCGCGTCCACCATGACGCGCCCTTGCGGACTGGCTGCGCGGACGTGGCTGTGGCACCGGCGGCCTGGCAACAGTATGGCCTAGTCATCGGTAATCCGGAAGAACACCGCGCGGTGAAAAACCACGTATCGCCCTCCATGTGGCTCACTTCTTACTATGTAACGCGTCTTCAATGATTCCTTTGAGCGCGTTTTCTACCTCACCGCCTGAGACGATGACATAGAGGAGCCCTGCGAACGCAGCCGCTGCCACGCACACTAAGGCATATTCCAAGGTAGCCATGCCGCGTTCATTCCAGACGGCAGCTCTCCCTCGCTCCCACCAGGCTAATACTGGTGGTTGTTCACCTCGGGCTGGGGTCGATCCATCAAGCGAGGGTAAGCCTTCTGTGTTCACAAGGAGGCCACTGGTCACTACCTCACCACCTTTGAGGTCAATCAAGGTGGGATCAGTAGTTTTCTGGTCACTAAGGACTGCACAAGTCATGGTGATTCCTTTCCCCTATGGCATGAGGTTGGTACATATGGTTAGTTACGTGGACGCACTGAGAAAGCACGGCCAAAAATAGTGGGTAGAGCAGGTCGTGAGACGTGGTAGTCGGTGCTCCCCGGCGGAGCGCGTGGGCGCTGAGCGCGGCGCCCATTCGGAATCGGCGTGCCATCATTGGTTGCTCTATGTGTGGCTGTCATGACAGCCCCGCCAGCAGCCCCATCGCGATAGGGACCAGCCCCACCGTGATGAACGCCGGAAGAAAACACAAACTCAACGGCAGTGCCACATACACACTTGCTTTCTCGGCTTCGGCGACTGCCTGATCCGTCGCCCGATGCCGCAGTTGCGTGGCCAGCGCACCCATATCAGAGGCCAATCTGGAGCCCGAGTGGGCACTTCGTCGAGCTCGCCGCGCAAAATCTCCCAACACGCCACTCTTCTGACACAGCGCCCACGCACGGTCGGCATCCAACCCCATGGCCAGGCGGCGGGCCGTGCCCGTCCACACGTCTGCGAACTGAGAACCTCCACACTCCGCGACTGCCCCCACTGCCGTACCCACCGGAAGACCACATGACAAACATGCCGTAATCAAATCCAGATCTGCCGCCGCATTCAGCATCGACCCAGCCGACACATGTGGTTGTCCGCCTGTAGATTGCGCCCGTCTCGTGATGGTCACAACGCCCCCGCTTTCGCCATCAATGCGCGAGACCATTCCAGCCCCACGATCTCTAACACAACTCCCGCCAGCAACAACATGCCGCCGAGTTGTGTTGTTAATAAAAATTGAACCGACCCTGCCCCCAGTGATTGGCCCATCACGATTCCGGCAAGCGGTAGACACATCAGCACCCGTGTCGAGGCCCGAGGACCAGCCAACGACGCCTCCGTCCGTTCCTGGTGATGAAGCTTCGCCTGAAGATCCGTCGCCGTGCTCTGCATGACCTCCGCCAACGGCACACCAGTGCGATGCGATAACAACCACGCGCGAACAACCGCATGACGCCCAGCATCCTTCGCACCCTGTGTCCACTCACCCAACGGCGCACACGGCACCCCTAACCAGGCGCAATGATTCACCATGGCGTGAAGGTCCGCCGCGACGACACCATCCATATCCTCGGCGACATGACGCACCGCCATCAGCGGGCTCGCCCCCGCTGATAGTTCACCCGCGATCATGCTGCTGGCCTGCGCCCATTGAGACACCACACGACGAACCTCACCACGAGCCCGTTTATCCCGCCGTGCACGGCGAACTTCCACCGCCGCCGCCACGCACGCGAGCGGCACACCAAGCGGAATCATCGCGCACCCCCATGCACCATGTGTTCCCACAGGGGCCATGCATCCGTACGACCACCTTCCGCCGTCCACACAGGAACAACAGTTGGCGTCGATGGTGGGGCTGTGGCAGCCGAACCCCCGTGGTCCGCACTATCCATCCACGCTGGTGGCACCACACCAACGCGTCCGAGCCTGCGCCTCACACCATGTGGCTTCACCGCGTGGGGTTCCATGCCGCCGGGTGGGCCAGATGCGCACCGTTCCACGTGAAGCACAACTCGAATCGCGGCGTGAAGTTGCATCCTCACCGACTCAGGTGACATCCCTGCCATTGCCCCCAGTGCTTCACATCGGGCAGGGATTTCCTCCGGGCCGTTCGCGTGAATCGTCCCGCATCCACCATCATGCCCAGTATTCAGTGCCGCGAAGAGTTCCCCGATCTCCCCGCCGCGAATCTCACCAACAACGATACGATCCGGCCGCATCCGCAACGTCTGCCGCACCACATCACGTAACGTAATCTCTCCACGCCCTTCAACGTTCGCGGGGGACGTCGTCAAGGCAACAATATGTGGGTGCTCGGGCTGCAACTCAGGAGTGTCCTCCACACACACGATCCGCTCCCCCGGCGACACCTCGCTCAACAGTGCAGACAACAGCGTAGTCTTCCCCGCACCAGTGCCTCCAGACACCAAGAATGCCTGGCGGCTCCGTACCAACGCGCGTAACTCATCGGCCATCTCGTGGGGGACACTCCCACCCTCGACGAGAGCGTCAAGACGTGCCGACGCCGTGCCCAACAGCCTTAGCGACATGCACGGGCGGTCCACCACTGGTGGCAACACCGCATGGACACGAACACGTGCCCCCGTGGGAGGGGTGGTAGATCCATACGAATCACCCGATGCGGAACTCGTTCGGGTGATTGCAGTGGTGCTGGGGATATGCGCGCTGGTAGAGGTTCTGCGGCCGAGGTGCGCAGACGGGACTCCACGGTGATAGAACCCATCCGCATACGGGGACGCATCATCCAATCGACGCCCACACGCAGCCGCCACACGGACCGCCGTCGCACGCACCTGCTCGTCGTCACGGAAAGGAGAATCCACGCGCCTCAAACCCGAGGCACCATCAACCCACACTTCAGCATGCCCATTCACCAGAACGTCTGTCACACCGGGAATATCCAGTAGCGGCTCAATGGGGCCTGCCCCGTGAATATCTCCACGAATCCGCCGAATCTCGTGCATCACCCCCGATACACCAATCCCCGGGCATTCTGCCCTCACCGCCGACGCAATAGCCGACGGGGATGTATCCCCTTCCCCGGTCGCAAGCTTCATACGAATTCGATCACGCGCAGTGACACTCGCACCAGAATCAGCCGCATACCTCCTCCCCACGGTCACATCATCTGAGAACGAATCGGGTGACAATGTGTCACCATTAGCGCCGCATGCACGCACAAAACTTCGAACCCGATTCACGCCACACGCTCCTCACCTACACATGGCTCAGGAGATGTCGATGTCGGACCCAATGTCCTTGCATCTGCCGCGGTGAATGATGACGAGAGTGAACCCGTCGGGTTCAACGCCGCCGACGCTGGCTCCGGTGGCAGAGCACACTTCACATACCCATCCGCTACCTCACACAACCCTGATACCATCCGCGACAACCCCGACCGTCCGCGAAGCCGCAACCCCGTCGACTCAATTTCCCTCGCTATCTTCTTCTCTCTGGCGAACTCCGCTACCACCGGCATCGACGTCACAGACTCCACGTCCTTCGCCTTCACGGATGCCGACACCCCGTGGCTCACCACCGCCAACGGCTCGGCCCCGCCCTGACGTACGACCCGAGACCACCACAGAGCGCCCCCCACACCACGTAAGGTCGCCGGAACAATCACAAAAACACAATCACAACGAGCAAAATCAGCAGGCGCCCACCATGATGCACCCGACACGTCGACCACCACCGAATACCCCTCCCCTGCAACCGCATCTGCCACACATCTCACCAACGGGCCACGCCTGTCCCACCCCACTGGCGCAGGGCCACCACGTCCTACCGACAACACTCCCACGCCCTCCGGTGTTGCAGGAACGCTCACTGCTACTGATCGTCCGTCGATCCCGCTGTCTTCCCACTGCCTCACACTCAAATCGCCCCACCGCGTTCCCGGTTCACTTTCCACGCCCAGCAGAAGATCATCAGCACCTGACACGCAATTTGCGTCCACCAGCACAGACCCACGCCCCCTTCGAGCCCATGCCAGCCCCAAGCCCGCTGCAATAGTGCTTCCACCAGCTCCGCCCACAGCAGAAACCACCGCTACACATCCACCTGAGGTCACGCCACGGCCGCATTCCGCCGATAATGCCTCGACCAAATCACCTGACCGTGCGGGTATCACAACAACATCCTCTGCACTCCACCGCATTGCGCACTCCCACGGCGGTTCACCTCCGCACACCACATACAGTCCCCGACGTTGTGGAAGATCTAGCGACGACACCTCATCCAGGCCATCGCAATCTGCCACCACCACGTCAGCGGTCCGCCAGTGGGCCGATAACGATGCATCCATTAGGCCATCAATCAGTGAGAAGCCCAGGGCAGCGACGCACTGTTCAACCTCCGCGATGAGATGCGGATCTGACACCACACACAGAATTTCCTTCGAGGACATGACGCAATCGTGGCAAAAATGCCCACGTGGTCATATCGACACCAGAACCTCGGGCGTGCTCGCTGTGGATAGGCCGCGGGTATCCACAAAATGTCAAAATTCTGACCGTCAATACATGCACCCACGGTACGAAAACTAGACAATATATGCCGATGATGGCGCTCGATGGGTGACACGGTTCGATTTGTGTGGACCCACATTTTTATGTCATCTCGCGATGTCAGCGGAGTCATTGGGGTGGGATATAGAGCGACGGCCCGCATCAGGGGGGATCGATGCGGGCCGTCTTACCCGGCTCGGGGGGGTTGGCCGGGGCGGGCCACGCTCCTCACCCTTCAGGGGAGGGGGGCCTGCGTCGACAATTGTTGCACATGAAAGGATCCAAATGCAACACCTTCTCTAAAAGTTCCGTCACGCTACTCAAAAAATTCTCTCACCTCCAATGATGCTCCCGGCTTCTCATCACCCGAATATGTGAGCACCCCTGTCTGGAAAAGACTCTCAATGAGCCGAGAAATCCACCATGCCCGATTCTTCACCTCGCCTCTCAACCCGGCCTACCCCCGACAGCCCTGGCAGCTGGGGGCCACTCACAGTAATGTCCACACTCTCCTAGTCAGAATTTCTGCGAAACACCTCGATCGCTATTTTCCCTAGCTCATGGCACAATTAAGAACAAACGTTTCTATTTCCCTATGAATTAATGCGCAGGAGGATGCCCGTGAGCTCCACGACTAAGAATGGGCTGTACACCGATAGCTCAGACTCGATTTTTCCCGAGGTAGGCAGCATCCCTCTCCGCGATGCCGACACCCATGCAGCGGGCCAAGGCAGCATTAACCGCCTGGTTAAAGATGCATCTGCCCAAATTTCGACGCTCGTTCGCACCGAAATTGAACTCGCCAAAGCGGAAATCGCCCAATCTGTCAAAAAGGGTGCTATCGGTGGCGCTATGTTCGCCATCGCGGCTGTCATCGCTTTCTTCAGCTCTTTCTTCCTGTTTTTCACACTGGCTGAAGTCCTCGATATCTGGCTCTATCGCTGGGCAGCGTTCGCTATTGTCTTCGCCGGCATGCTCATCCTCGCAGGGATCTTCGTACTTATTGGACTCAAGCAGATCAAACAGGTCAAAAAACCCGAAGCAACTATCGATTCCTTCGGCAAACTCCCCGACGTCGTCCCCAGTGGTTCATCACAGGCAGGTTCCACCAAAGCTGCGCGTTCCACGAACATTGAGTCTGCAGAAGGACTCTACAGTTAACACAGACTGCGACCGTGTCACCACATGAACATGGGGTAGTTGAGTCCCCCTAACCCTTATCACGTCACCGGCAGCGCCACGCGGCACCGCCGGTGTTGTCATTTCGGCATCATCGGCACATCACCCACAACGAATTAATGCAAACGCCTTTCACCCATTCCCACGATTTGGTAAACCTGGTGTGTGCCTCAACGCCCGACGAATCCATCTGCCATTGAACTCGATGGCCCCTGGACCCATCACCTACACCACAGTCGGGGCGTCCGAATTCATTGCGCGGAAAGCGGGAATCCTGACGCACCATTAGTCCTCCTTGTTCATGGTTTCGTCGGTGGCTGGTTCGACTGGCAATCCGTCCTTCCCCTGCTCGCTGAGAATTACCACACTGTTGCCATGGACCTGCGTGGCTACGGTCTCTCCGACAAGCCACCCCGCGGTTACGACCTAGGAACAACGGCTCTCGACATCGCCGGCCTTGTCCTCGCTCTCGGACATACGTCCGCAACTGTCGTCGCCCATGGCGATAGTGTTCCCGCCGCGATCATCGCCGGTGTGAACGAGCCCGCACGCATCAATCGCGTCATCGCACTCAACCCGACGCACCCGCGTCAAAACCTCGATCTTTGTGCCCGGCACCCCATCCGAAGTTGCGATCGCATCACGCTGGGCCTTGCCACTCGGTTTCCACGCTTGGGCGAGCGACGCCTCAAAGTGAATCACAGCGCGTTCCTTGAAACAATGACTGCTCACTTATCAGGGCCAACTTTTCGCTATTCAGAACGTTTTGACGAATACCTCGCCATCCGGCGCTTTGCAATGGGGGTGGAGCGCGTTGCGTACTACGCGTGCCTCCGGCACCACAAAGTCGCCATCGCCACCATGCCCCGGTCAACGGAACAGACTGTGCTGGCAGATTGGTCTGATTGGGGCGGCAACGATTCACTCACCTCACTTGGCTGTTCCCCTCCACCCGCGGTGAGTGTTCTCCATGGCGCCAAAGACCCGTTGATAACAGCATCGAAAACAGCACGCGACGCTATTCGCGACGCCTCCACCGTCACGTTAGTCCCCGGAGTGGGCCATTTTGTGCACATGGAAGCACCCCAGGCCGTGCGCGATGCGGTTGTCACTGCGGAATCCTAGGGTGACAACGGAGCGCCGAAAGGCGGGGCTGGCAGAAGCACAGCACAGGCACCGGAAGAGGGGAGGCGCGGAAAGCTGGGCCTACAGCGCGCATCCCGTATGCTTCCTCTACTTGGCGACGCATGACTTGGTGTCTACCGGGGTGCGGAGGCTCTGGGCGTGGGCTGCCGAATGTAACGACGCCATAACCTCGCGACCAGTCAGAGCGTATCCTGTGTCGCGGTCGTCCACCCCAGCACCAAAGATGAGACCGAGAACGTCACCGTCACCATCGACAACGGGCCCCCCGGAGTTGCCCTCGCGGACGAGCCCGCGCAGGGTATAGGCTTCACGTTGCAGTCGATGGGTGGAGTAAATATTCGGCCCGTCGATGGTCAGACGGTCACGGATTCGCGCATTTTGAACGTCGAATGGCCCACCCAAGGGATAGCCAAGAACGACCGCATCAGCCCCCGTAGTTGCTGGTTTGTTGTCTAGTGCCAGGGGGTTTAACCCCAAGTCCACGGCGTGCAAAACAGCGATGTCTTTGTCGGGGTTGAAATAGGTGACGGTGGCGACGTCTTCGCCGTTCACCGTGCGTAGTTTGACCTCATTTGATCCTGCGACGACGTGGGCGTTTGTCACGACCGTGTCGGGGGCGATCACGAATCCGCTCCCCTCGAGCATCTTGCGGCATTGTTGTGCCGTCGATAGGACTTGGACTATAGATGGCCGGATCTGATTGAGGCGCTCGGTGGAGAGCACTGAGTCCGCGGGCGCAGGAACATCTTTGTTGGGCAGTTCCCCAAATGGATCGGTGAGTGTCGGCATGCCGTTGCGGTTGAGGAACATGCCGACCCGGCTACCCCAGTTGTTGACCTGTGGTGGAGCTAGTGAATCGACTGCACCCAGGACCCTGGAATTGCGCAGTGTTTTTGACACGTTTCCCTTGGATGCGGAGACCACGGGAAGGGCGATCATCCAGATCACGACGATGGCGGTGAATACTTGAACTACAGCGCCCACAGCAGCGTCGGCTTTATAGACTGCTCGGGTGCGGATCATGTTCCGCAGGGCGGCACCGAGGGAGGATCCCAGTGCGTATCCGATGATGACGGCGAAGATAGCGATGCCCAACGCGAGGAGGAAGCGCATGGTGTTGTCGTCAGTTCGGGCCATGGCGTAGGGGGCGGCCCACAAACCTACCAAGCCCCCGATGATGACGCCTATCACTGCGGCAATGGACGATAATCCGCCTTGTCTCCATCCGGAACGCATCACCGATAGTGCGATGAGCACAATGGCGATGTCCACAATGGTGGAATCACTCATTCAGCGTCTCTCAGTTCTGGGTCATGGGGGTTGTCAGGTTGGTGGAGGTGTTTGTCCGCCATCGTGACACCGGCTCATTGTTCGCGGACCGAGCAAGCGTCTGTGCAAGATCGTACACAGGTGTTGGGTTCCATGGTTTCTCCCAACCCGCTTCACGAAGCAACCCGTCAACTAAGCCGCCGGTAAAACCCCACAGAAGAAGGTTTCCGATCCAAAACGCCGGGCCTTTCCATCCCTGGGCGCCGACCGTCATCCGTATCGCCGGATCGGCGAGTTGAGCAATGGGGATGACCATCGTTTCGGCAACCTCGGCAGGACTTGCGGCATACACGCGTGTGGGGGTTCGCCAATACGCCACGACTGGGGAGACCACGTTGCCCGTGCGTGGAATAAGAATCGGATGAAGCACTGCCAGTGGGTCGATCGTGTCCGAGAGAGCCGCTGTCTCTTCTTCTGCTTCGCGGAGGGCCGTATCGATGGGTGTGATGTCCTCAGGGTCTTTGCGTCCCCCGGGGAATGCCATTTGCCCTGAATGAGAGCGCAGGGTGGGTGCCCTGTGAGTCAGAAGCAGGCGGGCGTCGTCAGGGTAGGGTTTTGCGTGGGAGGGGTGGTGAGTGGCGTCGCCAGCCAGGAGGATGAGCACTGCTGAGGGGCAGACTGTTCCCTTGCCACGGTGTGCATGAGGGTGGCCAGTGTTGGTATCGGATTGGTCGTTGTGGGTGTCGGGTTTCCGTCGGGAGAGGTCCGACAATTGGCGGCGGATGCCGCCCTGGCGTGCCCGCTGGGTGATATCTCTCAGCCATGGAGGAACAACCTCAGGTAGCTGCGGTTGGATAGGTTCTGAGAATGAGCGAGGAAACTCGGTGTCCACGTGCGACCTCCTTAGCTGAGTGCAGCGGTCACTGCCGCTTCCAGCTCATCTTTGCTCCGAAATGTGTGTGGATATATTTTGGCGACGTCTCCGCTGGCTTTAAGCACCACCGTGACAGGGATAACCGCGGGTAGACGCAGTGCTCGTGCGATAGTCCCGTCGGGGTCTTGGAAGCTGGGCAGGTGTTTCGCGTGGACATTCGCGAGTACGCTCGCCCCCGCATCGCCGTGTTTATCCACGTGAACACCAACGACGTTCCACTCCGGATGAGCCTGAGCTACGGTATCCATGATAGGAAGTTCCTTCCTACACGGCTGGCACCAGTATGCCCACACATTTATCACGGTCGGTTTACCGGCCACGGTGTCGGCGAATGATCGTGATTTTGTTGTCGCTGTGGTGTTTCCCAGGCACGGTAGTATCACGGACGATAACGGTGAGTTGTGGACCTGGCTGTCTGTCGCGGCCGGGCATGCTGGGCGGCCGGTCTCCGGGTTGGAGGCACCGGTGTCGCGAGCCTCACTTGGGTTTGCTCCGTTGACGGGGGCGCCACCGCCACGGTGGGCGCCCGTGCCAGCCAGGGCACCGCCGGTGGCTGTCGGTGGTGTTCCTGCGTCGTTACTGTTCGAGGTGGATGTGAGCATGAGCGGCACAGCACAGATGACGAGGCCGGTGAGCACAGCGATGACAAGAATGGTCCATCGTTGGTGTTGTCCCATCAGTGTTCCCCCCAGGCGAGTTCAAGGATGCGATCACGCTCCGCGCCTGTGACCAGCTTTTCTGCTTCGGTGGGGTTTGTCGGCCCCCACACACCATAACCGTGACAGTCGCGAGCCAGGAAACATGCTCCACACGCTGCGCGGCGTGAATGGCAGACGCGGCGGCCGTGAATGATGACCTCATGTGAGAACGGTGTCCACCGTTTTTTGTCAATAAGCTGGGCGATGTCGTGCTCGACTGTGTGGGGGTTTGTCGCGTCGGTAAGGCCGAATCGGCGCATCAGGCGGCCGAAATGGGTGTCTACTGTGATTCCGGGCTTGCCGAATGCGTTTCCGAGGACGGTGTTTGCTGTCTTTCTTCCCACGCCGGGTAGTGATACTAGGTCGGTGAGTGTATCTGGGACGATCCCGTCGAATCGGGTGACGAGTTCGTGGCCTAGGGCTACGAGGTTTCGCGCTTTGTTGTGGTAGAACCCTGTCGGGCGGATGTAGTCTTCAACCTCGTCAATACTGGCGTTGTCTAAGTCTTCGGGCCCGGGGAATCGGTCAAACAATGCCGGTGTTACTTGGTTGACCCGACGGTCTGTGCATTGAGCGGACAAGATGGTGGCGACGACCATCTGGTAGGGGTTCTCGGCGTTGAGTTCTGTGTGTGCGTCGGGGTAGGCGCGATGCAGGGTGCGTGAGATCCGTCGCGCACGGCGGGTCTTGGCAAGCGGGGTCTCAGCGGTGGCCATGCCAACACCATAGCGGCCCGGTGGTCGGGGCGCCGGTATGGTAGAGGCTATGGCTGGATTATTTGCTCTTTTCGCGCCTTTTATTCTCATGGGTTTCGCAATTGGTATGGAGCATTATGAACTTTTCGCGAAGAATGCTGGGAGGAGGAAGGTGTCAAGTCCGAGTATCGAAGTACGGTAGGCAGTGTTTGGTACGTGTGGGGGGTACTGGCTGGGTATGTGTCGTGTGATGTGGTGGCACGTTTTTTAGTACCGCGATGTCGTGGTTCTGTCGATACGATTGGGTGTGTTTTTCGCCACGCCGGTGGGTGCGGGGGTGCACTATGCGTCATCAGCGTCCCCTGCCGTTCGAAAACGTGACTAAGCACACAAGCTGGGGTTTTAGTGGTATATGTCCGAATCTGGGAAATTTTTTCCGTATGTCTGTGTATGGATTGATTATTTTTCACTATAAGGCACCGGGTGGACCACTATTCCCTTTTCGAATAGAGCTCAGCTTTTCCGCCCGCTACGTAGTAATGTGAGTTGCGATACGGCGAAGTGTGTGGAGTTGGGTATCTAACAAACCTGACCGTGCACCATAGCACTCAAACGTACTGAGAGAAGTGGAGACAACGTTGAGCGACGTCACCGAGATCCTCTCCCGTGCCGGCATTTTTCAAGGCGTCGACCCTGTAGCAGTTCGAAGTCTCATCCATGATCTTGAGACGGTCCGATTCCCCCGTGGCACCACCATTTTCGACGAAGGTGAGCCTGGCGATCGCCTCTACATCATCACCGAGGGGAAAGTGAAGCTAGCCCGGCATGCCGCCGATGGTCGCGAAAACCTCCTGACCATCATGGGGCCCTCAGACATGTTCGGCGAACTGTCCATCTTTGATCCCAATCCCCGCACATCATCAGCGATTTGTGTGACAGAAGTATCCGCCGCAACGATGAACTCGGAAAAGCTCCACGAGTGGATCGGCAACCACCCTGCGATCTCTGAACAACTTCTCCGCGTTCTCGCACGCCGCCTCCGCCGCACCAACAATTCGCTGGCCGACCTTATCTTCACTGACGTCCCCGGTCGCGTGGCCAAAGCCCTTCTCCAACTGGCCAATCGCTTCGGCGTCCACGACAACGGAAACTGGCGCGTTCACCACGACCTCACCCAGGAAGAAATCGCGCAACTTGTTGGCGCATCTCGCGAAACAGTCAACAAAGCACTCGCCGAATTTGCTCACCGCGGATGGATCCGTCTAGAAGGAAAAACTGTCGTCATCTGCGATAGCGAACGCCTCGCACGGCGAGCTAGGTAGCACGATGCCCAGCCGGTCACTCACCCTGGGCGTTCAAATACCGCAACGCTACCCGCGTTGACTGCTGAGCAGCACCACGAAGAACAGGATCCACGTCGGTATAAATCTCATCAACCAACTGGTCGACCGAAATATCGTCGCCCAATCTCTGACGAGCCTCACGAATCTGATCCAGACGGCGGTAACGTCGGTCAAGGTACTTCTGAGCAAACGGCTCCAGGTCAGGATGATCCGGCCCATGTGCTGGTAACAATGGAACCCCCGCGCCACGCTGTCTCAGCATGTCCAATGTCGCCAAATACTGCCCCAGATCACCATCAGTCTCAGAAATCATCGTCGTATGCTTGCCGGCGATCGTATCCCCTGTCACAATCCCCTCTGGTTTCACCGCACCCGATCCATCATCGGCATGGGCAGCCTCACCACTCGGATACAGAAAAAAACTCACTGAATCCGCCGTATGTCCCGGAGTAGCAACCGCCTTCACCGCCGGGGTCACCCCCTCAACAGTGATCACCTCGCCGTCGACAAGATGGCCCCCCGCCTTACAAAAATGCTTATCCGCCGACCGCACAGAAGCACCCGTAATCTGCGATAACCGGGCCGCCCCATCGGCATGATCGGGGTGGCGGTGAGTCAAAAGAATAAGCCCAATCTCGCAGGCATGATGGTTGAGAACATTAAGATGACCTTCATCCTGAGGGCCTGGATCCACCACAATCGACCGAGGATCACCCTCAGCTCGAATAATCCAACTATTTGTTCCCTCAAGTGCGCCATAGCTGGGGTTGGGACATAAAACAACGCCCGCGTTGGGGGTCACGGGACGCAACTGGCTATACGCAGGATGCTCCATGACTGTCAGTGTACGTCCTCCTGTGACGTGTCCACATCCCACCACGACACGACGGCATATCCGAAACGAGGAGGACACGACCGGTTCAACCGCATCCCACCCAGTCGTGAGTCACTCGTTTGGCCCACACACCTCAGCAATAAGTTCCACCTCAACCGGCGTATTCAGAGGCAACTCCGACACCCCCACCGCCGACCGAGCATGTGCACCACCGAACACGTCGCCAAGGAAGTCCGAAGCCCCATTAATGACCCCAGGCTGTCCACCAAATCCAGGTGCTGACGCTACAAAGCCCGTCACCTTCACCACGCGCACCGCATTAAGATCAGCAACCGAATTCACCGCAGCCACAGCATTGAGAGCTGCTTGGCGGGCACAGGTGGCCGCAACCTCCGGTGAGACATCCGCTCCGACCGCGCCCGTCGCGAGAAGCTCCCCATCCTTAAACGGCAGTTGCCCCGATACATAAATCATGTTCCCCGACACCACAGCAGGCGCATACGACGCGACTGGTGCCACAACTTCTGGGAGGGTAATTCCCAGTGCCGCGATATTGTCCCGGGGACTCTTCGGTGCCTGTGTGTTCGTTGCCATGCGACTAGTCACCCTTCGGGCGCTTCATATATGCAATGTGCTGTTCGCCTGTCGGCCCGGGCATGACCGTCACCAACTCCCAGCCATCGTCACCCCATGTATCCAAAATCTGCTTGGTCGCGTGTGTTAGCAGTGGAACTGTTGAATATTCCCAGGTTGTCATGAACATAGCCTAACAAGGAAGCGCGGCACCTCACAGAGGCGTGGGCTACCTAGGAACGTGCCGCGTAGCCGGCGTAGAAATCCGCCCAGCTCTCCACTTCAGGATGGTCGCGGAGTAAGGCCCGGCGCTGACGTTCAGTCATGCCACCCCACACGCCGAACTCCACACGACTATCGAGTGCATCCGCACGACACTGCAAGACGACGGGGCAATGGCGGCAAATCGCGGCGGCCTGCCGTTGTTTCGATCCCTTGACAAACAATTCTTCGGGATCAATATCGCGGCACTTGGCGTGGGTGATCCATTGTCCACGTTCATTAAACGACGCTGGATCGGTAATGGTATCCACTTTTTGTTGGATTTTTCCGTCCGCGGTGGTGGTCAACGATGTATCGGCTGGACGAGTCAGCGATGCAGTCATTGTGAGTCCTCTCCCTGGTCGCGTCGTGGTGGTAAAGCCGTGAACCTCACCCGGTAGACCGGGCATTCACCCTGCTGAGCCCCTGTAAGTCTATTCACACGTGAAGCGAACTGTCGACTACATCACATTTCGGGGGTAATTACACTAACTACTTAACGGACACGTAAGTTAACAAATATCTGTCTTTTCCCAGAACACACGCCCATAAACGGTGAGACACACTTCACAACACCCACCAGTAGGTAGGGTGTACATGTGAACCGACGATCCAACGCTTCGGCACCCATCCCCCAACTCTGCGGCGCCATACTCATCGCCGCCCTCCTCGTCGCACTCGGCGCGCTCCCCCTCGCCATCACCGCCGGAGCAACCATCAACCGTGGACACGCCGCCATGGACTCCAACTACCAGGACATCGCCACCGCGCACGTCCCCCAAACCTCCACCATGACCGACCGTCACGGCAATCCCCTCGCCACCTTCTACTCCCAACGCAGAACAACGGTCGCATCCACCCACATCTCGGAACCCATGAAGAAAGCCATCGTGGCCATCGAAGACCGCCGATTCTACGACCACCACGGCGTCGACCTCCGCGGAACCGCCCGAGCCATGCTCGCCAACATCACCCACGGCACCGTCACCCAAGGGGCATCCACCCTCAACCAGCAATACATCAAAAACTATCTCATGCTGGTCAAAGCCAACACCGACGCCGAACGCGACGCCGCCCACGAAGACACCATCACCCGCAAACTCCGCGAAATGAAACTCGCCTCCGACCTTGACAAAAACCTCACCAAAGACGAAATCCTCACCCGATACCTCAACCTCGTCGACTTCGGCAACGGCGCCTACGGCATCCAAGAAGCCGCACACACCTACTTCCACACCAACGCCAAAGACCTCACCATCCCCCAAGCAGCACTTCTCGCCGGCATAGTCCAATCCACCGCCGCCTACAACCCCTTCACACACCCCGACGCCGCCACCCAACGCCGAAACACCGTCATCGACGCCATGACCAGCACAGGCGCCCTCACCACCACCGCCGCTCACGCCGCGAAAACCGCACCACTAGGCATCATCAACAAGCCCGACACCCCCATCAACGGCTGCATCGGCGCCGACACAGCCGGCTTCTTCTGCGACTACGCACTGAACTACCTCGCCACACACGGCATCTCACAAAAAGACTTCATCTCCGGTGGATACACCATGACCACCACCCTCGACCCCCACGCCCTCACCACAGCCACCGACGCCCTCAACCACTACACCCCACCCGACACACCCGGCGTCACCGGCGCCATGAACCTCATCAAACCCGACGGCCACGAAGTCCTCGCCATGGGAGCCTCACGACACTACGGCCTCGACGCCACCCACCACCAATCCGTCCTCCCCCTCGCCTCCCACCCCGTCGGCAACGGAGCCGGATCCATCTTCAAAATCTTTGCCGCCGCAGCCGGACTAGAAAAAGGCATCGGCATCGACACCGTCATGAACGTCCCACCACGAGCAGAAGTCTCCGGCATGGGCCACGGCGGCGCCCCAGGATGCCCCGCAAACAAATACTGCGTCGAAAACGCCGGCACATACCCGCCCACCATGACACTCAAACAAGCACTCGCAACATCACCCAACACCCCCTTCATCGAGCTAGAAAAACGACTCGGTGTCCCCACCGTCGTCGACACCGCCGTCAAAATGGGACTCCGCAGCCTCGCCACCAAAGACGACAAAACCGGCACATCCGACGCCGACACCATCAAAAACACCAACCAAGGCTCCTTCGTCCTCGGCCCCATCGCCGTCGACCCACTCGAACTCAGCAACGTCGCCGCCACCATCGCCAACGGCGGCACCTGGTGCGAACCCAACCCCATCCTGAAAATCACCGACCACCAGGGCAAAAACGTACCCATCACAGCACCACACTGCGAACGAGCCATCCCCACCGACGTCGCCAACGCACTCGCAAACGGCCTCGCCGACGACATCAGCACCGGCACCGCCCGCGACGCCGCCAACCACAACCAATGGGAAGGCGCACTAGCCTCCAAAACCGGCACCACCGAAACCAACCAATCCGCAGCATTCCTCGGACTCACCAGCGGACTAGCCGGCGCTGTCTACATCTTCAACGACGGCCACACCACACCGCTATGCACCAACCCGATCCGACAATGCGCCGACGGCAACCTCTTCGGCGGCAACGAACCCGCACACATCTACCTCAGCGCAACAAAACCCCTCGTCGACACCTACGGTGGACATACCCTTCCCCCCATCAACCCCACCTACCAGGGCGGATCCCACCCCGAAGCACTCGGCTACACCCGCCAAGCACCACCCACAGCCACCAACCCAACCCGAGGCAACGGAGGCACACCCACACCACACCTCCCAGGCCCCAGGCCCGGTCTACCCAACATCCCCGGGATGATCAACGACTTCCTCCACCGATTCATCCCACCCCGACTACAAGGCGTCCTCCCATAACCCACGAGATCACACTGCAACCACCCACCCCACCATTTCACACGCCCACACCATCACTCTGGACACCTCGGGATTGTGGCCAGAAACACGAACCACACATCCCACGACATCACAACGTCGAATCGGAAAAACGCCCCGGCACCCCTACCATGGGCATGTGAGTATTTTTCCCCGCTCCTCGTCCCGTCGACACACCACCCCGTCGACGTCGCACCACCGACCAGCCACATCATCCTGGCTCAGCCGGGCCGGCAAGGTCGCAACACGCGCCAGCGGGATCATCGTCAACGACAAAGACAACCACTCCCTTGCAAAAAAAATAGCAGCAACAGCCGGCGCCGCAGGAGCAGCAGGCGCAGCCGCCGCACTCCTCGGAGCCAGCCGATTCCGCCTCGCCGTCACCACCATCCCCATGCTCGACAAAGGCACATTCCGCGGGCGGCGCCAAGAATTCCGCATCCTCCACATCTCCGACCTCCACATGCTGCCCCACCAGCACCTCAAACAACTGTGGATCAGTGAACTCGCCGAACTCGCACCAGACCTCGTTGTCAACACCGGTGACAACCTTGGCGACCCCAAAGCCGTCCCCACCGTCGTCCAAACACTCAACCCACTGCTCACCACACCCGGACTGTTCTGCTTCGGCACCAACGACTACTGGGCACCCAGTCCTCCCAACCCACTGCGCTACCTCACCGGGAAAAAACAACGCCACACCACCAAAGAGATGCCCTGGAAAGGACTACGCGCAGTGTTCAAAGAACACGGGTGGGAAGACTGCACACACCAACGCCACGATTTCGCCATCGACGGATTCCGCCTCGCCGTCGCAGGTGTCGACGACCCACACGGCGACCTTGACGACTACTCACTCATCGCCGGCGCACCCAACAAAGACGCCGACCTCTCCATCGGCCTGACACACTCCCCTGAACCCCGCATCCTCGACGCCTTCGTCAACGACGGATACCAACTCATCCTCGCAGGCCACACACACGGCGGGCAGCTCTGCCTCCCCGGCGGAAAACCCATCATCACAAACTCCGGCATCGACCGCGACCACGCCTCCGGAGTCTCCGAATGGAAAAACACCATCCTCAACGTCTCCCCGGGGCTCGGCACATCCAAATACGCGCCCATCCGCACATTCTGCCCACCCACCGCACAACTGCTCCGCATCGTCGAAAAAGGCGGCGGACCCGAGACAGACACGACCCCACCCCACGCCGACAGCCTCCCACTCAACCACGAGTTCACCGAACGAGAAATCGTCCTGAAAGAACTCTGACCCACCAGGATCTTTACCGTGCCACGCCATGCCAGGCACGGCATCGGGAGCCTGCCAACACGCAGCGATAGCCTCATGACAGGGTGGGAGCATGGTGATTTGGCAGTGCCAAACACCGTGCGCTAGCCTTAGTCAAGTTGCACCGGGGTATGGCGCAGCTTGGTAGCGCGCTTCGTTCGGGACGAAGAGGCCGTGGGTTCAAATCCCGCTACCCCGACCACACAACAAAGGCCAGCGATCAGCAGTGTTCACTGTCATCGCTGGCCTTAGTTCTATAAAAAATATGATGGCGAAAGAAACCCGCGCTTACAAGTACCGCAGAAGAGCGTCCCGGCTGCCCTCACTAGCAGACCACCCAAGCTCACGACGAGCCTTATCAGGATTCATCACAGGATCACCATACGTAACCCACCGTGACGAGAACGGAATCACCCCCAGCGCGAACCCAATATCGGACGCACGACGCGTCACCGAAATCGGAACGTGAACAGCCCGGTGACCAAGCGCCTCCGCAACTTCCCTCACAGTCAGACTATCGTCGGGACAAATGTTGTACACCCCACCGTGATCAGACTCCATGATCCGAATGATCGCATCAGCAATATCATCAGCAGACACAAACTGATACCGAGAAAAATCAGGCTTCGGATACAAAACAGTAGACGCAGTCAGCGTCGCCAACGCCGAATTATTCACACCTTCACCCGTGACCATACACGGACGAACGATCGAATACTTCGTCTCAGGGTTCACTTTCTGCAGCGCATGAATAATATTTTCACACAAATACTTGTGGTGAAGGTAGAAATGCCCCGGCGCATCCGTAATAGCGTCATCCTCCGTCAACGCAGGCAAGCCCGACCTCAACCCATACGCATTCGCAGAGGACACAAACGTAATCTCTTTCACACCGGCGGCAACCGCCGACGAAAAAAGAACAGACATACCATTAACGTTCAACTCAGTTGCCCGCGACTGCTCTTTTGTATCCTCCATAATAAACGCGGAGTGCACCAAAACATCCGCATGCTCATTCTCAGGCCACGGTTGCCCTAATTCCCACCGCACAAAACGCACATTCGACGGAAGGTCCTGAGGGCACCTCCTTCCGAGAATCACAATCTCAGATACAGAATCCTTACTGCGCAGCCGATTGAGCAGGGCACCTCCGACTGCACCAGTTGCACCGGTCAAAGCTACGATCATTGCGCACCAACCTTATCTCTCAACAATCCAGACAAGATATCACTCTTGCCCACCCGACATACTTACACTTCCGCAGAGGCGGCGTAGCGCGGCACCTCAAACTGCCTGATAGACAGTAGCATCACCACCACTGCCCTCATGACGGAGATCCAACGAAAGCCCCTGCCACCAGCGCCCACATCCCCACAGCAGGGCAACGCATGAAGGAATACGGCCACCACCATCACTCAGCTGCAGGTGGTGATAACAGCGACACCCCCACGATACAGCAATATTAAGGAAACAAAACAGGGAAAATGGGCGTGGACTCGAGCACTGTCGAGCGATACGGTATTTCTCCTCAGGATGTCCAGGCGCTCGTTGCGCTAATAGAAAGGTTGAATAGGGACTTTCACAATGCCACTCCAGATACAGCCAGTGTTCAAGATGCAGCATCCTTCACTCGGCGCATTATGTACGAGGCCATCGGTCTTCGCTTTTGCCACCGGACGACGAATATGCAATTGGTATTTTACTTAAAGAGAAGAGATGAAATGATGCTGCCAGAAAAAGTAATTTCAGTTGCTTCTGTCAATAGAGCATCTTGGCTTCTGAAGTATATGTTCTATACCCTATTGGAGCACCTGCAGGTTTAGCATATAATTTGGCTAAATTCGGGTTCATGTTCTCTGGGTGAGACAATGTCACAAGCTATACTTTGTATATTCTCGTCTGCTACTATATGCTCATTCTTCCATTATTTATGATGCGGCGTAAAATTTGGAAGTATCAGAGAAGAAAGAAGAATCAGGACACCACTCGCGAAGACAAGAATTCCCGATGATGGGCGAGTATAAAACATATCGAACCGCCTATGGCCAAGATGCTTGAATATATGAACGGAGCAGAATCCGAGACGATTCGAAATGGGGTGATCTCACATACCCGAATCAAGCCCTCTGAGATTGAACAACCAGCGACCAAGTACACCACGGCAGGCCAGAAGACTCGATGAGCAACATTCCACGCGATAGCCAACGGGACAGCCACAGCCCTCTACCGACAAGCAGGATCCAGCACCTCACCGACGCAGACGGGAACCTCACCCCTCATAGCGACGTCTAATCTTCAGACAACGCCATAACCATGGATAGACCGACAACTGTGGGATGATCATGAGACTATTCTTCACCCAACATAAAATGCGAGGCCACACAGCCAAGCACAACATAACCAGGACATTTACCGTCGGCGTCGGCCTTACCGTACCGCTCGTATTATCCGGATGCAGTTCCACCCACGAAAACCGCGGTACACACCACACCAACCACACCAAACAAACCGCTGCGACACACCACGTCACAGCAACGACGACAACACCCTTGTGGGAGCAGCCCGAATTGTTGGCTAAGTACCCGGTGCGGGCGAAGAAAAACCCGGACGGGTCTTATGACTACTCCGACCCCCATTTTGAAAACGCTGATCTTTGTAAAGACCTTCCACCACACTACTGGGAAAAAAGAGGATATCGGATTACGCGGTCCTCTTTTCTCAAACATGTGAAAGCTAAAGACTGCTTTATCGATGATGGAAATGAAGATCCATCGCAGGCTGTCACGATTGGAACTGATAAAAGGGAGCGGAAAGATGTCGTTGGGAGATTATTCAAGCAGTATCGACCGGGACGATTTGACCAAATCGCCGATGGTTTTGGCTTAACAATATGTGTAGCCTACGTTGAAACTCAGATTGGGAGAGTTGGATTCGCCTACGCCGATGATGAAGACACGATGTCTGAGGCGCAGTTGTGTGAAAAAGCGCGTGAGAATCTAGCGAAAGTGAGTAAGTAGCTGAGGGTCTTTGTTGGGTAGTGCGCGGTGTTTGTTGTGTTGTCGTGTGTGGTGGTGATGCTGGGGGTGTAGGGGGTGGGTGTGGTGTTGTTCGTAGTGTCGTGTTGGTGGTGGTGGGTTGGTTTAGTATCGGGGGCTGTCTGCTTGCTTATTGGGGGCGGTGAAAACTAGTGGGAATATTGTGGGGGTTTGGGGCTGTGGGCCGTTGTCGAGAGTGTCTGTCATGGTTAGATCGTCGTTATCAGGTTGTGTCACGTGTGTGTACCGCATTAACCGGGAGGGCCGCGCGTGTGCGGGTGTTGTCACTCGTTGTGGTGGTGGGTGTGTTGGCGGGGTGTCACCACGGTGGTGAGGGTGTGAAGGATGTTTCGACCTCTGGGTCTGCTACGGGGGCGAGGGCATCG
>NZ_JBAHVL010000004.1:0-216330 GCF_037464985.1 Corynebacterium sp. PCR 32
CCAAATAAAACACCACTCATTGGCGGTCGTATCGTTGACTACATTAGGGAGTTAATCATCGCGCCCGCACCTGCCTTACGGGTATCACAGCCCCTTGCGAGGGCCGCGTAGAAAGACCGAACATCCGCTGCTGTTACGTGAGGCGAGCACTATCCACATCTATGGAATCAGGTGGGGGCGCATAGCCCCCCCGGACCACAGTGCTCGCCACCTGGTATCCCCAAGGGTCACCACCCGCCACCAACAACCTAGACGCCGCTCTCCGCGCCCAGCCACAGGTCAGTAATGCAGAAGATGGAACTCAACATCTGTGCGTCCTAACTGTTGGCAGGCTTTTCCGCAGCATCCTTCGTTAACATGATGTCATAGTTGCGGACCTCAGAGTTCATTGCTCCATGCGGAGGCCTCTTCGCCTCATCCTCATCGTTCGATTCGCGCTCGCGCCACCCGTGATCATCCCGAAACTTACGAGAATGACGCCACCCCAAAAATGCTTCCCTATCGCGCCACCGTGTGACCACAATCCAACGGTCATCCGCCGGCTCGGTCGGCTTACACAGCTCAAAACCCTCGAAGCCATCAAACGTGTCTAGCGATTGCATGTTCTGTTCAAAGCGGGAAACCACCTCATCGGCTCGATCCGACGTGATAGTCAACTGATTCGTCACCATAATGCTCATAAATTCATCGTAAGCAGTGAGCAACCACAAAATAAAGCGACACTATGTCGCAATTCTATTTCCCCAGCCTAACCTACCCCTCATCGTATAGAGCACACTGTCGCCAACATAAAAACCACACCGACAACACCACCACACCGACACGGCCAACCACACACCCCGCACTTTCCCAAAAACCACCCGCTCACAAACCCACCCCGACTAACCTCAATCACATGAAAATCCGCACCGCCGTGGCCTACCTGTCAAAAAAATTCCGATTAACCCGGCTCGCCCCCCTCATCATGAGCGCCTACCCACCATTGTTCGCCTCCGGAGTACGAGTCACATCCGTCAGCAACGACTGGTCAACAGCACACCTTAAACTCAAAGTAAACTTCCTCAACAGCAATAACCACGGCGCCGCTTTCGGCGGAGCCCTCTTCTCCATGACCGACGCCATGCTCGGACTCCTCGTCATGCAAAAACTCGGCAACCACTACGAAGCCTGGACCCGCACCGGCACCTTCCAATACCTCACCCCCGGCCGCAACAACGCACACACAACCGTCCACATCACCGACGAGATGATCACCACCATCCGACACGAAATCGACACCGAAGGCTACTGCAACTTCCCCTACACCACAGTCATTACCAACGACGACGGATCCATCGTCGGCATCGCACAACAAGAACTTCACTGCCGCCGACGCCGCAACCACACACCACCCCACCCGAGCACAACACCCAACACCCCCCACCGCGAAGCACGCGGAATCACCCTCCTATCACTATCGACAGCTCTCGCATGGCGAGCATTCCCCGAACCAACCACCACACAAAACACCAACAACCACACCAGCGCCACCGACACACGAACCACAATCCTCCGCACCGCACGACGCATCCCCGCACCAGAAGACCGAGCACGCTACGTCGTCAAACAAGTCCTCGACGCCAACGCCCTCACACGAGAACAAATCCTAGAAATGGGAATCCCCCCACGCCTCCTCCCCACCACATAACCCCACCAACACACAACCCACCAGCAGCCTTACCGGCCGCTAAACAACAAATGATGCTCCCCCGTCCGAGGATGAATAATCCGATCCACCTCCACCCCAAACGTCGACCTAATCAACTCACACGTCAACACAACCTCCGGCACCCCCTCCGCCACAACACCCCCACGATCCATCACCACAACATGGCTCGCATACCTCAACGCCAAATTAAGATCATGCACAGCCATAACAACCGTCACCGACAACCCCGCAACAAGCTCCAACAACGAAAACTGCGACGACAAATCCAAATGATTCGTCGGCTCATCCAACAACACCACCGGCGTACCCTGAGCCACCGCACGCGCCACAAGCACACGCTGCTGCTCCCCACCAGATAACGTCGAAAAAACACGACCCGCAAGATGACTCGTCCCCGTCGCCTCCAACGCCCCCCACACCGCAGCCGCATCACCCGACCGGCCACCACTGAGCACCCCACGACCCGCCGTACGCCCAACCTCCACCACCTGCTCCACCGTAAAATCCACCCCACCACCATGCTGCTGCGTCACCATCGCACGCTCACGAGACAACTCCCGAAGACCCCGCCCCGACGTCGAACGCCCACACAACACAACCTCACCCTCATCGGCACGCTCCGCCCCCACCACAACACGCAACACCGTCGACTTCCCAGCACCATTCGGCCCCACCAAAGCAGTCACCCCACCCCTCGGAGCCCAAAACGACACCCCATCTAAAATCCGCACCCCCTCCCTCGTCACAGAAACACCAGACAACCTCAACGCAGAATCAACACCCGGCGCAACATACGACCCATCCCCATCACCCACCACGGCACCCATCGAACCAGTTCGTGTCACAACACACCCCCTGACCGATGACGATGAAGAATCCACAAGAAAAACGGTGCCCCCACCGCACCCGTAAACACAGTCAACGGAAATTCCTGACCATCAAAAAGCGACCGCGAACAAATATCAATAAGGACAAGAACAACCCCACCCCACAACGCCGACAACGGAACCACCCATCGATTGTCCGGCCCCACCACGAAACGCACCAGATGAGGAACAAACAAGCCAACAAAAGCCACACCACCAGCGAGAGCAACAGACACACCAGTGAGAACAGACACAACAACAATCATCACCAGCCGAAGACGCGACGGCGAAATACCAAGAGAAATAGCATCCTCATCACCAAAAGCAAGAGCATTCAAATGCCGCCCGTGCACCACCGCAACACACCCAGCACCCGCAACACCAACAGCCGGGATCACTAAATCCCCCACACTCTCCGTCCCAGCAACACTACCCATCATCCAGAACAGGATCCCCTTAACCTCCGTGGGATGCGCCTGCAACTGCACAAACGTCGTCGCAGCCAACGCCACCTGCCCGACACCAACACCAGCCAAAACAATACGCCCACCCGTGAACCCACCATGCCCACGAGAAAGCACAATAACCAGCAGCAACGTCACCATCGACCCAAGAAATCCAGCCACCGGAGTGCTCACTGAGGCACCCATCGTCGTAACCGTCGTCATCGTGACAACAGCCGCCAACGTGGCACCAGCCGAAACCCCCAACACCCCAGGCTCCGCCAACGGATTCCCAACCACCACCTGCAACACCGCACCAGACATCGCCAACGCAGCACCAACTAACACCGCCGCCATCGTCCTAGGCACCCGATACGTCCAAATGATCTGACCATCAATAACCTCAGGACTCACCGGCGCCGACCCCGGAACAACATGATCCCGAAGCACCTGAAAAACAACCCCAGGCGCCACCGTCACCGCACCAATACACACAGCAAGAACACACACCGCCGGAAGAGCACACAACCCAATGACGGCAACCCACCACGCACCCACACCCCCACGGGTACCACGTTCACCATCAACGCAACCAGCACCACCACGACCCACAGTCGCCGTCGACACTACCCCCCGAGAACGAGATTCATCCTCCACGTCAGGCATCGTCGCGCTTCACACCCGCCCCGGGGTGGGCCACAGCAGCGATCCGCTTCACAGCAATATCGTTATACGGGCCGTAGTAAATACTGTCAGAAACCGACACCCAACGCCTCTTCTTTGACGCCTCCCACTGCGGATACTCCTTGAACAACTTCTCCGCCTCAGCCTCAGGGTTCTCCTCCGGTGAATACTGCCCAATGACCAACACATCCACCTTCGCCGTGGCGAGCTTCTCCTTCGTCAGATTCATCGTTGCCTCGTGCCCACCAGTCACAGCGTTACGCGCCCCCGCAGCACTCAGAATGCTGTCATAGATGCCACCTGTCATGACAGCCGGAAGGCCATGAGCATTCATGGCAGCCATTCCCGGATACGCAATAAGTGCAGAAGGCCCCTTACCAGACGACCGGCCTTCCCCCTTCTCATCAACAGCTTTCTTCGTGTCCTTGATCGTAGTCAAACTGCCAGAGATAACATCCTTCGCCGTCCTCTGAACATCAAACATCGTGCCGAAATCTTCGATCATCCGGAACGAAGCATTAATCCCCTGATCCTTCGACCCCTCCACGCTGTCCTTGTGGGTACCCGCCCCGTCGCGGCCCTTCCCAGCATCACACTGACCAGGGTTGACGTACGTTGCAATACCCTGCTTCTCTAACTGTTCGCGCGACGGCGAACCATTGGCCGGATCAAACCCACCAGCCCACGTGGACACAACCAAATCAGGCTTCGCCGCCGTAATCTCCTCAGCAGACACAGTGCTATTAGGTTTATCAGCCCCCGGAAGCGTCTTCACCCTTTTCACCTCGTCGGCAACACCAGGCTTATCAGACACCCCATAATTCTGAAAATTGCCCACAATTTTGTCACCCAGCCCAAGTGCCAGCAATGACTCCACCTCACCCACAGACGCACCATTGAGCACCACCACACGCCGCGGCGCGCTCTTCACAGTCACATCCATGCCACAGTTTTTAATCGTCACCGGATACGACGTTGCCCCCGCGTCCGGAGTGTGATAATCCTCCACAGATTCCTCATGCTTCGGACTATTGCACCCTGCCAACGTTAATGACGCAACAACAAGAGCTGTTGCCACCGACACCGCGCGCCTCCGCCCCACTCGTGACTGAGCTGCCCCCTTATCAAAAAACCCCCGCAAGGGCGCAGAGGAACGGACATTCTTGAGGCAAAAAACGGGCATGACAGACCTTTCTCACACCTGACGTACACGGTGACAATGACAAGCTGACGATGGCAATAGGTCGTATCAACAACCCTCAGAGTTCCCTTACCCCCGAAATTAGGGTGGAAATCGCTGCCCACACCCCACCCTCACACCGGCACCAACCTACCGCACCACCATCCGGCGAACACCAAAAATAACAGCAGAAACAGGGAAACATAGACACGCCAACGACGCGACCTCACCGGGCCCGCCCGTCCTCAGCAACCACCCTGCCAACGCAACCCCCACACCAATAGCCACATACGTGACAGACACATTAACCGCCATCGCCTGCCCCGTACCCTGACCAGCACCACGCTGAATAATCCACTGCGTCGCAGGAGCCATCGCGAACGCAGTCAACCCCCACAAGAACACAGCACCCGCCGTCACTCCAAGACCAACATATCCACCCAGACAACCACCGACACCCCCACCTAAATGACCAAGCGCACACTCCCACAACACCACAACAGCCACCGCTCCAAGCAGCGGCGAAACCACCGCAACCAGATCGCCACCATACTTATCGATCAACTTTCCCGACAGCAGCGACCCCACCACGCCACCCACACCCGCGGCGAACAACAACATGACAACACCACCATCAGCAACAACCGGAGCGGTAATCTCCTCCAAATACGTGTACACCGGTATCGACGCACCCAGAAACACTGCGTATCCGATGATCACCGCACTCACCCGCGGATGCAGAACCACCGCTGCCATCTCACGTAACGACAACACACCAGACATGCCAACCCCAGCCTCATCAGCACCCGTCAACCCAGTCATCGCATCACACCGGCCACGCTCCGGGGATGTCACCCACAAGCCCACAGACACCACCCCTGCCGCAATACCAGCCACGACGAAAGCAGAACGCCATCCCAGCGTCGCGGAGAATACCGACCCCAACGGCACACCCACCATGACCGATCCGACAATACCCAACGAAACCAGGCCCAGATTCCGCCCCATTCGACTCGGATCACTCTTCCCAGTAACAACAGCAAACGCGCACGCCACTGCACCACCAGCAAGCGCACCAGCTAAAACACGACTCGCCTGTAGTGCCCAAAACCACGGCGACACCGCAGCGCACACATTCGCCACCACAAACAACCCCGACCACCACAGAAGCATCACATAGGGCGACCACTTCCTAAACACCACACTCAGGATCGGCGCGGTCACCGCCAACGACACCGAATACACCGTCACCAAAGACCCCACACTCGACGGCGAAACATCAAAACTCGAACTAATATCCCCCAGCAAACCAGCAATAATATAGTCGTCTGTATAGACCAGGAAACACATAGCCACCAACCAGACAAGCCACCGCTCACGAGTCCGACCCACCGACGACACAGAATCGTCCCTAGTTAACTCTGACATCCCTATTACCCTTCCGTTGTATTTCCTGTACTTAAGTTCCTATCGGAGCGCACATCACCACCAACACAGCCTGGACTCACCACAACCACCCGCGCCCCTGGCAACTCCACCAGATCATCCCGGGTAGGTGGGTCCGAGAAATACGACTCAGCCAAACGAACCCACTCATCCACCACAGCCCACGCCGCAAGATTGCGCTGCGGCCACTCACTGGCATCCACCAACGCCTTCCACTCACGCAAAGGAAGACAACGACCAGCAACCTCACCAAGCACATCCGGGTAAAACGCCACAACACCGCGGAGCACCACAATCACCGAACCACCACCAGGCGGCACAGCAGACAATCCAGCTATATGACTAAGAACAGCCCCCGCAGCACCATCCGCACTAAGCACATCCTCCCTGACAGGCACATCCGGATACGCTCCCACCACCCGGCACAACTGCCGTAACACCAACAAAATATCCACCCCTGGACCCGCACCATGACACTTCCACACAGCGCCACTGCCCCCACCAGGCAACACCCGAGGTAACCGCACCACAGTAGCGGCACCTCCGCCCCGCCGACACACCTCAATCTCCGCCCGCGACTTCGAACCCGCATAAGCAAGTTTCGCCTTCTCAGGTACGGTAACCAGCGGAGCATCCGGCGCACTACTGGCCATCGTTGACGACATGTGCACATACCGCGCACCATTCACCCGCGCCCACACCGCCACCTGAGCAGGAACATCAACATTCAACGGACGGAGGGCGTCCTCCGTAGCAGTGACATCCATCGCACCCACAGCGTTCACCACCACAGCCGGGTGCAGAGCGTCCAGTGCAGCAACCAACCATGACCTGTCCTCAGCGAGATCTCCTGCACCACCGACAACATGCACCGACTCATCCTGAATATCTGGGCCGTGACCTCGACACAGGAGAACTAACTTGGCGCCAGCTACCCGGAGATCAGGATGAGAGCACCAACGCCGCAGAATTCCAGATCCCACCGTCCCTGTACCACCAAGGAGAAGCACGCTCGTGGATGTCTGCGCTCCAATATCGGCGAGCGCGCGCAGCGCAGCACCCCTCGCACTATGGTCACGCGACCTATCTCCACCCCTCGACCCCGACATTTCGGCACGGGGCGACACCACCGCATCAGCCCCCATGCCACCCCGACCCTGCTCACGAGCACAATGAGCAAGAAGGCCCCTCGCAGAATCGGCTACAATAAGGTCCCTCACGGTCACCTCACGACCCAGCAGGCGTCGCGTGGGTCCCAGTAATCTAATCAGATCCAGCGACGCCACAGCATTATCCGTCAACGATGTGTCCGGACCCATCTCCACACCCAAGCACGCATTCCATACGCGAACCAGGTCATCCACCTCCCCACGATCAACGTAGGGTCCCATCTCCACCGGCTCGGACACGGGTGTGCGAAGAACATCCTTGTCGACACCGCCACGGGCATCGCGAGGAAGGCGGTCAAGTACAACAACCTGGCAGGCAGTAGCACCATGATCGGCGGCATGACGGCGGATGACAGCCCCGATCCGCCCCCTCGTCGCGCGAGCACTTCCCACGTGCGGGCAACACCATACGGTGAGTCGCCCGTCCACCGGTTCCATGTGGAGATCAGAGATCAGCCCAGTAGCACGGACGGCCCGGCTGAGGGCGGCCACATCAACACGGCGGCCAGCAATTTTAACGACGTCATCGCAGCGGCCGGCGAAGATCGGAGCACCATCAATTTCAGACACGGAAACCCGGTCGCCAGTGGAAAAGGAGCAGGTGATGACACCATCCTGGCGAAGCGTTCCAAACTCGGGCGAATGGCGGCCCAGGTATCCCGCTGCCACTGACGGCCCCATAAGAACAAGTTGGCCAAAAGCGATGGCCATGCTGTTCGCGATCAGTGGTGTTCCTACCCGAAGGTCGGGCTTGGCGGGTTCGGGCGGGTTGAGTTGCGCCGTGGAGACAACCACGGTGGCCTCGGTCGGCCCATAGGTTGATAGTAGGTCGATATGTGCTGTATTGCCAGTGGACCACTCAGCCACGGCTGCTGGATCGACGGGTTCTCCACCGATGACAATTGCACGCAGTGTGCTGCTCGCTAGTCGCCGTCGCATCTCCGGGTCCCTGGCCATGACGTTCCACACAGAGGTGGGAAGGTCAAGGATCGTCGCACCGGTAGCAAGGATATCCCCGATGAGGTCATCTGGTTCATGGGTGTGCCGCCACCTCCCGCGAACCAGACGGGCGCCAGTGAGCGCACTGAGAAAAACTTCCTCAACGCTAATATCCGAGGTCAAAGGTGTGCATTGGAGAACCGTGTCTGTGGGAAGCCAGCCATATCGTTCCTGTGCTGAAGCAAGGAAAGCCACCAAGTTGTAATGAGTGACGCAGACGAGTTTCGGTGTTCCTGTTGTCCCGGACGTGGGCATCACGTAGGCGGTGGACTGTGCGCTTGCTCTCAGCTGTCCTGCGTCGCCGTCGTCGGTGGCGTGTCCTTCTCTTCGCACGAGGTAACGCCCGGTTGTCTGCACGAGCGCGGTGAACACCCCGGCACCTGGCATACCACTCCTCAGTGCGGACACTCGATCGTCAACGTCGTCCACTGAGTGACACGGTGAATACCCTGCTCCGACCAGGTGGGTGGCCAACGCAAGGTCAGTCGCCGAGTCTGACAGGTCCTCAACGAGGACGACAATGTCACCCGGACTCACCCCAGCTTCCTTCAACGTTGTCACCCATCGCGTCACACCAGGGGACCAGCCTCGGCCCTGAGTATTGTGTGCACTGGGCAGGCATGTCCACCGCTCTACTCCCCGATCCTTGGTTGTCCCACCGAGTATCGGTACCCACGCCTGGACAGCTGGTGCAACAGGCTCCTCAGGAGTGCTCTGAACGAGAATTTTTACGATCTCATCCATATCAATCGACGTAGGGTGCTGCCTTTCCCCCGGTTCAGTGGGGGTTTTGTCCCAGACGTGGAGGATCATGCGGTCGGCGTAGTCATCGAGCACACATTGAATGGTTGGGCCTTCCACGGGGCCGATGTGTGTCGTCTCTGGAACACCGTCGATAAAAGGACGGAGCTGATCAGCGACGGGTCGGCGAAGAACGTTGATGGTGAGGTTCCCGGCGGGCAGCGCGCCAGCACGCAGAGCCTCTCGTCGTAGGAGTTCCTCCCGGAACATCCCTCGGCGCTGGGCAGCAACCATCGTTTTATCGACCGTTCGGATCAGCGTGGACCATGACGCCGCAGCCGAGAATGACACCCGCTGAAACATCGTGTTGACCAGGCATGATGCTACACGGAGGCGGTGATCGATAAATCGTGGATCAACAGCGTGAAGAACGCGCACGTCGGTGGACTGAAGCCGTGCCGCGGTGTGGGCTACCAGGCCGGCAGTGAGCAGAACGGGCACGCTCACCTGGTGGTTGTCCGCGGTGTCGCGGAGTGCGCGGAGGTGGTCGCCGTCCACCACTGTGGTGGTGGTACACCACGCGCGGAAGGCCTGCTCTTCGACGGTGTCAGGCTCGGTGGTGGTGCATGGTCCGTGGCTGTTGTGAAGCTCTGTGCGCACGTGGTCACGATGGCGGTGTGCTGCTTGTGCTGCGTGGTCCCGTTCCGCTGCGTGAGCGTGGCGTAGTTTGTCGACGCTGGTCGCCAGGGGTGGGGGGTCATCGGGGCCATCTCGGAGGATCCGACCAAGGTCCTCCTCCAGGAGGTTCACTGCTCCTCCGTCGAGGATGAGGTGATGTGCTTCCATGTCCACGCACACACCGTCGGAGGAGCAGCTGATAGTCAGCCGAGCAAGTGGGCGGCCTTCCACACCATCTGACCATGTTGACGCGAGAGTGGCGCGTCTGGCGGGGTTAGTCCCACTGGTGTCGTCCACGGTGACGGTGGTGACGATGTGCCCTGGTTCAAGGTCAATGATCATTTCGGGGTCTCGTCCGCGCTCCATGTGGAGAGTGGAGAGGAGAGCCGGGTGGTGAGCACATAAGGCGTGCAGGGCGTCGCGGAGGTGGCCGACAGATAGGTGGGGGAATCGGTATCGGCGTGCCAGAAGGTACGTGGTGGGATCGTGTGTTTGTGTTGTTCCCGCGAGGATGTTGGTTTGCGACAAGCTCAGGGGGTACCGGTGGGTATCGGGGGTGTGTTCAGCCATCTGTCGAATTGTCTTCTCGTGATGCGGCAAGGCCTGCGGCGATCGTGGTGATACTCGGGCATGCGGTGATCTCTGGGAGAATATGGGGGCCTGTTGCCAGGCCGAGGTCCCTCAGGATTCGAGTGAGGCGGATTGAATCGAGGCCAAGGTCTCTCAGGTCTGTGTCGTCACCGTGGGTGAGGTCATTGTCGTCTATGTATAGGGAATCGAAAACGACCGCACGGGCCGTGGCAGTGTCGGCGGGGGTGGGGTGGTGGTTGGCTGTCATTGTTGTCCTTGTTTGAGGTCCTGACGTTGTCGCGCACGTGTCAGTGTGGTGTGGTCGAGCTCGTTGTCGTGGTGGGCGGTGTGGTGTGGTTAGGTGATGTGGCAGCGTACATGCGGGTGAGTTCGCTGCGTCGTATTTTCCCGGATGCTGTCCGCGGGAGATCATCAACGACCACGATGAGCGCTGGTCGCGCCTCCGATTTCGCGTGTGCGCGGAATTGCGCCGCTATATCCCGGCACAGTGCCGTCGGATCATGGCCTTTATCTGCGACGACGGCCACTCCGACGACAGCACCGAAGTCGTCGTCTGGTACGGCGAAACAGGCGGCGTCGGCGACGCCTGGGATCGTTCGAGCAAGGGAGTCGACGTCGTCTGGTGACACGTTCGCCCCACCGCAGATGATCAGTTCGGATACTCGGCCACGGAGATAGACGAACCCATCGTCGTCAATCTCGACGATGTCACCGGTGTTGATCCACCCGTCGACCAGTGTTTCTGCTGTTTTTCTTGGCTGGCCATAGTATCCCAGCATTCGTGCGGGTGTTGCGATCCACAATGTGCCCGTGCGGTCGGTGTTGATCGTTGTGGCCGGGGTGGCGGTGGGGTCGGCAATTATGCGGATGCCAATCCCTGGGTAGGGTGTGCCGACACTTCCGCGTGCCACCAAATCCAATGATCCTGGGCCGGTGGGCAGGCATAGTGCGGTGCAACCGGTTTCGCTGAGTCCATAGATTTGGGCGGTGCGCGCGCCAGTGGATTCGATGGTGGCGACGTCGTCAACCATGGCACGCGATCCGCCATAGACGACGAGCCGAAGTGTTGCTGGCATGCGCCCTGCTCGGATGTCTTCTGCCAGGTGATTCATCATTGCTGGGACTGTGCATGTGGTGGTGATGGCCCAGCGGTTGATCACTGTGGTTGGCGATTGTGTGGAGTGTCCGGTGATGGTGTGGCAGCCGTGGGCGAGGCCGTTGAGGATCCACCAGAGACCACCGATGTGAGATGACGGGAGGGGGGTGTAGGTGGTGTCGTGGTCGTCCCAGGTGATCCAGTTCAGCCCGTTCTCGCGGATGAGGTCGGGAATGGCGAGGAAGGAGTGGAGCGGGAGGGTGACCCCTTTGGGTGTTCCTGTGGTCCCGCTGGTGAAAAGGAGGATGGCAGCCTGGGATCGATCTACTGGGGGCAGGGCGCTCATCTCGGTGGCCGTTGTGTGGGCACCGGGTGAGTCGGTGGGGGGGATGGTGTGGTCGGGTGTCAAGGTCAGTGATGGGTTGACGGCGTCCCGGCAGGATTCCACGACGGCGGTGGGGGCGGAGGTTTCCAGCACGGATGTCACCGCGCCAGCGGCCAAACATCCCAGGATGTGCAGGTAGGAGCGTGGGCCGCTATCTGAGATGACGAGTACTTGTCCTCCGGCGCCGACGTGCTCTGCAACGTATTTCGCTGTGCGTGTTATGTCGTGGGCAAGTTCCTGCCAGGTGAGGGTGGTGGTGCCGTCGGTTGCGGAGAGTGCGTCGCTGTGAGGCTGGCGGGTGGCTGTGTGGATGATCCTCTCGATGAGATCACCGGTGGGCATGCTGGTCATTGTGTGGCTCCTACGCGTTCGTCGTCGAGGAGGATGGCGATGTCTACTGTTCCTGTTGCTGTGCCGGGTTTTCCACTGGTGTCGGATTCGTCGCCTGTGAAGTGAACGGTGGCCGGGGCGTGGACGTATCGGCGTCGTCGCTCAACAATGGATGGGTTTTCCACAACGATGGTGCCTGTGAAGGAGGCGCCGTCGATCGGGGCGAGGTAGGCCGACTCTAGTTTTCTTATCAGGATCGAGGGGAGTTGGTTTCGTTGGAATTCGTCGAGGTCCCAGTGGCGTAGTTCTGGTATCAGTCCGCGGTCGGTTCCGTGGGCGACGAGTGCGTAGAAGAGCTGGTTGAAGCAGATGACGAACTCGGCGGCGTTGAAGTGGCCGGTGTTGCGAATATATGAGGAAGAGCCGATGCTGAATCGGCCCTCGGCTCGCCAGCAGGTGTTGGTCACATGGGTTTGTGCTGTCTGTAGGTAGCGTGCTTCCCTGGCCTGGTAGGGCTCCATGACGGTGGTGAGAAGGTCGTCGGGGATTGGTGAAAGTTGTGGTTTTTTCTGTCGTGTCATGCGGGGTGTCCTGGTGTGGCCAGACCATCGAGCATGGTCACACGGTGAGTGGTGACTGTGCCCTGGACTGTTCCGTGTTTTGCGCGGTGGGCCAGGACTCGGTTGTCCCAGAGGAGGGCGTCACCGACGCCGAAATGTTGGGTGTGGATGAGGTCGTTGTGGAAGGTGTCGTCGAGTTGTCCGGAGTGTTCGAGTAGGTCGTGGAGGATACGTGGTTCGAGTGTGTCCCCGTCGGTGGTGTGGATGCTTTCGGTGAAGGCTTCGCAGATGTAGAGGATTTCTTCGCCGGTGACTGGGTGTGTGAGGACGGTTGGCCATTGCTGGGGTGGGGTTGTCTCCTCGATGTCGCGGATAACGTCGCCGATGGGGCGGTAGACGTCGGATGGGCGGATTTTGACGTAGCGCCGGGGTGAGTGGGTGGCGGTGGTGCCGCGTACGTTGTCCTGGAGTTGTGTGGGGATGCGGCGCCATGCTTCGGCCATGTCGATGAAGTAGGTGCCGCGGTCGGAGCCTGGAACGGCGAGTGGGAGGGTCATGGTGAGGGCGAAGGGTTCGGGCATGAATTGGTAGTCGATGTGCCAGAATGCGCCGGTTTTCGGGACACCAGTTCCTGTTGTTTTTTGTTCATTGGAGGAGACGAAGATGTCGGGGAATTCCGGGTGGTGGTACATGGGTTCGTAGTAGGGGCGGACTGTGCCGAGCGCCCGGCCGAGGTTGAGGAATTCCTCTGGGGTGGGGGTGATGTCTTTGAGGACGATGAGTTTGTGTGTGTATACGAGGTTGCGGAGTTCTTGTGTGTCTTCTCCGGCTGCGATGCGGACGGGGTCGATGCCAAATACTTGTGTGCCTAGTCCGTGGCCTTTAGTTGTCAGAGTCATGTGAGATTTTCCCTCCTGTGTTGTTGTCGGATTTGTTGTTCGTTGTTGGTGGTGTCGACGCTGTGTCCAGGGGTGTTGGTACTGATGGTGAGCGTTGTGCGTGGATGTTTTGGAGCATCTGGTTGTAGGCGTCGAGTTCGTCGGTTTTTCCTTCGTCTCCCCAGCGGTCCATTCGTTTCGCTTCCTTTTGGTCGCTGCGGTACCACTGGACGCCGAGGGCAATGGCGACGATGAGGATGGGCACTTCGCTGAGGCCCCAGGCGACGGCGCCGGCGAGGCGTTGGTCGGTGAGGCGGTTGTGTAGCCAGTCGATGGAGAGTTGTCCGTAGAATTTCTCGGCGATGACGTTGTCGAGGGTCATCATGGCGATACCGAAGAATGCGTGGAATGGCATGGCGCCGAGGAGGAGTCCTAGGCGGGCGATGTGGGGCATGCGTCGGGGGCCTGGGTCGTCGCCGATGATGGTCCAGAAGAAGAGGTAGCCGCTGATGGTGAAGTGGATGCTGATGAAGAGGTGCCACCAGTGGTATTTGGCGAATTCGCCCCATAGTGGGGTGAAGTACACGATGTAGAGTGACGCCACGAACATGATGAAGGTGAATGCTGGGTGGGTGACGACGCGGGAGAATCCTGAGTGGATGAGGGATGTTGTCCATTGTCGTGGGCTGGTGAGTGTGACGCCGCGTGGTGAGGTGGGTAGTGCTCTGAGCATGAGTGTCAGTGGTGAGCCGAGGACGAGCATCACGGGGGCGTACATGTTGAGCATCATGTGGTTGCCCATGTGCACGCTCATCATGGCTGCGGAATAGGCTTGGAGGCCGGCGGAGGTGCCCATGAGGAGGCTGGCGCAGCCGGTGAGCCACCATACGAGGCGGCTGGTGGGCCATTCGATTCCTTGCCGGCGTACGTGGGTGAAGCCCCAGATGTAGAGTCCTGCGATCACTATTGATGCGGTTCCGAGGAAGAAGTCGAATCGGAATGTGGTGATGAGGCGGAGTGCGTTTGGTGGGTGTGGGAGCGGGTAGCCGAGGAAGACATCCCAGATGGTGAATTGGTGTCCGAGGAGTGCGGGGGCGGTGTAATAGTGGGCGGCTGCTGCGGCGAGGGCGAGGATGGTGGCGCCGGTGTGGTCGATGGTGCGGGACCAGGGTGTGGTTCCGGTGGTTGTGGTGCGCACGGTGGCGGCGTCTTTGATGGCGAGGATGATGAGGGCGATGGCTGCGGCGAGGCAGATGCGTCCGTAGGTGGTGGTGATCAGCATTGATCCTGGTGCGAGGAACCACAGGATGAGTATGGCGCCGAATGTGAGGCAGGTGAGTTCGGCGATGAGGCTGGCGAGGGCGATGCGCGAGGTGGCGATGGTGGTGTCGGTGTCGTTGCTGTGTTCGCGGAGGGTGGTGAGTACTTTGAGGCCGAGTATTGCGGCGAGGGTTGCGTAGACGCCGAAGGACAGTGTGGTGGCGATGTCGTGGTTGGGGCCTTGGGCGACGTTTCCGGTGACGGGGACGGCCATGACGCCGATGAAGGCGGGGATGGTGCTCATCACGGTGGGGTTCCATCGTGCGCGGGGGCCGTTGGTGATGAGGATGATGAGTGCGCAGATGGCGCTGACGAGCCAGCCGTAGGATTCTTCAACGGCGGAGAGGATGTCGCCGAGTGCGTTGGTGTGGAGGAGGCGGGTGGCGGGGATGCCGGAGGCTGTGGCGACGGAGAGTGGCAGCATGAGTAGTGAGCCGATGAGCCAGAGTGCTGCGAGGCTGGCGATGGCTCGTTGGACGAGGTAGGTGGAGGCGGTGAGCCATCCGTTGCGCATGGGTGAGGAGGTGATGGCGACGAGGATGATGCCGCCGAGGATGAGTGCGCCGGTGGTCCATGTCACTGCGGAGGTGGTGGAGTAGGCGATGGCGGTGGGTGTGCCGGGGTAGGGGTCGCCTGATTCGGTGAAGGGGTGTTGTCCGAGTATGGGTACTGCTGCGGCGGTGATGGCTGCTAGGGGTGCGAGGAAGAGGGAGAGGGTGGTGAGAATTTTTGTCCACATGGTGTGTTACTTGCTCCTCAGGTGGTTGTCTGGGGTGTGCCCAGTGTGCCCGAATGTGCGGAGGCGAAGGCTGTTGGCGACGACGAATAGGGAGGATAGGGCCATGGCGAGGCTGGCGATGAGGGGGTTGAGGAGTCCGGACATGGCGAGGGGGATGGCGGCGACGTTGTAGCCGAATGCCCAGAGGAGGTTTCCGCGGATGGTTCGGTTGGTGGCTTGTGCGAGGTGTAGGGCGTCGACGACGGTGGTGAGGTTGTCGCGGACGATGATGAGGTCGGCGGCGTCTTGGGCGATGTCGGTGCCGCTGCCGATGGCGATGCCGAGGTCGGCGGCGGCGAGGGCGGGGGCGTCGTTGACGCCGTCGCCGACCATGGCGACGGTGTTGCCGGTGTCGCGGAGGTGGCGGAGTGTGTGGACTTTGTCTTCGGGGAGGACGCCGGCGATGACGTCGGTGATGCCTATGTGTTTCGCGATGGCGTGGGCGGTGGTGGGGTCGTCGCCGGTGAGCATGATGCAGCGTATTCCGGCGTGGTGGAGTTGGGTGACGGTGGTGGTGGCGGAGGGGCGTGGGGTGTCGGTGAGGCCGGCGATGGCGGCGAGGGTGCCGTCGATGGTGACGGCGATGGCGGTGCCGCCGTGGTGGCGGATGTTGGTGGTTGTGGTGGTGATGTCTGGTGGGAGGGGTGTGGGGTGGCAGGCCCAGGTGGGTTCGCCGATTTTGATGGTGTGGTTGTTGACGGTGGCGCTGACGCCGCGGCCGTGGTGGAGGTGGAAGTTGTCGGCGTCGGGGATGGTGGGGGCGTTGTCGGTGGTGTCGAGGGTGGTGTGTGCGTAGGCGACGAGTGCTGTGGCGATGGGGTGGTTGGATGCGGTTTCTACTGCGGTGATGGTGGCGAGTGTGTCGTGTTGGTTGTGGTTGCCGATGGTGTGGAAGAGGGTGACGCTGTGTTGTCCTGTGGTGAGTGTGCCGGTTTTGTCGAAGACGACGGTGTCGATGTGTCCTGAGATGTCGAAGGCGGTGTGGCCTTTGATGAAGACGCCGAGTTCGGCGCCGCGTCCGGTGGCGACCATGAGGGCCATGGGGGTGGCGAGTCCGAGGGCGCAGGGGCAGGCGATGATGAGGACGGCGATGCCGTTGTTGATGGCGTTGGCGGTGGTGGCGCCGCAGAGGAGCCAGATGAGGCTGGTGGTGAGGGCGAGTGTGGCGACGGTGGGGACGAAGATGCCGGCGATGCGGTCGGCGAGTCGTTGTGCTCGTGCTTTTTCTTGTTGTGCTTGTTCGACGAGGCGGATCATTCCTGCTAGGCGGGTGTCTGATCCGACTTTGGTGGCTTCGATGACGAGGTATCCGTCGAGGGAGATGGTGCCGCCGGTGACGTCGTGTCCTGGGGTGGTGGCGATGGGGCGTGATTCGCCGGTCATGGCGCTGGCGTCGATGCTGGCGGTGCCTTTGATGACGGTGCCGTCGGCGGCGATGCGTTGGCCGGGGCGGACGATGAAGTGGTGGCCGAGTTTGAGTTCTCGGGTGGGGAGCATCATGGTGCCGGTGGGGGTGATGATTTCGACGTCGGCGGGCATCATTCCTGTGAGGGAGCGTATGGCTCGTCCGGCGGTGGATTTTGCTCTGGCTTCGAAGTAGCGGCCGGCGAGGATGAAGACGGTGACTCCGCAGGCGACTTCGAAGTAGACGTTGTCGACGCTGATGATGGCGTTCCAGATGCCGTGGGGGTGGCGGGTGTCGTCGAGGTGGAACATGGAGTAGAGGGACCATGCGGTGGCGGTGATGATGCCGGTGGAGACGAGGGTGTCCATGCTGGTGGAGCCGTGTCTTAGTCCGGTGAATGCGTTGGTGTGCATGGGGTAGGCGCACCAGAGGACGACGGGGGTGACGAGGGCGATGAGGACCCATTGCCATCCGGGGAATCGGGTGTCGGGCATGATGCTGAACAGAATGGAGAGGTCCGCTACTGGGATGAAGAGGATGAGGGAGACGATGAGGCGGGCGAAGAGTTTTCGTGCGGTGGTGGCGTCTTCATCGTTGTTGTCTGGGATGGCGGGGTCTTTGGGTTGGGCGGAGTAGCCGGCGCGGCTGATGTCTTCGCATAGTTGTTCGGTGGTGATGGGGTGGGCAGCGTCGATGATGGCGGTGCGGGTGGCGTAGTTTACGGATGCGGTGGTTCCGTCGAGTTTGTTGAGGCGACGTTCTATTCGTGCTGCGCATGCGGCGCAGCTCATCCCGCTGACGGTGAGGGTGATCCGCTGGGGTGGTGTGGAACTGGGGGCTGTTCCTCCGCCGTCTATTTCAACCATGTTGTTCCTGTCTGTGCTGGTGCTCTGTCAGGAGGAACCCTCGACGAGCGCAAAATTGTTCCGATAGGCTGTCGGTCAATGCCGCTCTAAAGTTCCCGGCGAGTTCAATAAGGCGTCGTTGCCGTCCCCCTGAGGGGGGTTGGTGGTGCTCAGTATTCGCTAGGTATCTGCGTTAAATTGTGGTTCCACCTCGGTGGGGCCTCGTTGTTGCTCACTGCTGGGCTGATTGTGACCTGTCTCATTACGGGGAGGAAGCTCTATCCGTCTGAACCGTTGATGGCGATCGCAGTATCCATGTTGTGGGCTGCCGGGTCAACAGTTGTGGTGGCTTTTCTTCTTAAACTGGTTCTTCATCGTTAATACCTCTGCGGCACCCCGGGGATGTCCCAGGGTGGCGTCCAGATAATGGTGGACGTGATATACCCATATTTAATAAGCTCGGCTAACATTAATGGGGGTGTGAACACTGCGGCCCGCACAGCCTGCGCTCCATCCGGCAGAATGATGTCAGTTCCCCACCGAGGTGGTGATCACTAATGAGGACACCGACGCGTGATCGCGTCGTGTGCACATAGCTCAACTCCGCCGTAGGCGGGGCTGCATATGGTCGTCCTCATGGGGATCTTTCTGTTCTGGCAATGGTTCCGCCATACTGGCCGCTCAACATTGAGTGATAATACGAAGGGGCTTCACTATTTCACCCTCTGCGACACAACAACATTTTTTGACAAAACCTGAATTCTGCTGGACTTTCATGTCAATCTTTGCTTCGCAGATGATTGAGGACGGCGGCGGGTTAGCGTCCCTCACCGATGACAACGTGTATATGGTTGGGCAAGCGCTCATACTCGTGATCTGTATCGCGCTGTCTATTCGTAATGCTGTGCGGTCAACCAACATTCGGGTTCAATTGACGCGAACAGCGTTGTTCTATTTAGGGATCACACTCATTGCAGTGTTGTGGGTGAGCACCATGGGAAGAATAGTTGTCCTCCTTTTAGGCGTGGGTCACTGTTTAGTGCCGGTACACAACAAACAACCCGCACGCACCGATCAACAACCACCTGAATGATGGCGGAGTATGCCTTCCCTGTCCCCGGGGCGGGTCATACCCCGCCGTGATGCAGTTCGTGGTGACTGTGGTGGTGTTCTTCCAGTTGGAATGTGGTGTGTTTGATCTCCAGGGGGAAGTGTTTCGCGGTACATTCTTCCAATGCTCGGAGAATTCGGTGATAGTCGTCCGCGGAGAGGCCGTCACGTACTGCGACGTGTGCTGTGAGCGCCACTGTGCCGGTGCTAATTGTGTTGATGTGGAGGTCATGGCAGCCGTCAACTCCGTCGACACTACAAATATGTTGGCAAACGTCATCGAGGTCTATTTCTTCTGGTGTCGCCTCCATGAGGACTCTCGTGACCATTCGGAGCAGTGCATATGCACGTGGCACCATGAGTACCACAATGACAAGCGACGCAATCGAGTCTGCGCGAACCCACCCAGTTGCTAGCCCGATAATTGCTGCGATAATGACAGCGAGGGAGCCCAAAGCGTCGTTGACAACTTCAAGGAACGCGGCCCTCATATTGAGGGAGTTTTCCTTACCTCCGGCCAAGATGAGGATCGCCACCGTGTTGGCGGCAAGGCCGATGGTCCCGATGATCAGCATGGTTGTTGGATCTACATCGGGTTGGCTAATGAGGTGGGATATCCCTTCCACGGCAACGATTCCGCAGATGATGATCAGCATTCCAGCCTGAAGCCCCGCGGCAAGTACTTCGGCGCGCGACCAGCCCCAGGTGAAGCGGTCGGTGCGTGGGCGTCGGGCCAGCTGTGCGGCGATGAGTGCGATGACAAGGCCAGATGAGTCGACCAGCATGTGGCCTGCATCGGCTGCGAGGGCTAGCGATCCTGATAGCCAGGCGCCGATTAATTCAGCGATCAAGATTGTTGCGGTGATGCCGAGAACGGCGATTAATCGTCCTCGTGATGAGGTGCCGTGGTCATGGTGGTGGCCATGGTGGTGCCCGTCGGTGTGGTGGTGTGCGGGGGCGTGGTGAGCCATGGCCGTCTCCCAGAGGGTTAGTTGGTGTGGTGAAATGGTGGTGAATAGTGGTTGCTAAGTGTTGTCCCTAGCAGGCATATTTTCAATAATAGACTGAATTTTTTCAATAACGAAGGCTGTGGCACCACCACCCACACATCCACTACCCCCGGTGCCAGGCACCGGCGGCCACCATGGCGTTGTGGCCCACAGATGATAACCTGGGACACTGTTTACTACCTTTCCGTTCCCCCCTTAAACCACAGGTGATGATGCTTCGTGGAGCTTGTCGCGATCCCTTTAATCGTGGTGCTCGCCCTCATCCTGGTTCCCCTGTTTGTGCGGTTGCTCGACCGTCACGCAGGGTGGCCTCTAGCCCTTGTCTTTATCGCGGCCGCAGTACCGCTGCTCCGGAGATTGCCACGCATTATTAACGGCAACCCGTGGACGTGGAAGGTCATATGGATCCGGGGTTTCCTGCCCAACGGCGCTGACGTGGCCTTCTCCCTCCGCGCCGATGCCTTATCCACGTTCTTTGCGCTCCTCGCATTGGGCATTGGCGCGGCGGTGTTTATCTACTCGACGCGCTATCTCCACACCGGCCGTGGCGTGATGAGTTTTTACCTCCTCATGACGGCGTTCATGGCAGCTATCATCACCCTTGTTCTTGCCGACGACATTATTATCCTGTTCGTCTCATGGGAGCTCGTGTCACTGGCATCATTCTTCCTCATCGCCAGGTCCGGCCCAGGCGGTGAAGTGGGCTCCGTACGCACAATCATCCTGACATTCTTCGGCGGGCTCACGTTACTGATCAGCATGGGCATCAGCGCAGGAGTCACCGGAACAACCAGCTTATCTGGGATCATTCACTCGCCGGAGTGGAGCAGTCACCCTGCCGTGTTATCCGTTGTCGCCCTCCTGATCGCTATATCAGCCTGCACGAAGTCTGCACAGTTTCCCTTCCACTTCTGGCTGCCAGAAGCCATGGCAGCAGACACACCCGTTTCCGCCTTCCTCCACGCAGCAGCCGTCGTCAAGGCTGGCATTTATCTCCTTCTGCGTTTCTCTGCACTCTTCCACGACAACGCATGGTGGCGCGGCATCCTCATCATCGTCGGCATGGTCACAGCGATCATGGCAGCACTATTCGCCCTACAAAAAGACGACCTCAAGAAACTCACCGCCTACTCCACCGTCTCCCAACTCGGGTGGATCGTCTGCACCATCGGCATCGGCACCCCCCTCGCCATGACAGCCGCCATCGTGCACACCCTGGCACACGCCCTCTTCAAATCCAGCTTGTTCATGCTCATCGGCGTCATCGACCACCACACCGGCACACGCCACATCCAACGCCTCGGCCCCATATGGCGGAAGATGCCCATCACCTTCACCATGGCCACCATCGCCGCAACATCCATGGCCGCCGTACCACCACTATTCGGCTTCATCTCCAAAGAAGGCATGCTGGACGCCATGCTCGAGGGTGAACTCGCCACCCCCGCAACCGCACTCCTGCTCACCTGTGCAGCTATCGGCGCCATCCTCACTTTCGCCTACTCCTACCGTTACATCTTCGGCGGATTCATCGACGGCACACGCGACGTCAGCACCGTCCACGAAGCCCCAGCATCCCTATGGATTCCCGCCGCCCTCCCCGGCTTCCTCTCCCTCCCACTGGGCTTCATCCCCGGCATCCTCGACTCCTTCGTCGACGCCGCCGCACACGCCGCACTACCCACCCATCACACAGAGCCCACACACCTCGCCCTCGTCCACGGCATCAACCTACCGCTCATCATCAGCATCATCGTCATCATCGGAGGCGTCACGTGCGTCGTATTCCGACATGCCATCGCGCGAACCATCGTCGGTAAAGAATTAGCCCCCGTGACCGGCGCACACGCTCTTCAAGGCATTGTGACCCGCGGCTCCACGTGGGGCAAGGTGAGCGGCTCCATGGCAGACTCTGTGTCCCCGACACGCCACCTGGCCATGCCATTCCTCGCAGTCATCACCATGGCTGTAGCCGTCGCCTTTGGAGCACTGCTTCACAACGGCACCATCGACGGGGTCACGATGGGCCCACGCGTCAGCGGCATCGACCGCCCACTCGACTATGTCGCACTCGCCACAGTCATCATCGGTGTCGCTGCCACCGTCCTCGCGCAACGGCGCCTCTCCGCCGTCATCGCCGTCAGTGTCGCCGGCGTAGGCGTCACCCTACAAATACTCACACTCGGCAGCCCCGACGTGGCCCTCACACAAATTCTCGTCGAACTGCTCACCACCGTCGTGCTCATGCTCGTCATCCGCCTCCAGCCCCGCGACTTCACAGCCCGGTCACCCCGCCGCGACCGCTGGGCAGCGGTGATTGCCATCCTCATGGGCGTCACGACGACAACCGGTGTCATCGCACTCGTCGGCTACCATGGCAAGCCTGTATTGGCACAGTGGTATCTCATCAATGGGCCCACCGTTTCGCACGGCAATAACGTTGTCAATACCATCCTGGTGGAGTTCCGCGCATTCGATACCATGGGTGAGCTTTCCGTGTTGGGCATGTGTGGTGTGGCCATCGCTGCTGTGGTGCTCTCTGTTCCCCGCGTCCGGGATGATATTCGCGGCTCTCTGGCTGCCATCCCTCGGCCCGAGTTAAACTCCCTGCCCATGCGGTGGATGGCGAAACTTCTCATCCCCGTTCTCATTATGGTCAGTGCGGCGGTGTTCTGGCGAGGCCACAACCATCCCGGTGGCGGGTTTATCGCAGCTCTCATCGGCGGTGGTGCACTCATGTTCTACTACCTGTCACGTCCGAACGACACAGCCCCGACGACTCACCGCCTCCCGTACATCCTGGTCGGATCCGGTATTTCGCTGGCTTTTTTCGCTGGCCTCCTCGGCTACCTAGGTCATAGCTCGGGCGAGGAGGGTGGCCATGGCTCCCGTGGTTCCTTCCTCCAGCCATTAAACGGCCATATTGGAAGCGAACTCGTCACCACCGCACAGATTTTTGATGCTGGCGTGTACCTTGCTGTGCTTGGCCTTGTTGCTATTGCGTTGCTCCAGCTCGGTGGCTCGATCCGGCCGGGCGCGGAGACACCATTGGGCCCCCCGCGTGCGGATGGTGGGTTCTCCCCTGTTCAGGCACACGAGTCGGATTATGCGCCGTCCACGACGGGCACTAATCGCGAATCACTGACTGACTCGGCATCGGACAGTGGTGGAGACTCGTCCGGGCGCAGGCCTGTGGACACCGTGGAGGTGGAAGAATGATTATCGCAATCACGATTGGTGTGCTGACGGCTGGCGGTGTCTACCTTGTCCTTCAGCGTGGGATGGTCCGTCTGATTTTGGGTATGACACTCATCGGGCATGCCACTAACCTGATCCTCCTTGCCGCAGGTATTGGTGCGTGGCGCTCCGAGCCAATCATGAGCGGTACGACCCCGCACGACGCGGCGGATCCGCTACCCCAGGCGTTCGTGTTGACAGCGATTGTGATTTCGATGGCTACCACGGCGTTTATGCTGGCTCTGGCTGCGCTAGGCCGCTCGGATGATACTCTGGCGGACCCTGTTAAGGAGAACCACGACAGTTCCGAGGGCCTGCCTGCAGGTGTCACTGAGGATGTGGCCGCATTGCAGACGATGGGTCGTAGCGCGCGGCGGATTTCTACCGACTCGAACCAATATCAGCGACGCCAACAGCGCGAGGAGGGCATCGACTAGATGTCGACATCAACTATTGCAGCGTTGCTGCCACTCTTTCTTGCCGGGCCACTGGCCAGCGCCGCGGTTGCGGCCATGTCGCCGTGGAAAGTGCTGCGTATTGCTATGTCTTTTATGGTTCCCCTTGTCGGGCTTGGTGCTGGGCTGGGTCTCATGGTGTACCACTGGAGCCATCCTGCGATCGCCGACAATGTCGGCGGTTACGCTGCGGGGGTTGCTATTCCGTTTGCCTCAGATTCGTTGTCGTCGTTGATGATCGCGATGACGTCGGTGGTGTGTGTGGTGGCGGTGTGGTTTGCCACGGCTGTTGGGGAGATGAATGCGCGGTTCTATCCGGCGCTGGTGTGCATGTTGATGGGTGGTGTGTATGGGGCTCTGAGTACGGCGGATTTGTTTAACTTGTTTGTCTGTATTGAGGTGATGTTGCTGCCGTCTTATGCGTTGCTGGCGATGACTGGGACATTGCAGCGATTGCGTTCTGGGCGTTTGTTTGTGCTGGTCAACTTGATTACGTCTGCTGTCTTGGTGGTGGGTGTGACGTTGACATATGCGACGGCGGGGACGTCGAATCTGCCGGCGCTGGCTGGTGCGGCGCGTGGTCATGGGCCGGTGGTGGTCACTGGTGGTGTGGTGCTGTTGGCTCTGGTGATTAAGGCGGGTGTTTTCCCTGTTCACACGTGGTTGCCGCGGACGTATCCGACGACGTCGCCTGCGGTGATGGCACTGTTTTCTGGGTTGCATACCAAGGTGGCGTTTTATGGCATTGTCCGTATTTACGCTGTCATGTTTGGCCTGGATGATCGTTGGTCGTGGTTGATCCTTGTCATGTGTGTGGCGGGGATGCTTGTTGGGTCGTGGGCTGGTATGGGTGAGCGCACGATGCGTTCGGTGGTGGCCTATCAGATGGTGAATGGTATGCCGTTTATGCTGGTGGGGTTGGCGTTCGTGGGGCATGATCCTCAGCGGATGCTTGCTGCTGGCCTTTTTTACGCTGTTCATCACATGACGGTGGTGGCGTCGCTGGTTCTGTCGATCGGGTCGATTGAGGAGACGTATGGGACGGGGCGTTTGCAGCGGCTGTCTGGTTTGATGCGGCGTGATCCGTTGGTGGCTGTGGTGTTTGTTGCTGGGGCGTTGTCGATTGTTGGGTTGCCGCCGTTTTCTGGTGTGATCGCTAAGTTGGGCGTGATTATGGCTGTGGCCAGTGGTTATTCGGTGAAGTCGTGGATTGTTCTGGCTGCTGTTGTCATTGCTGGGTTGGGTGCGTTGCTTTCGATGTTGCGCCTTTGGCGTGAGGTGTTTTGGGGTAAGCCGATGAACCCGGAGTTTGTGGATCGTCGTTTGGCTGTTCCTGTGCGGTTCATTCTGCCGTCGGCGGTGATGGCGCTGATGTCTGCTGGTCTGCTCGTTGGGGCGGGTCCCGTGGTGTCGGCGACGAATCATGCGGCGGATTCCTTGGTTAACGTTGAGGAATATCAGCGTGCAGTTCTTGGGGATGAGGCGGTAGGTGTCGCGGCGACGGGTGGTGCTGGCTTGTCTGGTGGGTCGCATGATCCGGCGAGAGTTCCTGACCATATGGTCGTCCACCACGGTGAGGGTGAGCGCCATGGTGGAGGTGAGCATGACGGTGGGAGTGGGGGCCATGGGTCGGGTTCGGGTGAGACGACAGGAGGGCGGGAATGATGACGGTGCGTGTGGTTGCTCATAGTGTGCGTTATGGTGTGTGGCTGCTGTGGCAGGTGCTGGTGGCGACGTGGTCGATCATTGTGGATGCGAATAAGCTGCGCTCGGCGATTGATCCGATCATTGTGGCGTATCCGTTGCGTGTGCAGACTGATCGGGAGGTGGGGTTGTTTACGACGTCGATCACGATGACGCCGGGAACGTTGTCTCTGGGTTTGCTTGAGGTGGGTGATGCTCTGCCGCAGGATGTGTCGGATTATCCTGGGCCGCATGAGCCGATGCCTGCGGAGGATGCCCCTGATGGTCGTGTTCTTCTCGTGCATGCCGCGTTTGGTAGTGATCCCGAGGCGCTGATGGGTGAGTTGGCCGACATGGAGCAGCGTCTTGCCCCGGTGGTGTGTGAGCGCACTGTTCCTCGGCAGCCCGATGGGTACGTGGCGAAGCTGTTTTATTCTGATGGTGCTCCTAATGGTGGTCCGGGGCCGGAGGCGTTCGCCCAGCCCGGTGGGCCCAGTATTCCTCCTGGTCATGCTGGTGGAGTGGATGGTGAGCTAAGCGGTGGTGCTGGTGATGATGGTGGGCATGGCGAGGGAGGTAAGTGATGGCAGTCGTTTTTGTTATTGCGAATGGGATGATTATTGCGGCGTTGCTCGGGGCGTTGCTGTTGATGGCGCGGTGCGATGATATGTCTCGTACGGTTCTCTCGGATGTTATTTTCTTTTCGGCCGTCGGGGTGTTCCTGGTGTATTCGTTGGATAATCGGACAACGATTACTTATGAAGTTGCTGTGTTTGCGGGGGTTCTCAGTGTGTTGAGTTCGGTAGCGAACTCGCGGATCATGGTGGGAGGCCAGCGATGATGGTGAATATTATTATTGCGGTGTTGGTTGTGCTCGCGGCGGTGGCTTTTATCGATGAGGTTATCGAAATGTGGCGCGCCCCCGATGCTCTTACGCGTGTGAATTTGACTGGTCCTATCACGGGCGTGGGTATTCCGTTGTTGATCATTGCGAACCTGGTTCGTTCCATTGCCGATGGTGACGTGTGGTATGTCGTTGCGGTGAAGTCAGTGATCGCTATTTTTGCGTGTTTGATGGTGTCATCGGTGGGGTCGTATGTGATGGGTCGTTCGATTCATGCGGAGCAGATTCGACGGGGCCAGAGTGCCACTATGGGTAAAGGTGCTGGTTACACGGGTAAAGCTGAGACAACGGCAGGGACGTCAGTGGATGGCCAGCCGGTGGGTCGTGATTCTGCGGGGCGAGTAGATGAGGGTTAGGCAGCCGGGATCTGCCATATAGTCTCTTGTCGTTTCTCATCACACAGGTTGCCGAGCGACGACCGTACTGGTCACTCGCTTACAGCGTCACCGAGGCTTTTGCGTGCGTTTTCATTCTCTAGGATGTATTCAGGTTTTATCATGAATATTGAATATTCTTTTTCGCTAATTACACAGTCCAGCGCTACTGAACTTGCCGGTCGACTTTCAACAATGTGGCGCTATAGACTCAGCTCTTCTTCTGCTGACGGAACGCATGCACGGGCGCGAGTAGGTAGCCGATTTCTTCTTCGTATGATCGGTGCAGGTGTATACAACAAGTACACCGCACCAGTCGACGTCGAGATTCAAAAAAACACTGGAGGTGCGGATATTCGTCTTACAGGAGCACCAGGTACAAATATTTTTGCTCAAGACCGGGTCAATCAGTTTTATCAGAGGACTTTCCGTGAGATTGAATCACTCCTCTCCGCGTCGAATACAACCTAACGATGAGGCATTGTCACCCATGTCATGTGTCCTATTGGATAATGCAGATATTGGTCGTAAAAATAGCATCCTGGTACAGGGTGTCTCTCTTTCATTAGAACACGGGGATATCATTCGGATAACAGGGGCTAATGGAACTGGAAAATCCACTCTTGCGTCCACTATCCTCGGCACGCTACCGCCTCTGTCAGGGCGTCGAGGACACCGTTTACCGAATGTAGGCTCGTCCGAGCACCAACGCTTCTTTGGGTACATGCCAGCCTCTGTCCGCCCTCTACCGTCACTTACTATCAACCAATGGTTCCAGGCGATCGATTCCGGTTTTACTGTGCATGCGGGGGCTTCTCAACATCTGTGGAACCGGCTCGGCGGTAGTGCACTGCCGAACAGTACTCTCGAGACTCTCTCCAGCGGAAATCTTCGAAAAGCATGCGCCGTGAACGCCTTTGCCATTCCCAGAGAGGTTCTCATTCTCGATGAACCATTCGAAGAGCTAGATTCTGAAAGCCGATCAATACTTCGACATATGATTGAGGAGCAGGCACGAGCAGGGGCCAGAATTATCATCATTTCTCACAGTGAATGTGGCCCTGTCACAGGCACCTATATCATTAGCAATGGGACACTCAGCCCGCAGGAATAGTGTCGTTCACGAGTGTTTTCCTCACGCGTCAATCCTCTTGGAAGGCTGTATGCTCACGCACGTTAACCGCCTCCGCCATTCACATTGGCTCGAGGGTAGCACGCTAGGAAAAATCCAGACGTGTCTCCGTATCTCTATCGGCCTGGGTATTGTCTACTCATTAAGTGCAAAAACTACCGGGCCCACCACATCCGTCATCGCCTGTCAGCTACTACGGCTTGCTATAGCGTGGACATGCATGATGATCATCATGCGCCCGAGCACCAGCTGTATCAGTATCAGGCATAACCTTCTGCCGATTCGGCCATTAGCGCGAGTGGTTGGCGCCGTGTTCGGGTGGAGGATTATCGAAGCAATCCCTTTCCTCATCCTCAGTGTCTATCTGCGCACATGGTGGCCACCATGCATAGCTTTTGTTGCGCTCGGGATCACTGGTGTCGTCCACGCCGCGTACGACGACTATCTCCGCGTGCTTCCACCTGTCGTTGGTGCGTGCGCATCGCCATTGTTTTTTGGGATTACGCTATCGTCCCTTCCCATTGAAGTAGCGCCCAATGTCATCACACTTGCACTGATTTTGAGCCTGTTCGGCCTCTGCTATGGATTTAGCAACCGTGCGCTCGCATTCCTGCTGAGCATCCCACATTTATCAGCACGTATGTACAAAAAGACTGCTATCCAGGCAACGCTACTGGGCATGGTTGGGACAGCGGCCGGGTTCCTCCTGTGCCGCTATTCGTGGCTGGAGTCTCTTTCTTTATGCGCAGCGGTCGGTGGTACGAGTGTGATGTGGTGGTGGGTGTGCTGTGGAAAAAGTTGGATAAAAATTTTCTCTTTCACGCTCGTTATCCAAGGTCTTTTTCTGTCAATTATCACTTCTTTCATCCACAAGGGTGCCGCAGAATGGCCAGTCGCCGATGGGCCTCAGTTTATGGTGGTCGCGGGGGTTATGTTCTTGTTCTGTGTTCTTTGTTTCGCAGCCTTTACGACAACACCCATGAAGGATTCTCGGTTCGCTCCGTGGGTGCTCCGGTAGATTATTTCCCTCACGGCCAGGAATAGAGCGATTATGCACTCCGAGGTAGCAGTATCCCCAGCGGGGAGCTGATGGTGAGCTCCCCGCTGGGGATGTGTGCGGAGGTAGAGGGATTTGAACCCCCGGTCCGGGTTAGGGACGCTCGCTTTCAAGGCGAGTGCATTCGGCCGCTCTGCCATACCTCCACGGTGTACTGACCGAGCAGTACAACGTGAATATGCTAGCCCATACCTATCGGCAAAACCAACCTCCAGGAAACGGTGCGTGCAGGCTCACCGATAGGGTTGGGTTTATTCGCCGCATGTTGCTGGTGAGAATTCGGTCTGGTGTTTCTCGATTGCTCGGGCGATGTCGGTCAGTTCGGATTGTGCGGTCTCAAATTTTCCGTCTGCGGGGTGGGCTGCCATGGCAATGGCGATTCGTCCTGTCGGGCCGTCGAAATATCCGAGTTGACGCACTAGGTAGGCGTTGCCTTCATCAGGGCCCCAGCCTCCTTTGAATCGAGCACCGGGGAGGGTGCCTAGTCCCCATCGTTGGTCGGCTTGAATGTGCCCCATGTTTTCAATGACGAAGTCTGCGTTCGGAATACAGGGCAGGTTCGCTGCGAATGTTGCCGAGTCTGACACTGACCATTGTGTTTGGCCGAAGGGGGAGAAGGGTGGGCGAATCGTGTGGATCTGTACTTTCGTGTTCGGGCTGCCCCCTTCAGCTAAAACCTGGTGGACCGCCTCTCCGGCTTCTTCAGCACTGCCAAGGGATTTCCACAGGGCTGCTGCGGCTTTGTTGTCAGAGGCGCGGATTGCTTTTTGAATGTTTTCTCGGATCTCATCGGAGTTGTCTTTCCGCAGTGCGGCGATCGAGATGGGTACTTTGATGGATGACCATGCCGGGTATGGGTCAACATGTCCGAAATTGTGAACCTGGTGCCCGTCGGAGGTGGCTAGTTCTGCGGTTCCGCCGTACTTCTGAATAATCTGGTCGATAGCTGTGTGGAGGGATTCATCCGAGTTCTCAGTGGTGGAGTGTTGCCGGGGCGTGTCGGAGGGTTGTGGTTGTTGGTTGGTCTCCAGCGCTGTCGGCGTGATGTCAGGGTGTTCTGCTTTGCCGAGCGTGGATAGTGAGACGAGTAAACCCGATGCGACGATGCCGGCGATGAGTGCGCGGTAGTGGCGTCGACGATGGGGGCGAGGGTTGTGCACGGTGGGTGCATTGCCGATCATTGGAATATTTACCCTTTCAATGTCTGGCCCCGGGCAGGTGACGTTGTCACTGTTATCGTTCACAGTTTGCCGCGCAATGTTTCGGTTCACTGGGATGGAACAACGGTGACTGTCATGGTTGTTGTCAGCGTCGTCGCGTCGTGCGAGATGTCGGCGCTGTGGGTTTCCGCTGCCAGGGCAGCGGGTGACCTGTCGGGGGCTTTGTACCTCGTTGAGTCTACCGCGTGGGTGACGTTATATGGCAGTGCAGGCCATACCATAGTGGTGCCGCCCTGGTGTTAACTCGGGAAAATTTAGTCGATAATAACGACCGCGTTATTACCCCCGACGCATCTCACATACTGGCCGTTATCAGTGCATTCCATATCGTAATGGCGATGCGTTTCTGGGCTGTGAACATCTCTCAGCGTGGTAGATAACTCCCCTGTCGCGACGTAATTCTTGGCAAACGCGTCGCGGACATTCCGCGCAAATGATTCCGTCGTGCGTCCACCAACGACGTACACGTTGTTCAGGTTTCCGGCTGCCTCGTTGTTCCTGGCTGAATCGTTCGCCGGAACGGTTCCCGCCGGTAATTCGGGGTGTTCGGGGCGGCTGGATGCTTCCTCGCTGTGGCCGTGTGAACCATGATGAGTGTGGTTCTTTCCATGGTGGTCAGAGTCATTCTGATCGTGGTCGTTGGGTTGGAAGGTGGGGGTGTTGTCCGTGTCATGGTCAGAGCCAAACCAGCCCCGCGCTACTCCGAGAAAGAACACACTGGCCACAGTGATGAGGGCGAAAAGAGCAACGCCGAGCCTTACGAGTGTGCGCACTGGAGGCGTGGATGGTTCTGTTTTCTCCTGTGCTGGTGATGGAGGTTCCTCCGGCTTAGGTTCTGGGGCTTGTGATGCCTCGTCGGGGTGTCTATAGGGGCTGGCATAGTGCCCTTGCTGCGGGTGGCCTCCGCCCACGGCGCAAAATTCGGAGGTGTCAGCCACTTCGCGACGTGAATGGGTGTGTGTTCCCCGCGCGGGTGTCTCAACAACCCTCGGAATTTTCTCGGTTGGCTGATTATCGTGATCTATATTCTCACCGTCGTTGGTGACGTTATCCGAGGAGCGGGTCATCGTTGTCCTTCTTGACTATCGCAGTTCGCGACCACTGCAGGTCCACGCCGCAGCTGATTACAGTATTCCTGCCGGGAAGCAGTACATCTAAGGTTTAGCATGATGCCCCTACACGCATCGAATATGTTCTCGGCATGAGGCACCGTGCACTGATGGCTGCGTCTCTACACTCAAGGGTATGAAGGCGATTATTCAGAAAGACACGTCAGATCCCACCTCGTTGGTATGGGCAGACACCGACGATCCCACGCCAGGGCCGGGTGAGGTCCTTGTGCGCATCCACGCTGCCGGTGTGAACCGCGGTGACCTCCTTCAAGCCGCCGGCCATTACCCGCCCCCACCCGGCGCGTCTGACATCATTGGGCTTGAGGCGGCGGGGACCATTGTGTCCTTTGGTCCTCCTGCGGTGACCACTGGTGGGGTGCCGGACGTGGGGTGGAGCGTTGGCGATGAGTGTGGGGTTCTTCTTGCTGGTGGGGGCTACGCGGAGTTTGTTGCTGTGCCGATCACTCAGGTTTTTCCTGTTCCTCGTGGATTGTCGCTGGTTGATACGGCGGGTGTTATTGAGGCAGCGACAACGGTGTGGTCGAATCTGGGGATGGTTGCGCAGGTGAAGCGAGGTCACACTGTTCTCATTCATGGTGGTTCTGGGGGGATTGGCACTTTTGCTATTCAATTGGCTCATGCGATGGGGGCGACCGTGGCGACGACTGCGGGCAGTGCAGAGAATTTGGAGTTATGCCGCTCGTTGGGTGCAGATATTCTCATTAATTACAGGGAGGATGACTTCGTCGAGGTGATGAAAGATCGTGGTGGGGCCGACGTCATTGTGGATGTTATGGGTGCGAAATACCTGGATCGGAATGTTCAGGCGCTCGGCGAGAAAGGCCATCTGGTTATCATTGGCATGCAGGGTGGGGTGACCGGGGAGCTGAATATTGGCAGGTTACTGGCACGGCGGGGATCGATCACGGCGACTGCGGTGCGCAGTCGGACTCTGAATGACAAAGCTGCTGTGGTGGCGGACACGATAAGGAATGTGTGGCCACTTCTTGAGAGTGGTGAGGTGTCTCCTCAGGTGAGGCACACGCTTCCCATTGCCGACGCTGTCACGGCTCATCGGCTGCTGAAGGCTCGGGAGGTCACTGGGAAAATTGTGTTGACGGTGAACTGAACTGGCCGGTGCTCAGTGCACGGTGGTGTGCGGTGAGGGGCCTCCGGGCTATGCACGGTGGCGTCGGTCGGTGTCGCCGTGTGTGCCACGCACGCTCTGTTCAGCGGAGGACAGACACGGACCGCAACAAATGATCAACGTCGTGCGCGGTGTTGTACGGGGCTAGTCCGACGGTCAAGGCCCCACCTGATTCCGTTACTCCCATCGCATCAAAGAGTGAATCACTGGCCGCATGGCCAACAATCACACCGTTATCGGCCAAGCGAGCACGGGCAGCTTCTGCAGAGATCCCCGGGATCATGAAGCTCACGCGTGGGATGCGTTCAACATCCGATGAGTCATCGTCGGAACCGATAACGTACACTCCCAAATCTTTCAGGCCATACACCAAGTGCGCTGCTAAGGCCGTGAGGTAGGTGGAGACTTTGGGCATTGTGCACTCTAAACGACGACGCCGCGTCCCTGTTGCGGAATCATCAAGCCCAGCCCAATGATCAACTAATGCTGACACTGACCCACATAACGCCAATTGCGGAGAATCCCACTCCACTACACGTGCCCCTGCCGATGCTCCATCCTTTCGGCGTCGTGGTGGGCGAAGACGGCCAAACATTGCCTCATCTCGGAACACCAACGCACCCAGGTCAGACCCACCCAACGGGGCTAAATCCAGGGCGAGAACATCTGCGCCCCACGATTGAATCTCCACATGCTGGTAGGGCAGGACATCCGTTGCGTCGACAATGGTCCACGCGCGGGGAGAAATACGATGCACGGAGCTTGAAATCGCCTCCACATCGGTCACCGCGCCCACCAACGCATGAGCAGCAGGCAGGGCTACAATCGCTGTCGATGACGACACCAGTGATGTAAATTGCCAGGCAGGAAGCGCGCCTGTACCCAGATCAGCCTCGGCCCACTTCACGGACGCCCCGTATAGATGGGCTGATCTCACCCAGGGATCAATCGCCGAGTCCGCATTACTGCGGGCTAAGACGACCTCAGTGCCGATTCCCACACGGTGTCTCAAACAATCTGCCAAATTCCGCAATAGTGCTGCACGCGATGGGCCTAACACCACCTGCCCAGCCCGGGCCCCCACTAAATCCGCCACAGCCCGGCGCGCTGATGCCACATAGCTTTCACCAATTGGCGCACCCGATCGCTGGCTGCGCGAATGGCTACCTGACGTCGCTTCCACGGCTGTCCGCAAATGGGCGTTTCGGAATGAATACGTCGCTGCCGTATTCACACGTTCTGGTATCTGGGCCTGTTCGTGCGCGTTGAGATACACCCAGCCCTCGCCTAACCAAACATAGAGTCCACGCGCGTGGGCAACGTCGAACATGGCACACCTTTCCTTAGACGGGTGTGAAACACTGTGCGTACAGGTCCCACCCGCTATTTATATGGTTTCGCGAAGCTTCATCGTCGTCGGCACAACGTGAACGATAACGGTGTAGTGGCTCAAGGGGTAATCTACCTGTTCCCCCCGCCACGATGAGCATCAGTAACCACAATGACATAAGGACTACTATCTCTTTATTCCATCACACAGGTAGGGTACGGGTTATGTCTGACATAGAACCAACTGAGGGCGTTGCCGCCAACCATGCCGGCGCGGGCTCAGATGAAGCCGGAGGGATTGCGCTTCACCGGGCCGCTCAGGCCGACATTGATCGGATGATTCAGGAGCCCACTAGCTCTATCCCGCCCTCACAATCGCAGACCCTCCGCGCAGCATGGGTCGATCTTGTTCGTGGTTTCCAGTCCTACGAACTGTGGTTGTCACTGGGTATGCAGGACATCAAACAGCGTTACCGTCGTTCTGTCCTTGGCCCACTGTGGATCACCATTGCCACCGGTGTCATGGCGCTATCTCTCGGTTTGCTGTACTCGTTGCTGTTTGGCATTCCGTTGCATGATTTCCTTCCTCACGTGGCTGTTGGTTTTATCATTTGGGGTTTTATCTCCGGTTGTGTCACGGAGGGTGCTCAAACATTCATCATGAATGAAGGGCTCATCAAGCAGTTGCCGGCGTCCCTCTCGGTTCACGTCTACCGACTGGTGTGGCGGCAAGTTCTGTTCTTGCTGCACAACCTGGTGATTTACATTCTTCTCATGGTTATTTTTCCGCGGCCCTTGGGGTGGGATTGGTTCCTTTCTATTCCGGCCTTTGCCTTGATCGTCATTAATGGTGTGTGGGTCGGGATGCTTTTCGGGATCGTCGCGACCCGTTTTCGGGATATCGCTCCTCTGTTGGAATCCCTTATTCAGCTGGCGTTTTATGTCACACCGATTGTGTGGACCACGGAAACGCTGCGTACCCGCGGGGGTGGTGCTGCGGGTCGTGCTCATATTGCGGAGCTCAACCCGCTGATGCATTACCTTGAGATCGTTCGTGGGCCGCTCATTGGTGTCCCTGTGATGTGGTATAGCTGGGCTGTCGTTGGGGCGTTCACTCTCGTGGGGTTGTTCATTACGACGATTGCTATGCGCCAATGGCGTGGCCGCGTGAGCTACTGGGTGTAAACGCGTTGTCAGATACACGGATAAGAGAGCACGGGGACAGGAGAATCCACAACCATCATGGTCAGTATTGATACCTATAATGCGTGCGTTGATTTCCCTATTTTCGACGCGAAATCACGCTCAGTAAAGAAGGCATTCCTCGGGGCGGCTGGTGGTGCCATCGGCCGCAATGACAACAATGTCGTTGTTGTTGAGGCACTAAAAAATGTCAATCTTCACCTCAAGGATGGGGATCGTGTCGGGCTCGTTGGCCACAATGGTGCGGGCAAGTCCACACTCTTGCGCCTGTTGTCGGGGATTTACGAACCCACACGTGGCTCGGCTGAAGTACGCGGACGTGTCGCCCCGGTTTTTGATCTGGGTGTTGGCATGGATCCGGAGATATCCGGCTACGAAAACATTATTATTCGTGGCCTGTTCCTGGGGCAGACGCGGAAACAAATGCAGTCTAAGATCGACGAAATTGCCGAATTTACCGAACTCGGCGACTATTTGGACATGCCGTTGCGCACGTACTCCACGGGTATGCGGGTTCGTCTTGCGCTCGGCGTGGTCACGTCCATCGAGCCCGAGATTCTCCTTCTCGATGAAGGTATCGGCGCTGTTGATGCTGCTTTCATGGCGAAAGCGCGTGACCGGCTCCGCGACATGGTTGAGCGCTCTGGCATTTTGGTGTTTGCGTCTCATTCCAACGAATTTCTCGCGCAGCTGTGTACGTCAGCGGTGTGGGTGGATCATGGGCAGATACGCGAGGCTGGTCATGTCGATGACATCGTTGAACATTATGAGGGCCCCGAGGCGGCTGCTCAGGTCCGCCACGTGATGCATGATGTGGCTGTCGATCACGCGAAGAAAATGGCGGGCACGCACGCCCCGGTGTAGGCCGGATTCGCGGCGCACTGTGGGGCACTTCCGTTTTATGTGAACGTAGGCATGTGCGATACTGACGGCATGCCTCTTTCTTCGACGGATCGCATTGCCGCTGTGATCGTGACGCATAAGCGTCGTGAGTTGCTTGCTCAATCTCTCCATATTGTTGCTGGCCAGTCTCTCGCGCCCGAGTGGGTTGTGGTGGTAGACAATGGCAATGAGCCCGAAGTGAAAGATCTCCTGGAGAAAGTCTGTGCGGAGAGCCCGGGTTCGCCGTCTCCGGTGTATGTGCCCTCGGAGCACAACCTTGGTGGAGCAGGTGGGTTCGCCTATGGGTTTCTCACTGCGCTCGCTCGCGGTGCCGATGCTGTCTTCTGCGCTGATGATGATGGCCGTCCGGAAAATACTGAGGTTCTCGCCACACTGATGCGTGTGGCGGAGCAGCATGGCTTGGACGAAGTAAGCCCCATCGTTGCGGGGACGAATAACCCTGATAAGTTGGCCTTCCCTGTGCGCCTTCCTGGAACGCTGGAGTGGAAGCGGAACCGCAGTGATCTCGAAGGTACTGAGAATGGTACGTTCATCCCGGGCATTGCATCGTTGTTTAATGGTGCTCTGTTTAGTGCGGATGCGATTGATCAGCTGGGTGTGCCTGATCTTCGGCTGTTTATCCGTGGTGATGAGGTGGAATATAACCGGCGTCTCAACCGTTCGGGTTTGGCCTATGGCACCACCCTTGAGGCTGCCTATCTGCACCCCGAGGGTGCCGACGAATTCAAGCCGATTTTCTTTGGGAAGATGCACACGCAGTATCCCGATAATGAGAATAAGCGGTATTTCACGTACCGTAACCGTGGCTATCTTATGAACCAGCCAGGTATGAGGAAGCTTATCCCGCAGGAGTACGCGCGTTTTGCCTGGTTCTTCCTCATTCAGAAGCGTGATCCGAAGGCTTTTGTCTCGTGGTTGAAGCTTCACCGCCAGGGTCGGCAAGAGCGTTTTACCCGCCCGTAAGGGTGGTGGAGTGAGGAGACACCCTGTGTGTGGTGTCTCCTCACCCCGTGTGGCGTCTGTGGTGTTTATTTTTTATGACTTGACCAGGCGTGCGATGGCTTGGGAGGCCTCCTGGATTTTTTGGTGAGCTTCCTCGCCCCCTGCTGTGGCGGCGTTTACCACGCAGTGGTTCAGGTGGTCGTCTAGGAGTCCCAGGCCAACGGCTTGTAGTGCTTTCGTGAGGGCGCTGATCTGCGTGAGGATGTCCACGCAGTATTTTTCATTTTCAATCATCTTGGTGATGCCGCGGGCTTGTCCTTCAATTCGTTTCATGCGGCGGATGTAGCGTTCTTTCTCCGACATGTAGCCGTGGCCAGGGTGTTCGTTGTCGTGATCGTCGTCGGTGTGGCCGGGGTAGGTGCACTGCTCATCGGTGCCGGTTGTGGTCGTGTCGGCCGCGGATGCGCTGGTGCTGGTTGTGGGGTTATTCGCCGTTGGTGTTCCGGTGTTGTTGTGGGGTGCGGGGTTTGTTGTCATGGCGTTGTTGTCTCCTTGGTGGTGTCGTTGCTGGTGTGTGCATCGAGGCTGGTGATACGGCGCAATCGAAGGCTGTTGCCCACCACGAACAGGCTGGATAGGGCCATCGCTGCGCCTGCAATCATTGGGTTGAGTAGTCCTAGGGCTGCTATTGGGATCGCGGCGGCGTTGTATGCGAAGGCCCAGAATAGGTTGGTCCTAATCGTTGTTAGTGTTGCTCGGGAGAGGTGGATTGCATCAACGATGCTGGTCAGGTCGCCGCGGACGACGGTGATGTCTGCCGCTGCGATGGCGACGTCGGTGCCCGTTCCCATGGCGAGGCCGAGGTGTGCCTGGGCGAGGGCGGGGGCGTCGTTGATGCCGTCGCCGACCATGGCTACGGTCTTTCCGTCGGCGTGGAGGCTGCGAATCACGGCTGCTTTGTCGGCGGGAAGAACGCCTGCGGTGACGGTGTCAATGCCTACTTCTTGTGCGACCCGCTGTGCGACGACTTCGTTATCGCCCGTGAGGAGGATGGGGGTAAGGCCGAGGGCTTTCAGGTGTTCCACTGCCGTGGCGCTCGTTGGTTTTACGGTGTCAGCGACTGTGATGATTCCGCGGGCTTCACCGTCCCAGGCGACGAACACCGCGGTTTTTCCAGCGTGTTCGGCGTCTGTGTGGGCGCGGTGGAGGTCGCTGCTCACGGGGATGGCGGTGGCGTCGAGGAGTGTTTTCGTGCCGACGACTACGTCGTGTCCGTTGACGATGCCACGCACGCCGCGGCCGTCGAGGTTGGTGAATTCGGTGGGTTCGTGCAGGGCGGCGGTGGTGGTGTGTGCTGTGTTGTTGCGTGCGGTGTGTGTGATGGCGCGCGCGATGGGGTGTTCTGATGAGGCTTCGAGTGCGCCGGCGAGGGCGAGGAGGTCTGCCTGGGTGGTGCCTTCTGCTGTGTACACGCTGTCTACTGCCATGATGCCCGTGGTGACGGTGCCGGTTTTATCGAGGACGATGGTGTCGATGGTGCGAGTGGATTCCAGCACCTCGGGTCCTTTGATGAGTATGCCCATCTGGGCGCCGCGGGTGGTGCCTACTAGTAATGCTGTTGGTGTTGCGAGGCCGAGGGCGCAGGGGCAGGCGACGACGAGGACCGCGACGGCGGCTGTCATTGCCGCGGTGATGCCGTGTCCGAGTGTGAGCCATGTGGTGAGTGTTGCCACTGCGATAGTGAGGACGGCTGGCACGAAGATCCCGGATACGCGGTCTGCGAGGCGTTGGGCTTGTGCTTTTCCTGTTTGGGCGTCCTCGACGAGGCGGGCCATGTGTGCGAGTTGTGTCTCTGCGCCGACGCGGGTTGCTCGCACGACGAGCCGGCCGCTGGTGTTGACGGTGGCGCCGGTGACGTGGTCGCCGGGGCCGACGTCTGTGGGTGTGGATTCGCCGGTCAGCATGGATTGGTCGATGGTTGATGTTCCGCTGATCACTTCACCGTCGGTGGCGATTTTTTCGCCGGGTCGGGTGATGAAGGTGTCACCGACGGTGAGTTGGTCTGTGGGGATGCGTGTTTCCTCACCGTCGCGGAGGAGGGTGGCGTCGTGTGCCCCCATGTCCAGGAGGGCGCGGAGGGCTGCGCCTGCTTCGCGTTTGGTTTTTTTCTCACAGTAGCGGCCGGCGAGGATGAATAGGGTGACGCCGGTGGCGACTTCGAGGTAAATATTGGCCGACGCGTCATGGTGCGTGGTGGTCATGCTGAATGTGTGTGTGAGGCCTGGTTGTCCGGCGGCGCCGAAGAAGAGGGCATAGAGTGACCACGCGAAGGACACGAGGGTGCCCATCGATATGAGTGTGTCCATTGTGGTCGTGCCGTGTGTGAGGTTCGTCCACGCGGCTTTGTGGAAGGGGAGTGCGCCCCAGATGATCACTGGCGAGGCTAAGGCTAGGGATAGCCATTGCCAGTTGCGGAATTGCAACGCGGGGATCATTGCTATGACGATCACGGGGATGGCTAGCCATGCGGAGATGATGAGGCGTTGCCGGAGGTGTTGTGTGTCGTCTGGTGATGAGGCGGCGGGGTGGCTGGGTGCTGGGGTCTCGGTGTCTGTGCAGGTGGCGGTGTAGCCGGCGTGTTCGATGGTGCGGATGAGGTCGTCGGCGGTGACCGTGGGCGTGGTGGTGACGGTGGCTTTTTCGGTGGCCAGGTTGACGGTGGCGGTGACTCCGGTCATGGTGTTGAGTGTGCGTTCAACGCGGTTGGCGCATGATGCGCAGGTCATACCGCCGATGGTGAGTTCGATGACTGTGGTGGGGGGTTCCACTGACGTGGGCATTTACAGGCGGTTTCCTGTGTAGCCTGCTTCGGCGATGGCGTCGAGGACTGCGGTGTCGTCGATGTCGCCGTCTGAGCTGATGGTCAGTGTGCCTGTGTCTGAGCTGATGGTGTCGACGTGGAGGCCTGGGATGGTGTGGATTTCTTCACGGACGGCGTTTTCGCAGTGGCTGCAGGACATGCCGGTGATGGTGTAGGTGTGGGTGGCCATGGTGTTCTCCTTCATGGTGGTGTGTTTTCTACGCTGTTGGTCGACGACGGGTGACGTGCCGGGCCCCTTCGGGGGTTTCACACAGCCAACGCTATACCCCTGAGGGGTATTCTTCAAGGGGTTGCGGCGTATATTCCGCACTGGCCTAGCAGACCGCCTTGTTGTTGGCGTGCGCTCGAGCGGTTTTAGCTGGGGGAATATTGAGTATCGAGGCCACCGTAACTGCCGCGCCAGGGTACCCACTGGGCGCTGGGGTGACGATGGCGGTGCCGTGATGCTTGGTGAGGCCACACACCAGACTCCGAACATAACGAGAACACGCCCAGCTATGAGGACATACGGTTGCCACGGGCGACCACACAAGGAGAGAAGCAGACTTGTTAGTGACGCAAGGAGGAATATCACTGCGAAGGCCTGAAACTATGTACGCTTTCTATCGTATCGCATCAGTCTATAAATTGCAACCAATGGAAAAAGGGGAACAAAAATAAAATTAATAAGTCCGGCAAGCAATCTCTTCTGATTAGTCTGATAAAATGGAATATTTATTTGCACAAAACGTTCAAGAAATAGAGAAATGAAAAAAACTATAATCTTTAACAAAGGGATAGTCAGGACAAACCACACCCAGCACCGTCCAACTTGAAGTAAAATTACAACACTTATCCACCAAGTTGAACTTTGCAAGGATGGGAATGAGCGAAAGGATGAATTATCTTCATCCATCTCTTTATGGTTCGGCGCAAGATTCAAACTTGCTGCAAGGCCGATGATTATAAATATTATGGTTAGCGAACACGGTCGGACGCTGTTACCTTCCAAATAGTCTCTCACATTATGAATCCACCCATTTTCAATTCCGTAAAGCGTCAATAGTCGATCAACAGCAGCGAGAGGATCTGAATATGGCCCCCGCAGCATAAACAGTGGAATCCAAGAGAGGAAAAATGCAAGAGCATCATAGCAATATGTTACATATTTGGATTTGCTGGCAAGTTCAGCAGATTCACTAAGCTCTCCAGCGCCGATTACCATACTTTAACAAACCCCTCAGTGGATCAATTTATATCTAACCTAATTTATTACCGCTCAATACTTAACCTGGCAACTCACTGTAGCCAACTCGATCTATAGATCGATACCTCTACGATTATCACATACTGAAAAATTTCTTTTTAATGCCCCCGCCAAGACAATGCTCGTTTTCTAGTCGACTGGGGCGACTCGAATGAGGTTGCCGTCTGGGTCAGCCACGACGAATGTTGTGCCAAAGACCTCATCGTATGGTTCTTTCACTACAGTCACGCCGTGGTGAGTCCATTCATCGTAGGTAGCAAGGATCTTATCTCTACCGCCGTGTAAGTTCACGCACACCTCAGTGGTCCGCGCCCCTGCCTTTGTCAAGGCGCTACTCTCTCCCGTCCAGAGTGCGAGGGAAACACCGGGTGCAAGGTCCATCGTCACGTAACGTGGCGATTCAAAACTGGTTTCCAACCCCAATAGGGTGGTGTAAAATTCTATCGATGTGTTCATATCTGAGACATAGATAATGAACACAAGGTCACGATCACTCATGGCAAGTTCCTTTCCGATTTTCATAGCTGACTGCTATCTTGTCATCGCGTCCTGCATGGCCAACGATGTTGACCGATGCTAGTTACTCCGCCTTAAAGATGATCCAGCGTTGGACCACGAAGTTCACGGCGGTGGCTACTCCTTGGCCAATGACGTAACCAACAGTGCCGGCGATGACGTCGCTGGTGCCGGCGTCGAGAAGGAGCCGATGTGCCGATACTGCGAGGCCCCATTGGACGGCGAACATGAGGGCGTAGAGCGCCATCGTTTGGAAGAATTTCTTTGCCGAGGCTTCGGCCTCAAACGTCCAGCGTCGGTTGATGATATAGGCCGTGAGAGTGCCGAACACGAAGCCAATTGCTTTTGCCAGGGGATACGACTGGCCACACGCGTGCTGGATGATCATGGTCAGCCCGTAGTCGACGACGGCGGAAATTCCACCTGCGATGACAAACTTATAGAGATGAGTGAACAGACTCGCCTGCTGCCCCGGTGTGGCATCCTCATAGGCGTGACCACCATCTGCTGCGGGGGCGTGTTCTCCGCTGCCTGTGGGGGATGTGCCCCCCGAGGCGTTTTCTACTGCGGGGGCACTCTGCATGGTGGTGTCCGCAGGTGGTGCTCCATGATCGGCTGCGGCCCGATCGGCGGCCAGGGCGCCAGAGAGGTTGGGGGTGAGGGGCGCGGGCTCGGCGTGGTCATCAGGTTGGTGGTCGGGCTTGGTTTCACTCACGCCCTGGGAGCTTACTCCCCGTCTGCGCGAATGATGGCGCGGCACAGTTCTAGGCGTTCGAGTGATGACAATTGATTGTCCCCAGTGATGCCGAGCGTGTCGAGGATGTGGAGGGTATCGTGTGCAAGGTCGTCGATGTCGGCGAGTGTCAGTTCTGTTCCGTCGTCGGCAACCCATCCGATGGCGGCCATCATCGTTTCGACGATATCCGCCCGTAGTGGCCCATCAACGAGGGCTGCTTGGGCCAAGATTTCGGCAACAGCGGCGTCACGAGCAGCGGGGTCTTTTTCTGCGGGTAGTGAACGGCACAGTACCCATGTGTCTGGGTCAACATGGGTGTCTCGGTCGAGGTCGAGCGCTTGGAGGAGGGGGACGAAGTCAAATATTCCGCTGCGTTCGATGGCGGAGCGGATAACGGGTCGTGTTGCAGCGAGGATGTGCTGTGTTGTGGCGGCACCGGTGAGCGCGGCGTTGATGCTGTCCAGGTCGACGTGCTCGTCGCCACCGACGCAGAGGGCGTCAGGGGTTCCGTGGTCGCGGAGGAAACACTCGGCGACCTCGAGGTGGAAGTGCAGGGTATCGCCGGGTGGGGTGCCCTGCTGGTGGCGGGTGAGGTCGACGGCGTCCGGTGGTGCCGCAAGGAGTTCATGGAGGAACCGCTGACCGGTGGTGTCCGTGGTATTGGTCGGTGTGGTGGTTGTCGCGTGGGCCGCTGGGGTGGGGTGGAGGGCCCAGTTGGCGTCACCGTTGCACTCGAAACAGGTGTCCAGCACGGTGTACAGAGTGGTGATGGGGAGGGCGTCGTTGATTCCGATGATTCGATACTGCGCGTCATCAGCGCCGCTTTGATACACCGAGAGAACAAGGGTGGCGGGTTCCCGGGCGACGGGATCAGCGGTGGTGGATGATGTCGGTGTGGGGGACTGCCCATCGACTCGCGAAGGGCGGCGTACGGTGCCGCCACGCGCGCGATTGACGTAATCACGCAGTGCGATGACATTGTCATCATCGTGGGCGGTACCAGTAGTCATGAAACCCAGGGTAGACACAAATGCACTGTCAAGCGCGGCGCTGTTTCTCCCCCGGTGGGGGCGGTGCTGTTTGCTAAGTGGATGTCTCACCTGTGACCAGGGGAATAGAGTGTGGCTCTTTGCCTCCAAATTGGTGCAAATAATCGGTTGCTTTTGCGCGGCGTTGGGCATCGATGCTGTTCCATGTGTCAACAAGGCGGCGGATTCCTTCCGCCCAAGCCCAGCCGTCCTTGGCTACGGGATCATCCACACCGAGCGTGTCTGCCGCGTCACGGGCGGGCGAGACGGCGGGAATGTCAGGGTACGTTTGCCCTTTCAGTGTTCCTCTGCCCTCTGCTTGTCGGCGTGCATTTTCCGCTTTCAGTGCGTCTTTGTAGGAGGCGACAGCGTTTTTCATTGCGCTCACAGTCTCGTCGATGTTGACAACAGTCCAGGCCGCGGAGTGGGGATCGATGGCGTCGAGCGCACGGTGGCCGCTGTCTGTCGCGACGACAGGGTGTCCGTCGATGAGCATGGGGAGGACAGACTGGTCGAGTGCAGCCCCAGCCCAGGATAAGCCATCCGTGTCGTGTGAGTGGATATGTGTATCGCCGACGCCGACGAGCCACGCACCAACAAGCTGGCCTGTTTTCGCCAATGGGTCGGTATCAACGTGCCAGACTGCGGTGGGCCCGTCGCCAGTAACGACGGCAATGACGGGGTAGTTTCCCTCAGGGTTGGGGGGCGCCATGGTTTCCTCTTTTCTCCGTGTGCCTGTGGTGTGGTTGTAGGCCTGTGTGTCAGTGGCCGTTGGTGTGGGTTGTGGTGTCACGAACCATAACGAAGCTGACCACCCCAGTGAGGGTGCCATAGACTATCCACGGTCGTGTAGCCGTGATATGAGTACGGATGGCCTTGATAAGGATTCTCTCCATGAATCGTGAGAAGCAGTAGGAGCTCACCATGTATGCCGTCATGCCGCCGAGTATGAGGCCTAGCGTCCGTGGTGATGGTGTCGTCCCGGTAGTGATGTGGAGCGTCGTTTGTTCTGTGTCTGGGGTGGTCGTGTCGCTCGTGTCCTCATGTGTGCGGTAGGACCAGCCAACGCGTGTGTATCTGTGTCCTTATCCATGTGTCTAGCATAACGCCGGGGTCATCAATGCCTCACCCAGCACTGTTGATGGGCACGTGTGGTGTCGAGAGTGGAATCCCGGTCACAGCAACACTGAATTTGTGGCTGCACCCCGTACACTAGTAGGCATGTTCGGACGAAAATCAGCGGCGAATAAGGCTGCGGACGCAACATATGAAGCTGCGGAACGCACCACGGTCCCGCTGGACGTGCCCATGACGCGCATGATGGCCCAAGAGTTACCGATTCTAGATAGTGCCTCCCGGCAACGGGTTAACGATCTTCTCCGGGAGTATGATGGGCCGCTCATTACCAGTGTGGACATGTTGCCCGACGAGATACGCGACATCATGGATCTGTATTAGTGGGCACGATTCTGTCATTCAGGGGAGGACCTTGGTGTCCTCACAGTGTCTGCGCTTGTGATCGCGCGAATCGAATCTGATGAACCGAGGAGAAAGAGTTAGTAGTGAGCTCAACCACGCCAGATCATCTACCGCTGGAGCGCCGTCGTCTCACGGGGTGGGGCCGTACTCAGCCGGCGTCTAGCGAAGTCTTGTCCACACCGGACCTGGACCTGATTGCCCGCGCGGTGCGTGCCGTCGCTGAGCAGAATGAGGATAAGCCCAGCTACCTGAAACGCGGTGTCATTGCTCGCGGTCTGGGCCGCTCCTACGGCGACCCAGCTCAGAACAGTGGTGGTCTTGTCATTGACATGTCTGCGCTCAATGAGATCCATTCCATTGACCCGGATACCGCCATTGCCGATGTTGACGGTGGTGTCACCCTTGATCAGTTGATGAAGGCAGCTCTGCCCTACGGTTTGTGGGTACCGGTACTGCCCGGTACACGCCAGGTCACTATTGGTGGCGCGATTGGGCCGGATATTCATGGTAAGAACCACCACTCGGCAGGTTCATTCGGTAACCATGTCGCATCGATGGAACTCTTGGTTGCCGATGGCCGTATCCTGCATCTCGAGCCGGAGGGCAGCCCTGACGACCCATCGGGTGAACTGTTCTGGGCCACCGTGGGCGGAATGGGTTTGACCGGCATCATTGTTCGCGCGCGCATCGCGATGACGCGCACGGAAACGGCGTACTTCCTTGCCGATGGAGACATGACCGCCTCGCTGGATGAAACGATTGACTTCCACTCTGATGGTTCAGAGAAGAACTACACCTATTCCTCGGCATGGTTTGATGCCATCTCCCCGGCACCGAAACTTGGCCGCGCGGCAATCTCCCGCGGCTCGCTTGCCACGCTGGACCAGTTGAAAGAGTATGCGCCGAAGCTGGCGAAGACACCTCTTAAGTTCAACGCGCCCCAGTTGATGACTGTTCCGGATATTTTCCCGAATTTCACCATGAATAAGCTGACGATGATGTCCATTGGTGAACTGTGGTGGCTGAAATCCGGCACGTACCGTAACAAGGTGCAGAATTTGACGCAGTTCTACCAGCCGCTTGACTTGATCGGTGAGTGGAACCGTGGCTACGGTTCCAAGGGCTTCCTGCAGTACCAGTTCGTCGTGCCCCGCGAAGCGGTGGAACCGTTCAAGGAGATCGTCCGGGATATCCAAGGCTCCGGGCATTATTCTGCACTGAACGTGTTCAAACTGTTCGGGGATGGTAACCGCGCGCCACTGTCGTATCCGATGCCCGGGTGGAACGTCTGCGTGGATTTCCCCATCAAGCCTGGGCTCGGCGCGTTCCTTGATGAACTGGATAAACGAGTTATGGAATTCGGGGGCCGGCTCTACCTGGCTAAGGAGTCACGGGTCTCCGCAGAAAACTTCCATGCGATGTACCCCGGTATGGAAGGCTGGCTGAAAACCCGCAACGCTATCGATCCGAGCGGCGTGTTCGCCTCCGACATGTCCCGCCGTCTCGAACTGCACTAATCGCAGTAGTCCGCATCCACCGCATATGATCGCTGAGCCTCTAGGGTTCAGTTCACAGAAAGGGTCTTGTCTCCATGCTTAATGCCGTCGGGCACGCGCAATCTATCCTTCTTCTTGGGGGAACGTCCGATATTGGCCTCGCTATTGTCGAGGAATTCCTGTCCCGTGGGCCTGCCGTTGTCACACTCGCTGCCCGGAAGAACAGCAAGGATCTTCCCGCGGCGATCGACCGTGTGAAGAAGGCAGGTGCCGCCGACGTCCGCACCATTGACTTCGACGCCCTCGATACCGCGTCACACAAGTCTGTTATTGACGATGCTTTCAGTAAGGGTGATGTTGATCTCGCCATTGTTGCTTTTGGTGTGTTGGGCGACCAAGAAGAACTGTGGCAGAATCAGGAAAAGGCTGTTCAGACTGCGCACATCAACTACACCGGTGGGGTCTCTGTCGGGGTGCTCTTGGGCCAGGCTATGAAGAAACAAGGCCACGGGCAGATTGTGGCGATGTCGTCGGTGGCAGGTGAACTGGTTCGCCGTTCCAACTTTGTTTACGGTTCCACCAAGGCCGGGTTCGACGGGTTCTACCGTCAGCTGGGTGAAGCATTGCGCGACAGTGGTGTCCGTGTTCTCGTTGTTCGCCCGGGTCAGGTGCGCACGCAGATGACCGAAGGCTTGGACGATGCCCCACTGACGGTCAACAAGGAAGATGTCGGTGCTGCCGTTGCGAAGGCTGTTGATAACAACAAGTCCGTGATCTGGGTCCACCCGCTGTTCCGCTACGTGATGATGATCCTAAGCCACATCCCCGCCACTATTCTGCGGAAATTGCCGATCTAACATCACAGCACGTGATGGGACGGGCCTAGGCGCACCGTGTGGTCCGTCGTCGTGGCTTACGTGGTGGTGGCGTCGGCGGCGACGTGGCTCATCGTTGTGAGCAAGGCGGGGTAGTCGTGTGGCGCCGTGCATACTTCGATGAGCACCAACCGGTCCTGATTATTCTGCGCGAGTTCACACGCTTCCTCAAGTTCTGCCCGAGTCGTCGCTTTCACTGTCAGGACCGTATCATCCGTACCGCCCAGTGCGTGCGGAATCTCCCGCCACTTCCACGCCGTAATGTTGTTGTATTCAGCATTCTCACCATGAATGATCCGCTCCACGGTGTAGCCGGCATTGTTCACCACGATGACGACACCATGGACGCCTTCCCTCATCCAAGTGCCTAGCTCTTGGACTGTCAGCTGCGCAGAACCATCACCGATGACGAGCACCGGGCGGCGATCCGGGCAGGCTAAACCAGCGCCCATCGCAGCCGGGAGAGTGTAGCCGATTGATCCCCACAGCGGCTGCCCAATGAAGGTTGTGTTGGCGGGGAATCGCATCTTTGCGAGACCAAAGAAACTCGTGCCCTGATCAGCCACAACAATGTTGCCCTCGGTGAGTGCCCCGGCGAGGGTTGGCCACACGTCATCTTGTACTAATGGTTCATCAGCGTGTGCAATCCAGTGGTGTGGTGGCGGGGCCGGGAGTGCGTCCGGCGCATGGTCCGCACAGGATGGGGCGAGGTCTGCCAGAACATCCAGAGCATCAGCCATGTGTAGGGGCGCAAACGTCTGTTCGCCGATTTTCGCGTAGTCGGCGGCGATATTCACGCAGCGGGTCGGATCGATGGTGTGGCTAAAACCAGCCGTCGTTATGTCGGTGAATTGGACACCAGCCATGATCAGGCGGTCTGAATTTTCTACGGTGGTACGAACATCTGGCTCTGAGGCCGCTCCCACATATACGCCCGCGAAGTAGGGGTTGTCCTCGTTGACGAGTGTTTTTCCCCACGTCAATGTGGCGTGAGGAAGACCATGGTTGAGGAGGTTGACCAGGTTGGGCGTGGCGCCCATGCGGTGGACGAGAAGATCTGCGAGTACAGCAACTGTGCGCCCCTCAAGAAACGTGGTGGCTGCCGAGCGGAACTCCTCTAACGCATGCGGCGATGTGGACGACGGGGTTTCTCCCAGGGGGGACGAGGGTGGGGTTACATCGATACGGGCGACGTCTGTCGGGACGAGGATGTATCCCGGGCGGCGGTGCACCTGGACGGCGCGGAGTACGCGGTCAATCTCGTCGATCGCATCGGCAGGGGTGAGGTCAGCGGTGGCGCAGGTCACTTCCTCCGCCATGCGTCGGAAATGTGAAAAATCACCATCGCCAAGGGTGTGGTGCAACAAACACCGAGCTGCTTGCGCGTCTGTTGGTGGGGCACCGACGATGTGCACCACCGGGACGTGTTCTGCATAGGAGCCGGCAATAGCGTTGATGATTGACAGTTCTCCTACACCAAATGTTGTTACCACGGCGCCGATACCGTTCATCCGTGCGTAACCATCAGCCGCGTAACCCGCGTTCAATTCGTTTGCGTTGCCGATCCACTGCAGCTTGTCATGCCCGGCAATGTGGTCCAAGAATTCCAAATTGAAATCGCCGGGAACACCAAAAACATGCTTGATTCCTCCGTCGGCAAGGCGATCGGCAATGTAGTCAGCGACCGTATACATATATCTCCTTTGTCTGGCTCAATGATGCCAGCATCATGTGGCGAGAGCTGCCACGAGGATTGGTGACAGGTGAGGTCGTCACGGCGTCACCTGCGCCTGTGATCATCGGTGATGATCCTTTTCTTCCTCACTGGTGGTGGTATCCGCTTCGGTGGCGGTGTGCTCTGTGGTCGCTGCGTGTGTTGCTGCCGCGTCGTGGTGTGTTGCCGTGCCCAGTTCTGGTGGCGTGTCTGATGGGCTCAGGGAGTTGCCCGCACCCATGTGTGCCCTGATCTCTTCCAAGCGGGCGGAGGCCTTGAGGTCGCGTCCTGCAGTCTCGATCTCCGCGAGGCGACTGTCGATCGAATTTTTCGTCAATTCCTGTGCGCCCAGGGCATCTGCATATCGACGCTCGATCTTGTCACGCACCGCGTCCAGGCTGGGCACGGAATCATCACCCGCTGTGAGTGCGTTCATCGATTCTGTGGCCTTGGCAGACTCTTCGTGCATCTTCGTGTGGTTCACCTGCGCACGTAGTTGATCTATCTGGCCCAATTGTTCTGTGAGTCGCGCCTCAGAGGTGTGAACCTGGTGTGTAGCCTGTTCTACCGCCTGGGCATTGTTGCGATGAAGCTGTTTCATATCCTCAATCTGCTGCTCGACGCTCACTAACTGTGACGCCACAACTTCAGCCGCGCTGGTCCATTCGCGAGCTTGTGTCGAGTCGCCCGACTGCGTTGCCGTATCAGCAAGGTGCAGTGCTTGTTGGGCCTGTGATTGAAGTTTCTCCTGATCCTTGATTAAGCGGTTGAGCTTCATTTCGATCTGCCGCTGATTTCCCAGTACTGCCGAAGCTTGGTCCACGATAGCCTGGTGTTGTTTCTTCGCCGCGTCAGTGGCCTGCTGAATCTGCACCATCGGATCTGCGTTGTCGTCGATGGTGGCATCCAGCTTGGCCATCGCATATTTCCACCCTTTAGAAAAGGGATTAGCCATCAGAATCTCCTTCGTGTCCGTCGCGGGGCATCAGTGACCTAGGACGGCGTGCATGGTGAGCTAGGGCCAGCATCAACGATGCGCGCCAAGCTTAGGGGGGCTGCCCCTACTCGTCGGTGCCCCATCATAGGCTTTTTACTTCTCGGACTCTGTGGCTTCCCGGTCGGCGATCTTCTGGCGGACATCATCCATGTCCAGGTTTTTCACCTGCTCAATTATGTCCTTCACTTGGGCGGCAGAATGCACGCCTGAATGCCGGTACACGACGACGTTCTCACGGAAGATCATCAGTGTAGGGATTGATTGGATACCCAGTGACGCTGCAATCTCCTGATTGTCCTCTGTGTCTACGGTGCCGAACGTGACATCGGGGAACTGCTCTGACACGTCCTCAAAAATTGGGCCGAACATGCGGCACGGCCCGCACCACTGGGCCCAGAAATCCAAGGCGACGATGCCGTCTGTCACTGTCTCTGTGAAATTATCTTTCGTCACCGTAACCGTAGCCATATATTCCTTTCAGTCACCCCTGCATGTACTGGTGTGGATCCACTTAACCACCCCTAAATATGTGCAGGAGGAAAACACTCACTAGTGAAAATCAACAACGATAACTAACATTTTGTTCCAGACCGGACAGTGACCCTGACCCCGGCCATCAACCCAGGAGCACACCACGATGCCCCAGGGACACAACAAAACTGGCCAGCTCACCGCCACGGCCGCCGACATCCAACAGTACCCTCGCAAGGAGATAACCCTCATGATGAAGAACTACACCATCGCCGGCATGAGCTCCGCCACAACAGCTGCCACCATCAAAAATGCTGTGTCCCAAGCACGCGGGGTCCAAAACGTCACCATCTACGATGACGGCCACATGACCGTCGAAGGTGAAGACTTCGGCGACGCCGACATCACCACTGCCGTCTCCGCCACCGGCCACACTCTCGAAGACAACTAGGGGCCAGCCCCACCACCCCTTACTATCCCGCCACAACCAACCCACACCACGCTGCACACACCGCAGCCACAAGAGACACCACAGCATAGGCGGCGCCCCGGCGCGCACTACCTTGCGTCACAGCCTCCACCGACGCCGCTGACAACGTGGTATAGCCACCCATCACCCCGGTACCCACAAAGTCCACAACAGCACCAGGGGGAAGACCCGCCACACACAAACCACACACGAACGACCCCGTCACATTAATGACAAAAGTGGCCCACGGGAACCCACCGCGCCACTGTTGTCGAATCCACGCGTCCACCACATAACGCATACACGCGCCAAGACCACCACCAAGTGCGAGAACCAGCGTCATCACCGGCCCACCTCGTCCCGGCGCCCCCAGCCCGGCTCAGACCCCTGCGGCTGCCGAGCCTTATCCTGGGCTGTCACCCTGTGCTCCACACGGCGCTCCCACCACATGCCGCATCCCGCCGCAATCGCACCGCACACCACCATGAACAGCGCGTAGTACACCGCGAAACTCATCCCCATCAGCGTCCCAGACCCCTGAACACCAGCGCCCCCCACACCCGGAAACCACCGAGCAATATCCACAGCAAACGTCGAATACGTCGTCACCCCACCACAAAAACCAGTACACACCAGCAATTTCGCATTCGGCAGGTCATGGCGAACACACCGCGCACCTGCATAACCAAGCAGCGCAGCCCCCACCACATTGACCACAAAAACCCACCACATCGTGGGAACAACCCCACGCACCACCGGCGCTGACGTCAACACATCACGCACCAGTGTTCCCACCGCGCCACCACCACACACCAACGCCACAGAGGCGCCACTCACGCCCCGCACTACAGGTCTCCTCAGACGCGACACAACCATTCGCCTACCTCTCTCGAAGCCCCATCACTGAATTTTCACCGCTCGCCAACGTCATACGATCCAACTGTGCTAGCACCTCGTCGATAATAAAAGGATCCGCGCCTGGCTCGAACCGAGCCGACATTACTTCCACCTGGGCAGCCTCAATTGCCTCCAGACGCACCGCCGTCACCTTCCGACGTACGTCACGCAACCGACGCACAGCATCCTCGTAATTCTCCGGCTCGCCGTCCTTCGGTACACCCGTCATATCACGAAAACGCCGCGCAATCGCCTGAATTGCCTCCGGGGGAAGATCCTCACCTTTCGACTGCAACACATCCATCGCCGCACTGTGCGCACGACGCAACAGACGATCCATCGTCGCATCAGTTATCGCATCAGTGCCCTCACCCATATTCAACTTCTGCATGATCCACGGCAACGTCAACCCCGGCACCACCATCGTGCAGAACAACACCGTGAGCGCAATCAACGGCATTTCGTTATACACGTTGATATACCCCGCTGGCATCGACAGCACCAAGGCCAACGTCACCAGTCCACGCATCCCCGCCCACGTCAACACCAACACTTCCTGCAAACGCAGGGGTGACACATTCTTCTTCGTGTCCCGCTTATTGATCAAATACTGGTCATACATCCACACGAAACGCACAACAAAAAGCACACCGGAGATCACCAACCCCCACATAATGCCCTGACCAATACGCGTCGATGTCTGCTCCACCGCGTTACGCACCGACAAGCCAATCAGGCCGAACGCCAACCCCGTCACCAACAGCTCCGCGGTCTCCCAAAACGCCGAACCCGTCAAACGGTCCTCCGATGCCGTCGCCGACACACGCGATGTCATCTCCACCGCAGCAACCACCACCGCAATCACACCCGACGCATGAATTTCCTCGGCCGCGATATACACCGCAAAAGGCACCACCCAGCTCAGCGCATTCACAGTATTCGACCCCGCGGTGTACTCCAATGCTCGGCCAGCAGTGTGGCCGATCAACCACCCCACCACGATCGACGCTATGGCCGTATATCCAAACCGCAGGAGGGCTGACCCCACATGAATCCGGTCATCGTTATATAAGGAACTCAGCGCCAATTGGAACGCCACCAACGCCACCGCGTCGTTAAACAACCCCTCAGTTTGCAACGTCCCGATGACTCGCCGGGGAATTCCCGCGGGTTCTGCAACCGCCTCCACTGCCACGGGGTCCGACGGTGCCACCGCAGCGCCCAATGCGATCGCCCCTGCCACCGATAAGCCAGGAATGAGCAGCATCGATGCGCCGGCGACAACGAGAATTGTCACGACGACCAGGAGCACGGATAGTGACAACAGCGTTCGCCACTGGGAACGAATCAGAGGCCACGACAACCGCCGAGCCATGGCCCAAATCAACGGCGGAAGGAATAGAGGCAAAATTAGATCTGGCGGTAGTGATACGTCGGGGATGGCCGGAAACACCATTGTCGCTGTCGTTAACAAGGTCAAAAGAACAGGCCAGGGCAGGTTTGTCCGCTCACCCACAGATACGACGACGACTGTCGCTAGCATCAGACCCACAATCACAATGAGGGTCTCCATGCCCCGCCACCTTTCGTTACCGACTCACCACCACCCAGTCGCCTCGCCACACACAGGCGCACAGGTGTACCACATTCTCTGATTCCCGCCCGCGCCACATCACGTCGTGATGAGCTGTGATCGGAGGGAAGTACTCCCTCTCCACGATAGAGGAAAAATGGCGTCGTGGCGCCGATCACGCGAAGTGCTCGGTAGCCAAATTCGCGAATCTCGAATAATGCAGCTGCTCAGCAATAGCGAACGTCCCCACAGGCCCGCCACGGTGCTTCGCCAGAATGATGTCGGCCTCGCCTTCGCGGGGATTATCCAGCGCGTCTGGTTGCGAATTTGGCCGGTACAACAACATGACCATATCGGCGTCTTGCTCCAAAGAGCCAGATTCGCGCAGATCAGCAAGTTGTGGTCGTTTATCTGTACGCGACTCGGGTCCACGGTTCAGCTGGGAAATCGCAATCAATGGAACGTCCACTTCCTTGGCCAACAACTTCAATTGGCGTGAAAACTCCGATACTTCCTGCTGGCGGGACTCCACCTTTCGACCCGATGTCATCAACTGAAGATAGTCGACAACGATGAGGCCCAAGCCATGCTTCTGTTTCATCTGGCGGGCCTTCGTCCGAATTTCCATCATCGTTAGGTTGGGTGAATCGTCGATGAAAATTGGTGCTTTCTCCAACTTTCCCATTGTTTGAGCCAGACGAGTCCACTCTGCCTCGTCCATTTTTCCACTGCGCATTTGCCCAAGGTTGACTTCCGCTTCAGCGGAGAGCAGCCTTAACACGATCTCGGTCTTGGACATTTCAAGGCTAAAAAGTGCCGATGGGGTGTCATTTTTCACCGACACCGACCTCATAAAGTCCATTGCCAGTGTTGATTTACCCACACCAGGACGAGCAGCGATGATAATCATCTGCCCGGGGTGAAGGCCGTTAATGGTTTTGTCGAGCTCGAAAAATCCGGTGGGAACACCACTGGCGATACCGCCGTGTGCTTCGTACTCATTGAGGAGGTCGTTGACGTCTTCGAACGTATCTGCCAGCACAACGTAGTCGGTGCTGGCATTTCTGCGTCCCACGCCAAAGACCTGGGATTGGGCGTAGTCAACAACCTTGTCCACATCCTGGCCGTCAATGCCGTTGTAGCCCAGTTTCACAATCTCGGTACCGACTGAGACGAGTCCACGAAGAACGGCTTTTTCCGCGACGATCCGCGCATAGTACCCGGCATTCGCTGCTGTGGGCACTTTTGTCATCAGGGTGTGGATATAGGGCGCCCCGCCCACTCGCTCCAGGTCGCCGTCGCGATGAAGGCGGTTACTTACGAGTACCGGGTCAATCTGGAGTTGGGCATCGGCAGCTTCGCTATAAAGGTCGAGGATGGCGTTGAAGACGGTCTGGTGGCGAGGATCGTAGAAGTCTTCAGCCCGGAGGACTTCGACCACGTCGGTAATCGCATCTTGAGATTGCAGCATGCCGCCCAACACGGCCTGTTCAGCGTCAATATCTTGCGGGGATTTCCGTCCGAATTCCTCATACCCGCGGGTCTCGGGCCCATCAGAGTGTTCAAACGGTACGTCATCGTAACTCCCGCCGGAGTTAAACCCCGGCTCATACGACGAGTCATACGAGTGGTCAAATGACGGTGAAACCGCTGAACCTGATGTCATGACAATACCCTATCGTCTGCTGCTGATGTGTCACTGCTTTTCATAGAGTGCGGGAAGCTGGGATGCAAATCTCACGACGACACACTGGCAAAGTTATCCACAGGGCATGGGGGTTGCTTGTGGAGAAAATGTGGAGAATTTATCATTTCCCATGGTGGGTTGTGGAATTTTGTGTGGACAACTTCCTGTAACCACCTGGGAAAACTATCATTTTCGCAGGTCAACCCTGTGAAATTGTGGATTGGTTACATTCACGCAACCAGTGGAAAACTACCTCTATGCAGGCTGTTTATATCGCGAACTGGGGAAATAACATCACACATTGTGCATAAAATTTGCTGCTTTCTGTGGAACCTGAGTAGGTTATCCCCAACCCCAACGCACTACCGGTAAAGACACCAACAACGGGCCTGGCACCACAGCCAGACCCGTCATAAATGCGCACCAGATGCGGTGTCGAAGCGCACCTCGTGCATACACGCTGTTGTCGACCCGGGGGTGTCGAAGCCCCGGAAAGAATTCAAAAATTACGTGGTAACCAGAAAACTACTGGGAAACGACCTCAAATGTAATGGTCCCACGGATATCCTCATGGAGCTTAACCTCCACCGAATACGTACCCGTGCTCTTGACGAATCCCTTAGTCATATCAATGCTGTGCTTATCCAGCTCCGGTCCACCGGCAGCAACAACAGCCTTAGCAACATCATCGGCTTTCACAGAGCCGAACAGTTTGCCGTTCTTGGCGGTACGAACAGCAATAGACACACCGCTAAGGTTTGCCAACTGCTCTTTGATCTCACGAGCCTGATCGGCATCTCGAATAGCACGTGCTTCCTGAGCACGCTTCAAATCCTGAACCTGCTTCTCGGCACCACGAGTAGCGGGCACCGCGTAGCCACGCGGAAGCAAGTAATTTCGTCCATAGCCGGCCTTGACCTCAACGATGTCACCAGGAACACCGAGATTGTCAACGACGGCGGTGAGGATCAGCTTCATGATCCCTAGCCTTTCTTACGTTGATTAGTTAGAAGGGTGGCTCATCATCTGCCCCACCAAACCCTTGGCTGGAGCCCTGGCTGGGAGCGGAATTCCACGGATCCTGATCCGCGGCCACATTCCCTCCGGAACCCCCAAATCCCTGATTGCCCTGAGACTGCTGGCCACGATTGGAGCTAAAACCTCCACCCCGGTTTCCACCGAAGTTACCGCCGCCCTGGTTGAACCCGTTACCACCACTCGCCTTCTCGACGTGTGCCGTGGCATACCTCAACGACGGGCCAACCTCATCGACCTCAATCTCAAAAACACGACGCTGTTCGCCCTCGCGAGTCTCAAAACTACGCTGACGCAAACGGCCATTAACAATAACGCGCATCCCTTTTTTCAGGGATTCCGCAACATTCTCAGCCGCCTGGCGCCACACATTACAGGTAAGGAACATGGCATCCCCGTCAACCCACTGGTTCGACTGAGAGTCGAAACGACGCGGCGTCGACGCAATACGGAAGTTAGCCACAGCAGCCCCCGAAGGGGTAAAGCGAAGTTCTGGGTCAGCAACAAGATTGCCAACCACCGTGATGGGCGTATCTCCCTGTGCCATGATGGATCCTCTCTCTGCAGGACAGCCGGGTTGATAGTCAGATATAACCTGACACTGGTGTTTTTCTTACCAGTGTGCCTTGTTAGGCGTCGGCCCGCAGAACTTTCGTACGCAACACCGAATCATTCAGGTTGAGCAGACGATCAACTTCCAGCACTGTGGCGGACTCACACGTGACGTCCACAACAACGTAGATGCCTTCGTCTTTCTTCTGAATGGGGTAAGCCAAGCGGCGCTTGCCCCAAATATCAACCTTGTCAACGCTGCCCTTGTCCTTGCGGACAACATCGAGATACTTATCCAGGGACGGGGCTACAGTGCGCTCATCCTGAGTAGGATCGAGAATGATCATGATTTCGTAGTGACGCACGGACCTCATCACCTCCTATGGTCTAGTCGTTTTTCGGCCGCACCATTCGTAAGCACGGCAGGAGGGTTCGTTGCGTCAAGCAACCCCACGAGACTACCAAACCCCTGGCCAGAGATAAAAACGACGCCTTCTCCGCGTCGCACACCTCACTCATTCATGAGAGTTGCCCAAAATATAGCGACCGTCACCGGAACAACGGTGATAAAAAACACGGCAACAACAAACAAGCCCCACGTCAACACCGCCGGCTTCTTATACATGAAGCTCGCAAAAGACGCAGTAAACAGGAAAAACCCTACAAAAACACTGACAATCGTGACAATCACCTGCGGAGTCATACGGAAGCCTCCTCCCGCGTCGCCGACGTCGTCACAGCCCCAGCCGCAGCCGCATCAACCATCATCGAACGCCCACCCGTCACCGCCTGACCCATCGTCATCGGAGCCACAGGGATACGACCACGTAACTGCTGAACCACAAGAACAACGATCGCCACGACCAACCCATCCCTCGCGATCACAAACAAGTTAAAAAGCCAATCAGGCGCACCCTTATTCTCCGGCCCAAGGAACCACCACATACGAACAAACCAATACACCGCCTCCACCCACATCCACGCAAAAACCAAACGCCAACGAGGCAAAGCCAACGCAACAAGGGGAACCAACCACAACGAATACTGCGGGCTCCACACCTTACTGGTCAGCACAAACGCAGCAATAATTAACAACGCAAGCTCCCACACTTTCGGCTCGCGCTCCACCCTCACCCCGAGGAACACCACCCCCACACAACACAACCCGAACAGCACCATAGAAATGACCGACTGGACCACCACTGGAACACCCGTGGAATAATTCACCCCCGCCAACCACGACACCACACTGTACATCGTCGAATCCTCCGCCACCCGCTTCCCATTCCGAGTGAAAAACTCCGCCCACCCAGCAGGAGACACCACCATAATGGGAACATTAACAACGAACCACGTCACCACAGAAGAAGCCACCGTTGTCCACAACTCGGCCTTCTCACGCCAACGATGACGAACCACCATCACAAAAAAAGCACCCACGATACACACCGGCCACAGCTTCACCGCCGCACCCACACCAATGAGCACCCCGGCACCCACGAACTTATTCCGAGTCCACAAGAAGATCGCCCCCATCGCACACACCGTCGCCAGGGAGTCAAAATTCGTAAATATGTGAACACCAACAATAGGACTCGCAGCAACCAAAACGACATCCCAAACCCGATGCCCCGCCAACTGATAGGTGAACCACAACGTCCCAATCCAGGCAACCGCCAGGAACACCGCATTGACCCCGAAATACACACCGACACGAGGCGCCGACCACCCCACCAGGTTCACCACCCACTGCAGCGGAGCAGCCAATTGCGCACACAACCACTGATACAGCCCGGTTAACACCGGATATTCCATATAACGCATCCCACCATCACCAGGCCAGGAATACACATAGGGAAAATGACCATCTTTAAGACCCTCAATCGTGTACAGAGGAATCGAATCGGCATAGCACCCCGACGTATATTGCCGGTTCGCAGCCCAATTCACCCCACCACCGTCACCACGGAGACACTGCGCCTTGGACAACCATCCCAACGACATCATCCCCAACGCCACACCGACCAGAACACGAAGGGGAGTGGCCCACACAGCACGCCCAACAAGACCATGCCGCGCAATCGGCCCGCCAAGGAAAGCAACCCACCGTTGGGCTGCAGGTTCCGTGAGACCCGGCTGAACCCTCAGCACATCTGTCACCGGGCTATCGAGCCGTTCTTCTCCTCGAGCTGACCCCACCGCCACTACGTCCTTCTCCGCTCTGTACACGCCAGGTCATCATTCACCTACGGGGCTGGTGGCCGCCGGCCATTATCACCAATATCGGGCACCGGAATTTCCACGCCCGGAATAATTTCCCGCGTCCTCGTCGGAATATTTCCACCCCCGGTCCCTGGCCCCAGTGGCGACGGAATCGGATTCGGCTGCGGCCGAGGAACCTGCGGAGTCACACTAGGACTCTGAAACTCAGGGACCTGCGGAGACGGCGTCGTGCTCACCGGTGTCGGAGGAGCCTCCTGTCGCGTTGTGGTCGGAGCGTACGTCCTCTTGGTCTCACCAGAGTTACCACCCTTCTTTGACGCTGAGGAGCCTGACTCATCGAAGGCCATAAACTCCTCACCCCGCAGGGCGTTATCCATCGTCTCCTTCCACATATCAGCCGGAAGGCCCGAACCATACATCGGACGACCAGAGTAGAAAATAGGCTTACCATCGTGCGTACCCACCCAGACTGCCGTCGCTAACTGGGGAGTAGCACCAATAAACCACGCATCCTTGTTATTACCCGTATCCCCAAGCTGCGCCGTACCCGACTTCGCCGCCGAGGTCCGCCCACCGGCAAGAGCATGACCACGCGAATGGGCAGCAATAGGCTCCATCGCGGAAATAACGTTATTCGCCACGTCCTTATCAATACGCTGATCGCCCTCAACCTTGGACCGATCCAACAAAACCTTGCCTGACGACGTCTCCACCTTATGCACAAAATGCGTCTGATGATACTTGCCATTGCCAGCCAACGTGGACAACCCCGTAGCCATATCCAACGGACGAGTCAGATACTGACCCAAAATAACACCGTCGTACACCTGGCCATTCTTTTCCTGCAGAGTCTTCACACCATTAGCATCAGTCGGGATACCCAACCGGTGCGCCATATCAGCAGTATCCTTCGCACCATGCTTCAAATCATGCTGCATACGAACAAAACTGGTGTTCAACGACATTTTCAGCGCAGTGGCCAAACTACAGGAACCACAGGACTGTCCCTCAGAATTCTGGATAGTCAAATTGTCAATGGTCACCGGGGCAGAGGAATACACCCGTGACAACGACATACCCTGCTCCAGCCCCGCAGCCAAACCAAAAATCTTAAACGTCGAACCCGTCTGCAACCCAGTATTAGCAAAATCCCAACCATTCGGGTCATTACCACCGTAATACCCCTTCACACCACCGTTACGGGGATCAACTGACACAATCGCCGTACGGTAATCATCCGGATAGTTCTTCATACGGTTGTTCACCGTGTCAGTCACAGACCGCTGAACCTTTGGATCAATCGTCGTCGTAATCTTCAAACCCTGAGTATTGACGTCCTGCTCACTAATTCCCGATGCCTCAAGCTCCGCCATCACCTGCGACTTGATCAAACCATTCGTACCCTGAACATCAGAACTCGTGTCAACAGTATTAGGGTCAATGACCTCCGGATACACAGCAGTTGCACGTTCCTGGCCACTAATGGCACCCATGTCCTTCATACCATCCATGACATAGTTCCAACGCTCTTGAGCAGCAGGACGATTCGTCCACGGATCCAACTGCGACGGACGCTGAATAGCCGCCGCTAACACAGCGCCTTCCTCCGGCGTCAGATCACTCACATCCTTGTTGAAATAAGCCTTCGCCGCAGCCGCAATGCCATAAGCATTACGCCCAAAATAAATCGTATTCAGATACGCGCCTAAAATTTCATCTTTCGACCACTCACGCGCCATCTTCGCAGAAATAACAAGTTCTTTTGCCTTACGCGTATACGAATGCTCATTACCCACCAAGGCATTCTTCACGTACTGCTGGGTAATCGTAGAACCACCACCAGAGGATTCCTTACCCGTCACAAGACCCACCGCAGCGCGACCAAAACCCTTCACCGAAAAACCCGGATTCGAATAGAACGTACGGTCCTCGGCAGCAAGTACAGCCTGACGCACCGGCTGAGGAACAGCCGACAAATCAACGTCCGTACGGTTACCATCCGGCGGCACAATGCGAGCCAACTGAGTCGACGAATCCGACGCGTAAATCGTCGCAATCTGATTAGTCTTCAACTCTTGAGGCTCCGGGACCTTCGTCACCGCGTAGGCGGAAAAGAACGCCACAATGGGCGCAAGGATGAGGACAAGCAGCATCACACCCGTCCACAGCAGCACCTTTTTCCATCTCGGCGCCTTAGGCGCCTGTCTTTGTGGTTTTTTGTTACTTACCATTACTACTTCTCCTCTACGCGAGGTTCGGACGCGCCACTTTCTGCATCTACAAGCATCTCACGAAGGAGCACGTTCCACCGGCAATGCACGCACACCTCCACAATATGGGCGGTGATGTCGCCATACGTTGCCGCTAAAGCGTCAACCTCTCTGCGACTACGCGCGGTCCCTGCTATTTTCCCCAAGTTGTCCCCGAATATCCAGACGACATTCTTTAATGACATTTTTCCGCATAGTGGACACCGGCGATCTTGCGGCTCACCATGAAAATCAGCAGCACCAATCAGCCACCGTGACGACTGCCGCAGATCGGCCGCAGAGATCTCCCCTCTACGGTATTCAGCCAGCAACCGTTGACGATCAAGCTCATGATTTTTCGTCTCTATCCAGCTCACCCGCGTTACTATAAGCACAACCACCCCACAACCACGAGCAGCTTTACGCCGATGAGATTCCCCATATAATGGGGCAGACATAATTCTGACTAGCACTCCCGGTGATAATGACCTCAACTGATAAGCCCACCACACACGATCGGGCCGACACCACCCCCGTGGCGGCACAACCTCAGCCCAACGCCACCCAATCCCCACGGGACATCTCCATCAACGAACTCGCAGCACGACTCCGCCCACTCCTCAACAGGCTCGTGCTGATCTACTACCGCCAGTCAGTCCACACTGCCCTCACCGCCAGCCAACTCTCCATTCTCTCGGTACTTGAACACCACGGGCCTATGCGAATCAGCGATATCGCCAAATTTGAATCGATCCGCATGCCAACCGCATCAAATGCTATTCACCGCCTCGAACACGATGGCTTCGTTGTGCGCGAACGCGACAGACACGATCGCCGCGGAGTCACCGTCGCGCTCACTGAACACGGACGGCACGAACTCGACCGGGTCAACGCACAACGAAACATCGAATTCGCACGGTTTATCTCGCACTACACTGAAGACGATAAAGAGCTAGCTCTCGAACTCACCGAGATTCTTGAGCGGATTCTCACCGACCACGACGGCAGACGAGGCGGCGATACCAGTTCCGCGGCGAATCCACGCAAAGAACACTAAACCCCAGCGTCCGAAAACGGAGCACCATCGTGACTAACGAATCCCCGGTCCGCATCCTTATCGCCCGCCGGCCACAACCATCCGACTCCAGTGCCGAGGAATTCGCCGCGTGGGTCGCCCGCACATCACCGGCAATCATTCGTACCGTCACTGTTCTCCCCTCCATTTGGCCCTCGGAAGCACCCGATGAGCTGGGGGAAGACTACCAACGATGGATCCGCAAAGAAACGAAAAAGTGCGAACGCTCTGCACTCCAAGCACTGAGCGATGCTCGCGTTCCCCAGGAGGCACTCGACACACGCCCCTTCGAGTTCATCACCGCAGCCTCAGAAACTGACGCCCTCAGTGCAGCAGCAGCAGCCTTCAACGCAACCATCATCCTGCTCGGATCCCACGCAGCGGCTACCACCGGCCGATTCATCGCCGGGTCCACCGCAGATGCATTACTCCATTGCTCCACGGTATCCCTGGGGCTCGCCCCGCGTCACCTGTGCACATCCAAAAAAGGCATCACACGCATGAACTGTGCTTATGTCGATACGGAACAATCGCACGAGGCTTTACGCAAAGCCTGCGATTATGCACACCGATGGAACGTACCGCTCCGCCTCGTCGCATTCACACCTCATGGCCCATCAATGTACCCCACCGAAACACCGTATAGACACGCTCAAGAAGCCACCCGGCAGTGGCGCGACCAGGCGCAAAGTATCCTCGAGCGTGGTGAAGAACGCGCCCTCGAACGCTGCGCGAGCCTCCACGTCGACCTCGCTATCGGCTCCGGCGACGACTGGGAGAGTTCCATCACCAATCTGGAGTGGAAGAAAGGGGACCTCCTCATCGTGGGCAGCTCGACCCTGGGAGTTTTCGGACACACCTTCACCGGTTCCTCAATCAACCAGATCGTGCGCCATTCGCCCGTTCCTACTGTCATCGTCCCCGTCTAGGTTTTACGACACCACTGTTGAGGAGCACCCGAGTGGATATATCGGAAACACCCTATTCTCATGATTCTGACGACGCCGACCAGCATGTCACCATCGATGCTACGGATTCCGTCCCCTCCAAGCCATCACGGCTCGACTATGAACTCGACCCCCTGCTACGCCTCGAACAACACGCCCGATCCACCCACCAAGCCATTGTTTATGTCATTGCCGTTCCACTGATCACACTGGCGGTAGCTGGCATCCTCCTCTATATTTCGCACAACCAGGGCGGCCCTAACTGCGACGCGGGCGAATCAGCATGGATCTGCTCACGCTTGTACGAAATATTGTTCCCGACAGTGCCAGGGACCATTGCTCTCATTGGCGCCCTCGGGGGAGTGTGGACCACCTATTTTAAGTGGTCACGGTACGACCGCTGGCGCCCGTGGCTCGCCACCTGCTGGGTGCTGATTCCCTTCGCACTCGGCTGGATGACCAGCACCGGGTGGATGGCTATCGCGGGACTCGACTACCGGTAAGCCTAATCACCCTGGATGTTCGAGTGGTCGACCATGCCAATCCTGCTGAACGGCAAAATACGGGCATCCACACGGCCAATGATGTTCTTCTCTGGCACGGTGCCGTGATAGTCATCGTTCATGTGATAGCGCGAATCTGCAGAGTTAGTGCGATTGTCTCCCATCAACCACACGTTCCCCTTCGGGACGGTCACTGGCCCAAAGTAACCACCACCACAGGCCTCTGATCCGTGCTTTCTGTCCACCGGCCGCTGAGGTGGCTGGAGCGTATATGACGAATCAATCGTCTTACCATCCACTGTGATGCCAGTATCACCCGGCCTGCATCGAACAGTTTGGCCGCCGGTTGCAATAACCCGCTTCACCACGTCGTTCTCCGGGGGAGAAGCCAACCCAATATACGAGGCGCCTCGCCGAATGAACTTTTCGATGCCACTGTCGTCATCCGACGAGTGCGAACCAAAGCTGGTTTCATCCCACGACGCCGGACCTTTGAACACAACAACGTCACCCGGCTTGGGTGAACCGAAGTCGTAGGCCAACTTATTAACGAAAACGCGATCATTGTTGCAACCAGTGCAACCATTCAACGTTGGCTCCATCGACGCCGACGGAATGACGTAGACGCGGCCGATCACCATCTGAAACACGACAGCCACAAACAACGCACTGACAACAACGATCGGGATTTCGATGTACCACGGGCGCCCTTTCTTAGCCCTCCTCGTGCTACCTTTCCCTGACGTCACTGCGGACCCCGATAATCCCGAGGCGGATTTCTTCGTGTTTCCAAACATGCTGCTTTCCGTTCCGGGCTAGACCTAGATCACCACATTGACCATACGGCCAGGCACAACAATTACTTTTTTAATCGCACGGTCGCCCACGTGCTCCTTCACCTTGGCATCATCAAGTGCCGCGGATTCAATGTCTTCACGTGAAGCGTCTGTAGCCACGTGAATGCGACTACGCACTCTACCCTGCACTTGGATGGGGATCTCGATGGTGTCATCGACAAGCCACGCCTCGTCGAACGTGGGGAAGGGGCCGTGCGCAAGAGACTCCACGTGACCCAGGCGCGACCACAATTCTTCGGCGATGTGGGGTGCCAGGGGTGCAACCAGCAGGACAGCGGGTTCAACGATCTCGCGTGGGGCACCTCCAGGGTACGTCTTGGTCACGTAGTTGACGTATTCGATGAGTTTAGCGACGGCCGTGTTGTCCATCAGCTGGGCGTAGTCCTCACGCACTGCGGCGATGGTGCGGTGCATGGTGCGGAGGTCATCGTCTGTGGGTGTGGAATCTGTGACGACGAGACTGCCGGTGGATTCGTCGACGACGAGGCGCCACAGACGTTGAAGGAAGCGCTGCGCACCCACAACATCTTTTGTCGCCCACGGGCGAGAGGTATCGAGTGGACCCATCGCCATTTCGTAGATACGCAGAGTATCTGCACCGTAGTTGTCGCAGATGTCATCGGGCGAGACAGCGTTTTTGAGTGATTTACCCATCTTGCCGTACTCCTGATGCACCTGGATTTCGCCATGCTCATTAGTTTCGACACCGTCCATCTGGCGACCATCGGTCGGGGTCCACCACCATGAGCCATCGCGCTCAATGACCTCGGCGGCAGGAATGTAGACGCCGCGGTCGTCAGTATAGGCGTAGGCCTGGATATAACCCTGGTTAAACAAGCGGTGGTAGGGCTCGCATGAGGAGACATGGCCGAGGTCATAGAGCACTTTGTGCCAAAATCGGGAATACAGAAGGTGCAGCACGGCGTGCTCGACCCCGCCAACGTAGAGGTCCACACCACCAGATTTTTTCGTCGCCGTCGGGCCCATCCAGTATTTCTCATTCGCTGGATCACACAGGGTGTTGCTGTTGGTTGGGTCCACGTAGCGAAGCTCGTACCAGGAGCTTCCTGCCCATTGGGGCATCACGTTGGTATCACGTCGATACGTCTTTGGCCCATCACCCAAGTCCAGTTCCACAGTGACCCAGTCTGTTGCTTTCGCCAGCGGCGGGTGCGGCTCGGAATCGGCATCATCGGGGTCGAAGGCGACGGGGCGATAGTCATCCACCTCGGGAAGAACAACCGGGAGCATCGATTCGGGCAGTGCGTGGGCAACATCGTTCTCGTCGTAGACGATGGGGAAGGGCTCACCCCAGTACCGCTGTCGCGCAAACAGCCAATCCCGCAGCTTGTACTGGATTTTTTCAGTGCCGACACCACGCGTGGCAAGCCACTCGATCATACGTACTTTCGCGTCCTCCATCGAGAGGCCGTTGATGTCGAGTCCATCGTCGTTAGCGGAGTTAATGACGGTGCCGGTGCCGGTGAAGGCTTCCACGGTAACATCACCACCGGAGATGACTTCCTTGATGGGGAGCTCAAAAACGCGGGCAAAGTCGTAATCGCGCTCGTCGTGTGCGGGGACGGCCATGATTGCGCCCGTGCCGTATCCAGCCAAGACATAATCGGCAATGAAGACGGGGATGCGTCGTCCGTCAACAGGGTTTGTTGCGTATGTGCCCAGGAAGACGCCGGTCTTGTCCTTGTTTTCCTGGCGTTCCAGGTCTGACTTTGCTGCGATGGACGCACGGTAGGCCGTCACGGCCTCGGCGGGGGAGGCGGCTCCACTGGTCCAACGGTAGATGGCGTCGTCCGTCAGAGAGTGTTCTGCGCGAAGATCGGGCCATTGTTCTGCGACGATTGTGTCGACAAGGTCATGTTCGGGAGCCAAAACCAAGTATTGTGCGCCGAATAGAGTGTCGGGGCGGGTGGTGAACACCGGGCACTCGGCGGAGGCACCTCCGAGCGCGGCAGTACCTACACCAGGCGCACCATTGTCGGAATCGGTATGGGCACCAGGCACGGCACTGTTTGTCGGAATGGTGAAAGTGACTTCGGCGCCTCGTGAGCGGCCAATCCAATTCCGCTGCATGGATTTCACCTTGTCGGGCCAATCCAGCAGGTCGAGATCGTCGAGCAAACGATCCGAATACTCGGTGATACGCATCATCCATTGGGTGAGTTTCTTGCGGAACACGGGAAAGTTTCCGCGCTCGGAGCGACCATCGGCTGTCACTTCTTCATTGGCCAACACGGTGCCCAGTCCCGGTGCCCAGTTGACTGTGGACCGGGAACGGTACACCAGCCGAAATGTTTCGATGACATGTTCGCGCTGCGCATCATCTAGTGTGGCCCAGATATCTGCAGAATTCGTCCCTGCTTCTTTGGCGTCGGCCACCACAGCGCCTGTGGCTGGGTCCATACTCTCGTAGCCGGGGCCGGAGCTGATATCGACATCGCCGGAGGCTAATTTGTCGCGTAATTCCGTTACTGGGCGTGCGGCCTGTGCCTCGGGGTCGAACCACGATTGGAATATTTGCAGGAAGATCCACTGGGTCCAACGGTAAAAATCCTGGTCGGTGGTTGCGAATGACCGTCGTGGATCGTGGCCGAGCCCCAGGCGCTCCAGCTGGCGCTTCATGTTCTCTATGTTGGCCTCCGTCGTGACCCGCGGGTGCGTTCCCGTCTGCACGGCGTACTGCTCGGCAGGCAAACCATAGGCGTCGTAGCCCAGCGTGTGCAGCACATTTTTACCTAACATCCGGTGGAAACGCGCATACACATCTGTCGCAATGTAGCCCAGCGGGTGACCGACGTGCAGACCGACGCCCGACGGGTAGGGAAACATGTCCTGGATGAAAATCCGATTGTCGGGCACGTCTATATCACCATCGCGTGGGGCTAAGTCTCCAGCGGGGTTGGGGGCGTGAAATGTCTTGTCACGAGACCACCGCTGGTGCCAGGCTTTTTCAATGTCGGCGGCGAGGCCCGCGGTATAGCGGAAGCGTGGTTCGTCGTGCCCTGGGGGCGACGCGGGCGACTGCGAAGAAAGAGAGCCTGACGACGTGGAGGGGGAGGCGGATGCTGACGTAGCGGGTTGGCCCCCGCGTGGGCTCTTTTCATTCGGATTTGTCATGGTCACCTAGTCTAGTTGGGCCCTTGATGAGGGCAACTGCACCGGTCTCTAGTTCCGATACTGGCCCGGTACTAGACGTGCGGCCTTTGTATCGGTTCCTGCACGAGGTGGGCTGCGATGGTTACCCTAGGCCGTATAGACGAACGAAGGAGCGTATATGGCTGATAACACTGTCTTTTCCCGCATCGTCAGTTTCTATCGTGACATGTACTCACCGGAAACCTTGTCGGCATCAGATATTTTCGCTACCAAGGCCCAGTCTTTTTCCATTGGGGACATCATTCACCCCGAGGACCAAAAGTGGTTCGCTGCCCATGACAAAGAGGCAACGATTCACAATGGCTCTGTGGTGTACTTGGGTGATGAGCCTTTCTATGGGCTTCTCGCAGAAGTTGATGACGGCATCATTAATCGTACTTTTCCCCACGTCGTTGACCGTCCGGCCTCGAGCCACATTAAACTCATGGTTCTTGGGGATAACGCCGTTTTTAAGAATAAAGTCTCTGGGTATGTGGCTGATGGTCTGATTCAGGTGAAAAACACCGTGGGTCATCAAGGCTCACCCGAGCTTCCTATCACTTACTTCGATGCGCTTCTTGAGAAGATTGATTACGCATTGCCGCTGGTTCGGAGCAACCGTGGGGAACAATTGGGTCATTCGCTGACGCGAACAGCGCAGGCGCTCGCGGAGATCCTCGATCTGAACGATCAGCAACATGCCATGATGACAGGGCGAGACGACCTCAATGTGGGCGAGAGTACATTCCCACTCATTCCGTCGTGGGAGTTGCGCCATGTGCTGATGGATAAGTGGCCGGGGAATCACATGATGATGGATGGCGCCCTCCACATTTCGGGCGATGGTCGTCCCGCGTCTGGCGACATTGCTCGCCTTGAGTTGTATCCGTGGCGAAGCCTACGGCGCGGTGTCATCCCCGAGTGGATTAAGGATGCGATCCGTGCGGGTGATGTTCCGCCGTCGGTGAGTACCGTGGCATCTGTCGTTATCGATGTGTTGGATCGTCTTGACGATGATACCAACGACCTTCTCTTCGTCGTGGCGAACCCGGATGAATGGACTGATGCGATTCGTGGAACAGCGACGGCGGCTGGGCATGGTGATGTGAACCAGCTGTTGAATCGTTTCACGAAAAAGCAGTTGTTATATTCCGATACACGGGACTTAGCTACCGATAATCTCCTTGACCCCTGCGTTGGTGATGGCGCAAAGTCCCAGAAGTCAGCGGAGAAGAGGTTGCACGGGCTTACTGGGGTGGACATTACAGTTAGCTAGGGTCGAGGTGTCCGCTGCCTGGCTCAGTGAGTGGAGGTTCCGCACGAACTGGGTGATTCCATGGCCTGGGAGTCGGCGGCACGACGTGACGTGAATAATCCGGTTGTAAGGAGTTGTGGACGGATGAGCACACCATCACCGACAGGGGATCAGCGCCCAGTGGCGCTGGTCACCGGGGGGACACGAGGGATTGGACTAGCGGTCGCGCGTGATCTCGCGACAACGCACACTGTTTATATCGGTGGCACAAGTGACAGGTCAGTCAACAAGGCCCTCGACATCGTGCCCGGTGCGAAGCCTTTCGTCGCGGATCTCACTGATCCATCGGCTGTGGGTGCAGCACTGGAGGCCTTTCCTGTTACCGAGTTGGATGTCCTTGTTCTCAGCGCTGGGATGTCGATCGGGGGCACCATTGCCGAAGTCTCCCGTGAGGATTGGCTTCGCGTTCTGGATATCAATGTGGTGGCACAGGTGGATCTGATCAGGCAGTTAATGCCGAGGTTGCGCGCTGCGCAGGGCGATATTGTGGCTATTAATTCCGGGTCTGGGCATGCGGCACGCCCGGGGAGCGCACCGTATTGCGCGTCAAAGTTTGCTCTTCGGGCCATTACCGACGCCCTCCGCGAGGAAGAACGCGGCCACGTGCGAGTCACGTCAGTACACCCGGGGCGCGTCGATACTGACATGCAGCGTGAGATCCAAGAGGACAAGGGGATGGCACCGGACGACTATGACGGGTCCATCTACGTACAGCCCGAATCCATTGCGGCAGCTGTTCGCACAGCAATCGACGCCACACCAGAGTGCACCGTTGAGGAAATCCGCGTCCGACCTGTCGTGACGTGAACGGACAGGCTTACACTAGAACCATGATTCTCGGCATCATTCTGGTCATCAGTGCTGTTGCTGTCATCGGCGTTGGTCTTCTTGCGTTCGCGGGGAGACTCCCTGGTAATAGCTGGGTTGGCATCCGCGTCCCCGAGGTTCGCCGTGACCCCGCCATGTGGGAGCTTGCCCACAAAGTCGCTGCGCCAAGCTGGATCGTCGGCGGACTTGCTCTTCTCCTCGGCGGAATCATTGCAGTGGGTGCCTCCGGCTGGGCGTGGGTGTGGGTTTTCGTTGCCGTCATCGCCACGATAGCCCTCATCGGCGTCGGAGCAGCGATGGGCGCACACACTGTCGCCGTGCTTGACGCGCACAACAATACGGACAACGACACGACGTCGTCCTGTTCGTGCGGCGGGCAAGGATGTACCACAGCACAGCCCACGACACCGATTGCCGTTGATATCGATGCTGCCCGGCGTGCCGCGCAGGCTGCGGATTCCTAGACGCTATGGCTACACCGCAGTTCATTGTTGAGCTTCGTGCGAAGATTGGGCACGACCCGCTCTGGCTTCCGGGCGTGACCGTTGTTGTTCTTCGCGACGCGCTGGAGCCGAGTTCGAATGCCCTGGAGGCCAAGCTGGAGGCACCAGTGCTGTCCACCCGCCGAGAAGTGTTGTTGGTTCGTCGCGTCGATAATGGCGAGTGGACACCTGTCACCGGTATCGTCGATCCGGGTGAGCACCCTCACGTGGCCGCCGTTCGGGAGGTGGAGGAAGAAACCCGAGCGCGTGTCACTATTGAATCACTTCTCAACGTGCAGGCCGTGGGGCCTGTTACCTACCCCAATGGTGATGTCACGTCCTATGTGGACACTGCGTTTCGTGCTTCACTGCGGGAAGATTCGCCCGAAGTTACTGTCGGCGATGATGAATCCCATGCTGTCACGTGGTTTCCCATCGATGCCTTGCCGCGCATGCAGCCGCGCTTCCAGGCTATTATTCAGCGTGCCGCTGATGACGCCGACCACGGTGTGGCAGCCACATGGGGTCCACTTCCCTGCGCCCCAGACCAACGTGCTTTGTCGTAATTTACATACCATGTTTACGACCACGTCGCTTTGGCTCGTGCACAGAGCCTCGGATATAGGCAATTTACTTAACTAGCTTCGGATCTAGGGCGTTCATATATGTCGACGGGGGTGGACTCCGAGCTAATTATGCTGAAGTAGCCGGGAGAGGCTCATATGAAGAATCTTCTTTTCTAGTAGTGCGCCTCTCTTCTCACAACATGCAAAAAGGCTCGGGCTTTTGCGCCCGAGCCTTTTGTTACCAGTTTTAGACGACAGCGGGGTGGAGTGTTGACATCGTGTATACACGCCTACGGGACACGCCCCAGACCATGAACGCCATGGTGAGGACCACCACGCATGCCAGGACGACGAACGACTGCCAGTATTGGGCGTTGAGTTCGCCCACTCCGGCTTGCCTCATTCCGTCGATCAGCCAGCTCAGTGGCATGTATGGGTGGAGGACTTGGAAGAACTTGGGCGATGTTTGTATTGGGTACAATCCGCCCGAGGCCGAGAGCTGGACGACCAGGGCGACAATGCCCAATAGCTGTCCTTTTCCTTCACCGAACAAGATGATCAGTGCCTGCTGGAAGATTAAGAATCCAAACCCTCCCAGAAGCATGAGAGCGGTCCAACCGACAAGGCTCTTAGGGCGAACATCCAGTGCAAACCAGGTGACACCAACCAGCAAGGCGACCTGGAGAATGCTGATGAGCAGCGCCGGTGTGGTTGTTCGAATTGCCAAGCGCAACGATGAGACCGATGCAGCGAGGTTTCGGCTGGGGAGGGGGCGGATGACCTGCCAGACGAACAGTCCGCCCAGGAAGATACCAAACCCAGCGAGGAACGGGGCGAGGCCCTCACCCATCGTTGATACCTTGTGTACCCAGTTTTCGTTCAGTTCGGAGGGCCCAGCCAAGGTGTTCGCGTTATGCGCCACCATTTGTGTCGTGAATGCGGGAACGCGTCCTTGTGCTGATGCCAGGCTGTCGTGGAGAGTGCCGGCACCGTCAGCGAGTTTCCCGGCACCACCACTGAGCTGAGTGGTGCCGTTCTTCAACGTTTGTTGGCCAGCGTTGAGCTTCGTGGCGCCATCTTCGAGTCGGCCTGCACCATCACGGAGTTGTCCGAGACCGCCGGTGAGTTTGCCAGCACCAGCGTGAGCTTCCCCAAGTTTCGAGGCAATCAAGCCTGCGCCGTCCTGGAATTGCTGGAGAGCTCCGGTCATCTGGCTATTGCCGTCGGCCACGCGGCGGGAGCCATCGGCTGCTTTTTGTGCACCGTCAGCGAGTTGGTGAGCTGCAGAGTTCGCGGTGTTAACGCCGTCGAGAAGTTGTCGTACCTGAGGGAGTTGGTTGATTCCGGGAATACCTTCGATGGCGGCAAGTTTCGATTTCATTTCATCGAGGCCTGCGGCCAGCCGTGTGTTTCCGTCGGCGAGTTTCGCATTTCCCTCGGCAAGCTGTTGTGCACCGCTGGTTAATTCTGTTGATTTTTCGTGTGCGAGGCCCAGCTTGTCGGTCAGTTGCTGCGCGCCGGCTTGCAGTTGGGCGGAGCCATTTTGGATTTGGCTTGCACCATTTTGTGCTTCACCGAGTTTGTCATGAATCGTGCCTGCGCCGGTTTTCAGCTGGGAGGATCCGTCGAGGAGTTTGGCGGCGCCGTCGTCGAGCTTAGCCGCGCCGGTTTTTGCGGTTTTAGCTCCGTTTGCTAGTTGGCCGGAACCGTCAGCGGCTTTGCCCATCCCGTCGTGAATCTCGTTGAGCGACGAGAATATTTTTGCACTTGCAGTATTGGTGATCGACTCGTTGATGGTGTTGTGCAACCGTTCGGCAGCGGCTTTGAGTATGACTGATGCTGATTTTCCGTTGGCATCGTTGTAATCAAAGTTCAAGACGGCCTGGTGCGGGTTTTGGGTGCCAATTGATGCCACTGAGGACGAGAAGTCCTTCGGGATGACAACGGTGGCGAAATATTTTCCGCTATTCAGGCCTTTTTTGGCGTCTGATTCTGAGATGAACTGCCAATCGAAGGTGGGATTGGCTTTGATATTACGAACGATTTCGGGTCCAACATTGACTGGTTGGCCATCTTTGTCGGCTGGCTGGTCATTATTGACGACAGCTACCTTCATATCGCTGAGGTGTTCGGTCGGGTTTTCGTTGGACCAGAGGAAAAATGCGCCAACCAGCAGTGGGATGGTGGCGAGAATGGCGAGGGCCACGGGGAAGATGCGGAGGCGGTGGATTTCAGAGTTCCGTCCGATCAGCATGCGGGGCATGACGCGTTCGTTGTATGCTGATGCGCCTTGTCCTCGTGCGGTCAGTCCCCGGCGTTTCGGTCGTGGTGAGGGCACTGTCTCTGAGTGGGTGTGGGGGAATTCGTTATCCGCCATGGTTGATCTCCTCGGTGATGAGAGCATGGGAGTTCTGGTATGCGTGCGAGCCCGAGGGTGTCACGAGGCGATGGTCAGCCCGGTTGTCGGGGCGCTCGGCAATGATGTGGCGTACACCATCTGGGATGGTGTCCTTGTTTGTTGTGTTCGCGATGATGGTAATTCCCAGATCTGCTGTGCGTTTGAGGGATTCCCACAGTGCTGTTTGATCGTCGGGGTCACGCAGCGAGTCAACGTCGTTATAGCTGATGACGGATGGCCGGCACACGGTGGCGACGAATAGTTTCGCTTGGGCTTGTCCCAGCACGGAGAGTTCTTCAATGGGGACGTCAGGGCCGGGAGCATCGGGGCCGAATGCTGCGTGGAGGCATGACGTCATGTGTTCACCATCCCAGCCGGGTCGGCGGGCGATGATGGGTGATTCGAGGGAGATGCGCTCGTACGCTGTTTCGGCCACGGTGAGAGCTGGGTCCAGGTCGTCTAGGTTTTCAAAACCTGCGAATGTTGCGATTTTTTGGACTTTCCGCACGTGTTGGGGGATAACTATTCCGTCGACGGTAACAGTTCCGCTCGTGGGTTTCATGCGACCGACCAGGGTGAGGAGGAGACTCGATAGCCCGTTGGATTGGCCAGCGACGAGCGCTACTGTCTCTCCTGGATGGACATTGAAGCTTAGTGGTCCGTACACCGGGCCTTTTTTGGTTGACAGTTCGACGTTGTCCGCCGAGATTGCCACCGGCATGAAGCTACTCTGCACTCCGCAGCTCCTTAATCATCTTAGAATTTACTTTTGTATGGAAAACCATGTGAAAGAAATGTTATCACACGGTGTCACCGTTCTCGCTAATTTTACGACCTCACCTCACGCGGTTTGCTGGCTTTTTAGAATAGAAGGGTGTTTATTCGCCGGATAGTGTCATGGCGCCCCGATATGTTGATCGTCATGATCCTCATTGCAGTGGCTGTAGCAGTGTTTTTTCCTGCTCAAGGGGAATTCGCCAACACGTGGGAGACAGTGACCACCGCAGCAATCGCATGTCTGTTTTTCCTCTACGGTGCGCGCCTATCTCCCTCGGAAGCGGTGGCAGGCCTGAAGCACTGGCGCCTCCACACCACCATCCTGATATTCACCTACGTCGTGTTTCCCCTTATTGGCCTTGCTCTCTTCCCCCTACACAACATCATCGGAGATGACCTCTACGCTGGCGTTGTGTTCCTATGCTTGGTGCCCTCAACGGTGCAATCATCCGTAGCATTCACCTCAATCGCACGGGGCAATATCGCAGGCTCGATCGTGAGTGCGTCAACATCAAACCTGGTAGGTGTTGTTGTCACACCCGTTCTCGTGATGTTTTTCATGTCTGATTCGGGCTTCCATATCTCCGCCACTGTCTTCATCGACGTTGCCCTCCAGCTGCTTGTCCCCTTCATTATTGGGCAAGCCGCGAGAATGTGGCGCCCAGTTACAACGATCGCAGCAAGCCCGTTGACAAAAAATGTGGATCGTCTCTCCATCGCATTCGTGGTCTACGGTGCCTTTTCTCACGGCATCGTCTTGGGCGTGTGGACGTCCATTGCCTGGTGGCAGCTTGCAGTCGTCGTGGTCCTCTCACTAGCCATGGTCGAAGTGATGTTATGGCTCACATGGACCGTCGCTCACCAGCTCGGTTTTGATTACGGTGACCGAGTTGCCATTCAATTCTGCGGAACGAAGAAATCCCTGGCCACGGGGCTTCCCATGGCAGCTGTTATGTTCCCTCACAGTGCGACGATGATCATTCTTCCGTTGATGGTATTCCACCAGATTCAACTGATGGTATGTTCTGTGCGCGCCAGCCGATACGCGCGTCGACGTGCCTGCCATGCCGAACCTACGTAACCACGACGACACGCATCGACGAACACAACAGACCCCCTGTACACACGCCGTGCGGGATTACACCACAATGTTCACAAGAATGACGTAGAGCGCGGTACCTCCAAAAATCGAGAGTGTCACGCTGCGCCTCCACAAGTGAAGAAGAACGGTACAGGCAATCGCAACCAGCACCGGCCACCAGCCGCCAGCCTTATGTGATGATTCCACCGCAGTGTAGACAATGAGCACCATAGTGACACCCACCGGCATCGTCCTACTGAGATGGGCAACACAATCAGATCCTCGTAAATGCGCAACGAACGGAAAAGGAAACGCCCGCAACGCGACGGTAACAACACCAATAACACACAACAACGCGAGAGTGTGGGAAAGAGATACCCCCTCAGGCAACCCGTAGTCCCCGTAGGCCACTGGTGTCACCATGAACCCTCACCGCCTCGCCCATGTTCACCGGTAGAACCACCATCAGCGCCAAGATCCCTGGACTGAGAATCGGGAATGTGCATGAACCCCGCACTATCGCGCCGGACTGTCATCGCCCGATCAATAGCCGGCGACCAGAACCGTACCAAAAGAACCCCCAGGTAGAGGCCAAGCCCCACCACCATGAGCGACGTTTCAGACACCACCCAGCCCACTGCACCGCATGCCAGAGCACATAGCGGCAGTGACCAGTCACGGTTCGCAGAAAACGACTCCATCGTCAAGACGATAAACAAAGCCACTAGCGCAAACGACATTCCCTCCATCGTCGGGATGTACTGGCCAACAAGCGCACCGGCGAGCCCAGACAACAACCATAGCGCCTGAACAGTCGCTTGGATCGTGAGAACACGAGCACCAGAAAGCGCTCCTTTTACCACCCCCGCGGACGCAATGGCATAAGCCTCATCCGTCAGCGAGTACACGGCATAGGCACGCCCGGCGCGGCAATGAATCGCGTGGAGCGGAAATGTCAGGCCGTAGAACACGTGCCGGAAGTTCACCATAAATGCTGTCAGCCCACCGGAGACGAGCCCCAGGCCGCCACTCACCAAGCTAATGGCCAGGAACTCCATGGATCCTGCGTAGATAATCGTTGAGAAAATCGGGGCCCACCACCACGCGAACCCTGATTGCACAACAAGGAGTCCGAACGAGAGGCCTAGCGGGATAAGGCCTAGTCCAATAGCCCACGTTTCCGTTAAACCTTGCCGAATATCCTGGCTTAATGAGTGTGTGCTGGCGGGGGTGTCCTGTGAATCGCTTTCTGGTGGTGCATCCATTGGGTGTCCATGCGGTGGTGTCGAGAATGTGTCTCTAGTTCTCACTGGGGTCGATGGGGTAGGTGGCGAAGAGCGGCAGTGGCGGCTCCTGGCGGCGCATTACTTGACCCCAGATATCAACACCAGCGGGGGCGAGGAGATCTTCAGTCAGTGCGGGGGCCACGTACCAGTTTCCGCGGTCAATTTCGTCGTTGAGCTGCCCGGGGCCCCACCCGGCATATCCGCCAAACATTCGAAGTCCTTGGAGTTTTCCTTCTATGTCGTGAGCGTCAGCGTCGAGGTTGACCGTGACGAAGCGGTGTGCGGTCGTGGAAAACAGGGTCGTGTCATCAATGTTGGTTTCTGGTTTCGCCACTCCCACGGCAAGCACGGTGTTATGGCCTACAGGGCCTCCAAGGTAGATCACTTGGGGTGCGGACACATACGGTGTCCATTCGGGAAGGACGTTGTGTGTTGCCATTTCTGTGCGCTCGGTGAGGTCAACCCCCACGGCACCATCTGGTCCAACGTCAAGGAGAAAAATGACAGACCGGGTCAGTTCGGTGGACACTACTCCCGGAGCTGAAACCAGCAACATTCCTGCCTCCGGGGGTGTTTTACTCAGTCCGTTGAACAGGCTGTCGCTGTAGATATCACTCATAAGTCGTGCTCCTTTGACTCCTGTTCCTCGACCCACCATGTCTTTAGTTCCACAATGGCATCTTCTCGCTCGAGCGGGCCACGATCCAACCGGACGTCTTTCATATGTTTCCATGCTTTGCCCACCAAGGGGCCTGGTTCGATATCAAGGATCGCCATAATGTCTTGTCCGTCGAGGTCGGGGCGAATTCGCGCAAGGTCTTCCTTGCGCTGGATCTCTTCAATGCGCCCCTCAAGGTCGTCATACAACCGCTGCAAACGCCGCGCTTTTGCTTTGTTTCTCGTCGTGCAATCCGCCCGAACGAGCCGATGAAGCTGAGGAAGAAGCGGACCTGCATCAGCGACGTAACGACGAACCGCAGAATCATTCCATGCCTTCTCCGTATAACCATGGAACCGTTGGTGCAGGTAGATCAACCCGGAGACGTCCTTGATGAATTGCTTGCTGTATTTCAACGCTCTGAACCGCTTGCGAGCCATTTTCGCCCCCACGACATCATGGTGGTAGAACGTGACACCACCGCCGGGCTTGAGGGCACGTGTGGCGGGTTTCCCACAGTCATGAAGCAGCGCCGCCCAGCGGAGAACCAGATCTGGGCCGTCAGGTTCCCGGTCAATGGCCTGGCGCATCACCTGCAGCGAGTGCGCATACACATCTTTGTGCTGCATATGCTCATCTTGAGTCATTTTCATTGCGGGAATTTCGGGGATAATGTAGTCGGCCAACCCAGCATCTACCATGAGGTCAATCCCTCGAGCAGGATCGTCGCCGACGATCAGTTTGTCGAGCTCCGCGTGAACACGTTCCGCTGTGATCCTCTGAATATCACCCGCCATCCGTTCCATCGCATGACGTACACGCGGAGCAACGCTCAACCCCAGTTGGGATACGAACCGGCACGCGCGAAGCATCCGGAGCGGGTCGTCATGGAAAGAAATCGCGGGATCATCCGGTGTATCCAAAGAACCGCCAACAAGGTCAGCTAAACCATTGAGAGGATCATGAAAAACCTGAGCACCGTCACCGCGGACCTCCACCGCCATCGCATTTATGGTGAAATCGCGCCGGGTGAGGTCCTTATCCAGTGAATCGCCGAATGTCACGTCTGGGTTGCGTGACTCCCCGTCATATGTGTCTGCCCGGAATGTTGTGATTTCAATGTCTTGGCCGTTGCGTTGGCCGGACACGGTGCCGTAGTCAATGCCAGTGTCCCAGACGGCGTCGCAAGTCTGTTTCAGAAGGCGGTGGATATCCTGTGGGCGGGCGTTGGTCGTAAAGTCCAAGTCTGTGCTCAAACGCCCCAGGAGTGCGTCACGGACGGATCCTCCCACCAAATATAAATCGAACCCGTCGGCGTTGAAAGCCTGAGCAAGCGGTGTCATCACCGGGGATAAGGACTCTAAATCCCGGTGGGCGCGGGCTAGATACTCAGCCTCGGCGGCGGGGGCGCGCTGGGACAAACGCGAATCAGTATGGGAGGACGAACGATCCATGTCACGTATCGTACCGTTCACATCCTCCAGCACAGGCCTCGCCAGCCTCCGTTCGCGGCTATCTCTTTTTCCACTGTGAAGAAACGCCATAACTGGCCTGTCTACCCACTCGCCGCCAATGACCTCTATCCTGAAAAGAATGAGCACGAGCACACGGCCACAGTCGGGGAGTCACCATTCGCCTGACGCCGGCCAGACGGGGGGCGGTGGATCACCGCGCAATACACGGCGCACGGGTGGCTCCCGACGCCGACGTAACAGCTCGGGCTCGAAAAACAGTAGTTTTCGTCGCGGTGATAAACAGAACACGAACTCCCAGCAGCGAGACGCCAACGATAAAGAAGGTCGTCATGGCGGCACGAATCATCGTCAGCAGAAGCGCGCTGGTGCGTCCCGACGGAGCAATTCGCATGCCAACACCGCACGTGCGCATGCCACCCGAGCACATAGTCGACGGTCTAGCCGGGGGACCCGAGGTACACGTCGGGGTAAGCCCCAGGCGATTCCCTCCGTGTCCATGCCCACCTCAGAGGAAACATCAGCTGGTGGGCTCGTCGTGTCGGGGTTAGCGGAAGCTGTTGACGATGCCGGCATGGTCAACATGGATCGCATTTATGTCTGCCTGATTGGGCGTCTCGACCGTCGCGGGCGACTGCTCTGGTCGATTCCCAAAGGGCACGTGGAACATGGTGAGGACCATACGGCTACTGCTGAGCGTGAAGTGTGGGAAGAAACTGGGCTGACTGGACGTGTTTTCGCACACTTAGGAACTATTAACTATTGGTTCGTCTCCGAGGGGATTCGCATCCATAAAACGGTTCATCACCACTTGCTGGAATATGTCGATGGTATCTGTAACGACGATGATCCTGAAGTCACTGAAGTGACGTGGGCTCCTGCTTCTGAGCTGGTTGAACGACTTGCCTATGGGGATGAGAGGAAACTGGCTCGCGACGCGCACAAGATCCTTCCGGATCTTGCTCGGCAAGCTCGCGCTGAGGGGAGAGTGACCCCACGGTGACACGATGGACCACACGCCTTGTCAGCATGTGCAGCATGAGTACGCTGGTCTGCGCTCTGGGGTTCGTCCCCTGCCTTCCTGTCAAGGTGGGACATTTTTCCTCTGTTGCTCACGCGGCCCAGGCCGATGAGTGGACTAATCCTTCCGCTCGTGACGGCCACGATAAAAATGACATCGACGTCGCTATTTCACAGATCACCCCGTCGATCGCCACTGTCGGTGGGCACGTGACGTTTAGTGCGAAACTGACCAATTCGACGTCGACGACGCTGACATCGATCACCTATTCACTATCCCGGTCCGATTCCGTTCCGGATACAGCGTCTGCTCGTCTTCGCCTTGCAGACAGTACGACTATCTTTCACCGGACGCTCATTAACGGGTCTGTTGATCGTGACCATGCCAACGATTCACGCTCAACTCGCTCAACGGCATCACACCACTCCGGGACGCGCGCGGGCTCTATGCATTCACAAAACTCGTCTCAGGGTGAGAGCAGCAATAGTAATGTGGTGCTCAAGCCCGGTGAATCCACGACGCTGACGTTCGAGCTTCCCATCACGAAGGGGAATGGCAAAGCCACACCGTTGAATATCTCCGAGGCGGGGACATACCCTGTTGAGGTGAGCGTCCATGCGGGATCACATGAAGGATCGTCTCGGTTTCTTCTCCCCGTCCATGAGAAAGCCAAAGAAGCGGACCATGACGACGCGCATCGCAATACGCCTGCGGACAAAGATCATCGGGTGCCATTGACTTTCCTGTGGCCTCTCGCCAGCCGCTCGACGATTGTTCCTGGTGAGACTGGAGAAGCTCCCAGTGCGGCACCACTTCTCCTGAGCGACGAAACACTCGCCGGTGAGCTTGCCAGTGGGGGGCGACTCGATAATCTTCTCTCCACCTACGCAGAGGCAGCGCGTAGCAACGATGACATCAAACAAGCAAGCTGCCTAGCCATTGATCCCGATCTTCTCACCACCGTTGAACGGATGACGCGTGGCTATTCAGTCACCAATGATCGTCCTAGTGCTGTCAGCGAGACCACACGACTCCGGGATAGTTGGGGCAAATCCCGCAGTGCTAAAGCTAAAGAGGGTACGGGTGCTAGAGATGCCCGCACGTGGTTGAAGAAACTTAAAGAGACTGCCTCGGACGGGTGTGTGATCTCTCTTCCTACGTCTGGGGCCAATCTCAACGCTGTCGCAGCCACGAAAGACCCCTGGTTAGCTGCACAGGCACTTTCCACTGGGGATACAGCCATTCAGTCTGTCCTGAATACCAGCACACTGAGTAACATTGCCGTTCCTGGCGCGGGATATCTCAGTCAGGACGCTGTTGCGTCGTTAGCGCACGCCTACACTAACGGCGATCCTGTTGATCTCAACTCTCATTTTGAGCGAGGAGCAGCAAAGGCTCATAAATCCGGGGCGGCTCATGCTGCCGAAAGGGCAGAGGCCAATCCGGTGACGCTGACCGCGGAGAACTCTGCTGGTAGTACTGTGGTTCCAGCCGAGTGGCCACCGACAGCGCCCCGTGTGACGACGCTTGTTGCGGACAATGTGATCTCCACGACGAGCCACATCGGTGCCGGAGAGTCTCGTGTCGGCTCCAAGGATGGTGATGCTGAGGTCCATGGTCCGTCCCCGTGGGGGAGCCGCCTTGTTGACGTTGGCCATGGTGTGACTGCTATTCCTTTCAACATGGATCTTGGCGCCACTCTCGCTGCTACTGGTGTCACTCCGGAAACAGCGGCGTACTCTACGCCTCTGACTCGTTATCATGAGACGCTCGATTCCCCGGCAGCTCGGATGCAGGATGCTATTGCGGTGTTGTGGCAAACGATACGATCGCACACTCCTGTGCTTGCTGTGCCGCCGGCTCAATGGACGGCGACGCGTAAGGATGCTGCTGCTTTCCTTAATGCAGTAAGTTCGCTTCTTAAGAGTGATGCTGTCCCTACGGCTTTGTCTGCTATTACCTCGCAGACGCCCCAGTCCACTGGAAGTGTCAACCGTCCCCATGAGGATCCGGGGGCAATAACTAGTGATGAGGTCCGGCGGGTGGCGTTGCAAGCATCGTCAGTGACTCGGCTCACCACCATGATGAGCAATGATGATCACATTGAACTTACGCGCTTTAATTTCACATCGCCGCTGCGTACGGATCTTTTGAGGGCGCTGACTGATGAGGGTCGCCGTAGCAAGAAGGATTATGGTGCTGCTGCTGAGTATGCGGATTCACGGTTGGATAAGAATCGCTCGATGCTTCGTAATCTTTTGACGTCTGTCAAGCTGGTTCCACCGGGGAACGTGTATACGCGAACGTCTGATTCGTCTCCTATTCTTGTTGTCGCGCGCAATGGTCTGCCTCTTCCTGTGAAGGCGTCGCTTCAATGGGAGGGGCCGGCGGGGGTTCGTCTCGATGATCTCAATCAGACTCTTCCGGCTCGTGGTTCGGTGACCCTTCAGGTCCATGCAGATATTGCGTCGCATTCGCAACAAACGAAACTCAAATTGTGGCTCGCTGGTAGGCATAATCAGGCTCTGTCGGAACCTACAACAGTCGCTATTCAGTCGGCACCTGGTATTTCGTGGAAAGGTGTGGTGACTATTGGGGGGATTCTGGTTGCGATAGCGGGGACGGGTCTTCTGTTGCGGAAGCGTCGGACACGTATGTAATTGGTGGCTGTTGTGACGGGGTGGGTTGTCTTCTTTTTGTGCTGGTCATCTGGTGATGTGTCGGTGCAATAGGCGCGCGGTTTTACTGGGGTCGTGGGCATGTCGATTCCACATCGGTGCCTAAGTCAGCAACAATGGGCAGGGTGAGTTCAACCGACGAGAACCCAAGCTCCCCAGAGTGGCCCGAGGCTCAACCGCGTCACGGCGCGGTATCCTCTCAGTCGCGTGCTGGTCAACGTGGCCGGATCGTCAATCCTCGGCCCCCGGCTCCGGTACCTGAGCCGAGAACGAAGCCGGCCCAGTTCTCCGGGCCTGATCTTTCTGCTCTCAGTGAGCGGCCGCGTGCAGATCGCAGTGGTGAGCATGTCGGTCGGTCCTCCCGGGAGGGTTCAGGGTCGGTGGGAGCTGCGGCGGTGTCACCGTCTGGCGCGGGTGGTGCTCAGGGGTCTGGGGGCTCCTCGGAGGGCGAGGATGGGGCGTCCACGAGTAGTGACGCAGCTGTTGTTCGTGCGGGTGGCACGATGGCGATTGCGACGTTGTTGTCCCGTATTACGGGGTTTTTCCGTAACCTGTTGATCGGTTCGACGATGGGTGCTGGGGTGGCGTCGGCGTATACGAGTGCGAATACGCTGCCGAACCTGATTACGGAAATTGTTCTTGGTGCGATTTTGACGTCCTTGGTTATTCCGGTGTTGGTGCGCGCGGAGAAAGAAGATGCGGACCATGGTGCGGCGTTTATTCGTCGGTTGTTGACGGTGGCGTCGGCGTTGTTGGTTGGTGTGACGGTGCTGGCGGTGATTGCGGCGCCGTGGTTGGTGCAGTTGTCGTTGGATGCGGACGGCAAGGTAAACGTCACGATGTCGACGGTTTTTGCCTATTTGTTGTTGCCGCAGATTTTGTTCTATGGCGTGTTTGCGCTGCTCATGGCGGTGTTGAATACGAAGGGGGTGTTTGGTCCTGGTGCGTGGGCTCCGGTGGTGAACAACGTCATTGTGTTGGTGGTGTTGTTGGCGTATTGGTTCCTTCCGGGGGCGTTGGATCCGACGCAGCGGGTGCCGATTACTGATCCGCATGTTTTGTTGTTGGGTGCGGGGACGACGGTGGGTGTTGTTGTTCAGGCGGTGATGTTGTTCCCGTATTTGCGGAAGGCGGGGATTGATCTTCGTCCGTTGTGGGGCGTTGATGATCGGGTGAAGCAGTTCGCTGGTATGGGTGTGGCGATTATTGTGTATGTCGCTATTTCTCAGGCGGGGTATTTTTTTACTAACCGTATTGCGTCGGCGGCGGATCCTGGTGCGTTGTTTATTTATCAGCAGCATTGGTTGTTGTTGCAGGTGCCGTATGGCGTGATTGGTGTGACGTTGTTGACGGCGATTATGCCGCGGTTGTCGCGTAATGCTGCTGATGGTGATAATCAGGGTGTTGTTCGTGATTTGACGATGGCGACAAAAATTACGTTGATGGCGTTGATTCCGATCATCATGTATTTCACGGTGTTTGGGACGACGGTGTCGAGTGCGTTGTTTGCGTGGGGGCGTTTTGATGCGTCGTCGGCTGAGACGTTGGGGTGGACGTTAAGTTTCGGTGCGTTTACGTTGGTTCCTTATTCGATTGTGCTTTTGCATTTGCGTGTGTTTTATGCGCGTGAGCAGGCGTGGACGCCAACGTTCATTATTATTGCGATCACGTTGACGAAGGTTATTTTGTCGTATCTGGCGCCTTTTTTGGCGGCGCGGCCTGATTTTGTTGTGGTGTTGCTGGCGGCGGCGAATGGTTTTGGGTTTATCACTGGTGCGATCGTTGGTGCGGTGTTGTTGCATCGGTCGTTGGGTTCGTTGCGTGGCCGTGAGGTGATGCGGTCGACGACGTGGGTGTTGGTTGCGTCGTTGGTGGGTGCTGGTGCTGGCTGGCTTGTGGATGTGGTGTTGCGTGGGGATTGGTTGATGCAGTTCCCGAAGTTGGCGGTGTTGGTGCGCGCTGGGCTGGATGGCGTGGTGTTGCTGGTTGTTGCGGGCTTGATTTTGGCGAAGTCTGGTTTGGATGAAATTGCGATTTTTGGTCGTGCGTTGGCGCGTATTCCTGGTGTGCGCCGGTTTGTGTCGGTGGGGGAGTCTGCGGCGGAGGACATGGTGGGTGTTCCGAATGCTGCGGATACGGCGGATACGTATGCTGTGACGGCGTTGTCGACGGCGTCGCCGGTGTTGCCACCGATGTCGGCTGGTTTTGTTCGGGGTCCGCAGTTGGTGCCTGGTGCTGCTGTGGCGAATGGTCGGTATCGGTTGTTGGCTGATCATGGTGGTACGAATGCAATGCGGTTATGGCATGCGCGTGAGCAGGTGTCGGGTCGGGAGTGTGCTCTGACGATTATTGATGCGATGCGTATTCCGGGTATCGATGATTATCGGACGGCTCGTGATACGACGGATTTCATTATTGAGCGTACGTCTGCGTTGTATGAGGCGAAGTGTGGTGGGTTGGCGCCGATTCGGCACATTATTCGTGATTCTGTGGGTGCGATTGTGGTGGCTGATTGGACGCCGGGGTCTGCGTTGGCGGCTGTGGGGCGGGGTCGGCCTGATCCGTATGCGGCGGCGTTTGCGTGTGGTGGGTTGGCTGAGGCTGCGGTGGCGGCGAATCGGTTGGATACGGTGTTGGGGATTGATCATCGTGATCGTTTGCGTATTAGTTCGTCGGGTGAGGCGGTTGTTGCTTTTCCTGGTGTGATGCCGCATAACACGTATGGGCAGGATGTGCATGGTGTTGGTGTTGCGTTGAGTTTGTTGTTGGAGAATGTGGGTGAGGTGCCGGGGGAGGTTGCGGAGCTGCGTGATGAGGCTTTGCATGCGAGGTCGGCGGATGCGGAGACGTTGGCAGATCGGTTGCGTCGTGCGGGTTTGGGTGATGCGGCGTTGCATGCTGCGGATGAGTCGACGCCGAATCCTGAGGCGCGGCCGGGTTTTGGTGAGGCGTCGCGGAAGCCGACGGGTATTGCGGTTATTGGTGTGTTGGCGATTGGTGTGGTGTTGGTTGCCGCGATGATTGCGACGTATGTGGTGGGCAAGGTTAATCGGAGTGATCATGGTCCGTTGAATTCGGATTCGTTGGGTCGTGCGGGGTCGTCGATTGCTCAGGGTGATGGTGTGAAGGTGGTGAGGCCGTCGTCGGCGGTGTATTGGGCTCCGAGGAATGGTCGGGGTACTCCTGATCATCCTGAGATGGTTCCGTTGGTGGTGGATGGGAATGTGACGACGGTGTGGCGTTCGGATGTGTATCAGTCTCAGTTGGGGACGTCGTCGGCTGCGGTGAAGCCTGGTATGGGGATTATGTTGACGTTGCCTCATGTGACGACGGTGACGGCGTTGCGTGTTGATGGTGCGAAGGTTGGTACGCATGTGGAGTTTCGTGCGGCTGATTCGGCGGTTCCGGGGAGTGTTGAGGAGACTCGGAAGTTGGCGTCGGTTGATCTTGGTGATGGGTCGACGACAGTTGATGTTCCGAAGGGTTTGCGGTTGTCTGCGGGGTCGGGTGAGAAGGGGAGTGGGCGGTCGGTTCCGGCGCGTACTCGTCATGTGTTGGTGTGGATTACTGCGTTGCCGGTGCCGGGGTCTGCTGCATTGTCGGAGATTAGTGTGGATGGGGTGGTGGATCGTGGTCAGGCGGAGGTGGCTCCGTCATCCTCGTCTGGGCGGTTGTCGGGGGCGTAGGGTGTCGTTGAGGGGGTGGTGGCGTGTACCCCCGGCGTGGGTGTCGGTTGTTGGTGTGTGGTGACATGTGGTGCTGAGTGTGAGAGTCTGGTGTGGTGCTCAGCGGGGGGAGGGTGCGGGCGTCGTTAGATAGTGGCAGCCCGTCGCTATGTGAATCTCATGACAGTGTTTCTGCTGGTCAGGAGTCGGAGGATGTGTCGCAGCGTGCTGCTGCGTTGTCGGCTCGTTCGTCTGCGCCCGGTGGAGTGCTGCGTGGTGGTGATTCGTCGAGTGGGATGTCTCGTGGTGGGGTGGTGCTCCGTCGTTTGTCTCGGCGTCGTCGCGACTGGGAGGCGATGAGTGATCGTGAGTTGTTCGCCGCTGTCAGTGAGGGTCATGCGGAGGCGATGGGGGTGTTGGCGGGGCGTCATGAGAAGGCGATTCGTTTTGTGATGTCACGCTGGGTGGATCGCCCAGAGGATGTCGATGATTTGTGGCAGGATACCTTGTTCAAGGCGCAGCGGGCGGCGACGACGTTTCGTGGACAGTGTGCGCCTGGTACGTGGCTTCATCGAATCGCGGTTAATACGGCGAAGGATTTTCTTCGGCGTCGCGGACGTGCGGAGGAGGTTGCGCTTGATGATGCCACTCTTCCTGCGTCGGCATCTCATGCGTATCAGGGTGGTTTGAGGGCTGCGTTGGTTACTGCGTTGGATGAGTTGGATGAGCCTTTTCGAACGACGTTTTTGTTGGTCGATCTGTATGGTTTTTCTGTGTTGGAGACTGCGTCGCGGTTGGGTATTTCGCCAGGTACGGTGAAGTCGCGGTGTTCGCGTGCGCGGCGGTTTTTGCGGGCTGCGTTGGATGATGAGGCCTGATCGAGGGTGCGTATATGTGGTGGTGAGCCCTCGGTTGGTGTTGTGTGGGGTGTGGTGTTGTGAGATGCGGGGAACCTGTGGGCGGGTTGTGCGTCTAAATTTGTTGACTGTTTATGTGTTTGCCGCTGTCGTTTTCGTTGTTGGAGTGAGTCATGTCGTCGATTTCTCATGAGCCGGAGCCTTCTGAGTGGCCGCCTGCGTCGCCGACGGTCGCTGATCTTTCCGATGATGATGTGGATTTTATGATTTCGGGATTGTTGTCATCTGGCGGTTCGGCGGCTCATGAGGATGGGGGTGGTGTCGAGTCCGAGTCGGATGGTTCCTCTGCGGGTGGGCTGGCGACGGTGGTTCCGTGGCCTGTTCGAACGGTGTGGTGGCAGGTAGCTGCGGTTGTTGTGGTGATTGTGGGGGTTGCGGGGTGTTTCTTTGTGCTTCCACGCTCGATGTCGGAGTCTGGGGTGGCGTCGGGTGGTTCCACGTCATCGAGTGTGGGGTCTCATGGCGCTGGGTCGATGGGGCGCTCGACGGTTCGTGGTGGGGGCGATGTTAATTTGATCGCGATGACGAGTGAGCAACGCTCAGCGGCGAGGAAAGCTTTTTCTGGGGCGACGGACTATAGCAATCTTGATGTGCCGGTGTCGCAATGTTTGTCGGCCATCAATATGGCTCATTCGCCGATACTGGGGGCAGCTCCTGTGGGGGTACCAGCGTCGTCGGTAGCGGGTGGGGCGAATTCCTCTGCGCCGGCAGCGTCGCGGGGGACGGGTTCTCAATTATTTGTGTTGGGTGCACCGCTGCGGATTGTGGTTGTGGAAAAGTCGTGTTCCCGGGGCGAATCGAGTGTTCTCTTTCGTTCGGAACTGGGTCGAGGTTCGCCTCACGCTGAGTAGGTTTGTGTGGGGGTTGGGTGTCACCGTGCTCGGTGGCAGGTTGGGGTAGCGAGGGGAGGGTTATCTTTGACAGGCAAGGTAGCATGGCTCGCATGAGCGTTCACGATGTCATCATTGTCGGGTCTGGCCCTGCCGGCTACACTGCAGCGATCTATGCTGCTCGGGCAAACCTGAAGCCCCTGGTTTTCGAAGGCATCGAATACGGGGGGCTGCTCATGCAGACGACGGAGGTAGAAAATTACCCCGGTTTCCATGAGGGGATCATGGGCCCGGCCCTCATGGAGGAGATGCGTGGTCAGGCGGAACGATTCGGTGCTGAGATGAGGCAAGAGATCGTCGATAGCATGGATCTGGCTGGTGACATCAAGATTGTTCGTTCCGAGGGGGAGGAATATCGGGCGAAGGCCGTGATTATCGCTACCGGTGCTGCTCCCCGCTATCTTGGTGTGAAGGGGGAGGAAGAGCATCGTGGTCTTGGTGTTTCCGCGTGTGCGACGTGTGATGGTTTCTTTTTCAAAGACAAGCCCATTGTTGTGGTGGGGGGAGGGGACTCTGCCATGGAGGAGGCTGACTTCCTCACGAAATTCGGTTCGTCGGTGACGATCGTGCATCGGCGTGATGAATTTCGTGCATCGAAAATCATGGTGGAGAGGGCGCGGAACAATCCGAAGATTTCGTTTGAGATGAATTCGGTGGTTGCTGAAGTCTGTGGTGATGGCCCGGTTGATCACCTTATTGTGGAGGATACGTTGACTGGGGAGCGGCGTACGCTCCGTGCCTCAGCGATGTTTGTTGCGATTGGTCATGATCCTCGTTCCGAGATGGTCCGTGGGGTTATCGATACGGATGATAAGGGCTATATCCTTGTTCAGGAGCCGTCGACGCGTACGTCTATTCCGGGTGTGTTTGCTGCTGGTGATGTCGTCGATAGCCATTATCAGCAGGCTATTACTGCTGCAGGATCAGGGTGCCGTGCGGCGCTGGATGTTGAGCACTACCTCGTTGACCTGCGTGGATAGTATTTCTACTTTGACAATAAACTCAGGCTGTATGGGTCTGGGTTCAGAAAGGATTGGTTGCCCCTATGGCTTCACCTGTTATCGTCACCACGGATAGTTTTCGTTCCATTGTTGTGGATTCGGATAAGCCGGTTCTCGTTGATTTTTGGGCGACGTGGTGTGGCCCGTGTCAGAAGATGAACCCTGTTCTTGACGAGGTTGCCGGGGAGTATGACGGGAAGGCCGTGGTCGCTAAGGTTAACGTGGATGATAACCCTGCTTTGGCATCCATGTTTCAGGTGATGTCGATCCCGACGATGTTGTTGTTTAAGGATGGTAAGAAGGTGAGTGAGATCCACGGGGCTCACCCCAAATCAGACATTACTTCTGCGCTCGATAACCTGCTTTAACTCCATTCACGGGGCCAACAGTGTTCACTGATACACTGACTCATTGACATTGCTATGGCAGCAGAGACTGGGTGTAAAGGGGCTGAGACGATCGTGGAGGAAAACCTGCAGGTGGGGGATAAGAGCCCTCGCGTGGCGGAGGTTCGCACGATTCTCACTAAAATTGGTCTTCTTAGGCGCCCGGTGTCGGAGCACACCAGCACTGACCAGTGGGCTGACGGCGATGATGACTTTGACTATGAGCTTCAATCGGCGTTGCGTGCTTTTCAGCAGCAGCGTGGTGTGTTGGCTAATGGTGTCATTAATGATCACACTCTTCGGCTCTTGCGGGAGGCGACGTATTCGCTGGGTGCGCGGGTGTTGATGTATGATCCGACGTCACCGCTGCAGGGTGATGATGTTGCTCAGTTGCAGTCTCATTTGCAGGAGCTTGGTTTTTATTCTTTTCAGATTGATGGTCAGTTTTCTCGGGACACGTATTTGTCGTTGAAGAATTATCAGCGGGATTATGGTCTTACTGTTGATGGGGTGTGTGGCCCTGACACGTTGAAGGCGTTGTCGTATTTGGGGCGGAGTATCACGGGTGGGTCTCGTGCTGCTATTCAGGAGCGTGAGGCTGTGCGCGCAGCTGGTCCTAAGTTATCTGGAAAGCGGATTGTTATTGATCCGGGTCTTGGTTTGTCTAATCCTGGTCATGTTGTGCGTGGTCCTTATGGGGAATTGTCCGAAGAGGAAATTTTGTGGGACATTGCGACGCGTTTAGAGGGGCGTATGGTCGCGATGGGGATTGAGACGATTATTTCGCGTCCTCGTCAGACGAATTCGACGGACTCGGAGCGGGCGGATATTGCTAATGCTTTGGGTGCGGATCTTGTTATTAGTCTTCGTTGTGATTGGTATCATAATGATCGGGCTGCGGGGTGTGCGTCGTTCTATTTCGGTTCGCCTCGGGGGAATTCATCAATTACGGGCGAGTTGTTGTCTGGATATATTCAGCGGGAGATTGTTGCTCGAACTCCGCTGCAGAATTGTCGTAATCATGCGCGGACGTGGGATGTGTTGCGTTTAACGTCGATGCCTACTGTTGAGGTTGTGTTGGGTTATCTGTCCAATTCTGCTGATGCGGCGGTGTTGGTGGATCCGGCTCAGCGTGACGTTATTACGGAGGCGATGTTGATTGCGGTGAAGCGTTTGTATCTTGCTGATAGTGATGATCAGCCCACGGGCACGTTCACGTTCTCGGAGCTCCTTGAGCTTGAGTCCCAGGGCTAGACCTTTTTATGTCACTGTGACATAAAACTGGGGTGGGGGATTTTTTGGCGGCGTGTGTTGTTGTGGTGGGGCTGTTGTCGTTGTCGTGTTTTCCGACGGTTGATGTTGTCACGGGTGGGCAGCGTGGGCGATTAGTGCGCCCCTGTTCCAACTTTCATGCGGAGTCCCATCGTGACGGTAGCGTGTCGTAGGCTTTCTTCGACGGCGGCGAAAAGGTTTCCCGTATCGGGTAGTTCCATGCGATAGCGCGGATAGGCAGGGTCGTCTGAGGCAAGGTCAAATCCCCGTTCCTCAAGAACCTCACAACAAAGAATGGGGGCATGGCGGGGGATCATCGGGGTTCGTGCCTTCTCGGCGGTTGTTGCCGTGGGGCGGAGGCCAAAACATTCTACAGCTCTGACTCCGCGGCCTGAGAGTTCATCGACGGCAGCGTCAATGAGCCGGTGTTCCAAGAAGAGCCCTTGGTACGCGGGTGGCACGTGCACCGTGGAAATGAGGACGGCGTCGCTACTGACTGGTCCGGTGGGAAATGCTAGGCATCCGGGCAGGGTAGTGGGCGGTGCGAATACGACGGTGGCAGCGGGGACGGCGAAATCCATGTCTGTCCCAGAAGTGACGTAGGCGGTATAGGCGCACGATCCCCAGGTGGTGAGGGTGTTGTGCATCCATAGTTCCTTGTCCAAGCGGGGGTCACCAGTGTCCGGAGTTCGGTCGTGGTGTGCTGGTGGTTTATGCGAGTGGTGTTCATCCTGGATGGTGGGGGAGGGGGGTGTTGTCCAGAATGTGTTTGTCGCGGCAGTTCCAGCGAGGTCCCCGAGGGTATCAAGGGTGAGTGGATGGACGACTGTGTGCATTGGCTTATCGCGGTTCTGTCTCCGGGCTCGCGGTGGTGTGGGAGGTCGTCGTGTCGTGTGGCGGTTGTGTGGGGTGGGTGTGTGTTCCTTGGGACTTCAACATGGCGATAATGCGGTCGAAGTCTTCCATTCCGGCGAATTCGACAACAATCTTGCCTTTTTTGGCACCCATGTGGACTTTCACGTTGGTGTCAAGGTAGTCACCGAAGGAGTCTGCCCAGTGGGTCAGTTTCTCTGGTTGGGGCCGGGGTGTGTGCTGCTCTTTCTTTGTGGGTTCGTTATCGTCTCGGTTGATGAGTGTGACAGCTTCTTCTGTGGCTCGGACAGAGAGCCCTTCGGCAACAATGCGTTCTGCGAGCTTGGCTTGGGCGTTTGCGCCTTGTGTAATGCCCATGAGTGCACGTGCATGGCCAGCGGAGAGGACGCCGGCGGCTACGCGACGTTGGACGGGGACAGGAAGTTGAAGGAGCCGAATGGTGTTGGAGATGACGGGGCGGGAGCGTCCCAGGCGTGTCGCGAGTTCTGCCTGGGTGACCCCGAATTCTTCGAGGAGTTGTTGATAGGCGGCGCCTTCTTCTAGGGGATTGAGTTGGACGCGGTGAATGTTTTCGAGGAGGGCGTCGCGCAGCATGGTGTCATCGGCGGCTTCGCGAACAATGGAGGGGATGGTATCAAGTCCGGCGAGTTGTGCTGCACGGAGTCGGCGTTCCCCCATGATGAGTTCGAAGCGGCCGGGTTCTGATGCTTCGCGAACGACGATTGGTTGAAGAAGTCCAAATTCGTGGATCGAGTGTGCTAGTTCGCGTAGTGCTTCCTGGTCGAATTCATGGCGCGGGTTTTTTTCATTTCGAATGATGGCGGGGAGGGGAAGTTCGCGATAAGTGGCGGTGTCATCGCTAATGAGTGGCTTGGGAGCCGCTTTCTTGTTCTTTGACTGTCCTGTACTGGGTGTGGCAGTACCGGGGGTGGTTGTGGTTTGTGGTGTGCCTAGTCCTCGGGGGCCCCGTGAGGTCGCTCGTGCGTGGTCGCGTGTCGATCCTTTTCGCTCGGCGGCTGCACGTTGACCTGGGGTGGGACGGTTCTTGGGGAGTCCCGCTTTAGTTCGGCTGTGGTTGGTGTCCCCCTGGTCGCTGCTGTCACCGCCGGTGTGGTCATCCTGATCGCGGTGTGGGCTTTTCGTGAGGGAGTACCAGGACGGTTCTGCATCGCCGCCGCTTCGGGGAGCGCCAAAGATGACGTCGGCAGCATCGTTGCCAATCTGCGGTTTCGCCGGCCCGGTGGGGATCAAGGAAGCGAGTCCTTTACCGAGTCCACTTTTGCGTTTGGCTTCTGCCATGACGTTCATCCTTATCGTTGTGTCGTATTCGTTTTGTCGGCAGATGAGGCGTACTCCAACAGATCCGCCGGTCGTTCGTCGATGCGTACAGGTGGGTTGGATGCATTGTCGATCACGGCGTGTGCCGAGCACCTTGTGATCAGTAGCCTAGTCAGTTTTTTCTTGGTTGTCGGGTTTGTTGGTTTCTTCTGTCCAAGAAAAGTGTGGGGGAGTGGGCCTCGTCGAAAGCAGTGGCACACTAGTAGGGGCTTGCCACGGTGGTGAGATGAGCAAGACAAGGATGTTTCACGTGAAACATCGAGCGCCGCTCGTACCATCGTCACCGTGTGTGACGCCCTCGGCGCGGATCAGCATCACATAGGGGTGCATCGGGTTCGCGACGGGACAATTCTTCGACAGTGTCCATGTATGCAGCTGAGCCGAGGGACCCGGCGTCATGTTGGATCACTGTTTGCCCGTAACTTGGCGCCTCAGATACGCGAACATTGCGGGGTATCACGCGATCAAATACCAACGGGCCAAAGGATTCACGGACATCATTTTCAACGTCGTGAGAAAGGTTGGTGCGACTGTCATACATGGTGAGGAGAACGCCGGTGATGTCCAGGTTAGGATTAAGTGCCTCCCGGATGAGACGAACATTTTCGGTGAGTTGGGTCACGCCCTCAAGTGCGTAAAATTCACACTGAATCGGAATAACGATTTCGTTGGCCCCCGTTAAACCATTAATGGTTAAGAGGCCGAGCGAGGGGGGGCAGTCAATAAAGATGTAGTCGAAGCCCATATCTTCGATGGCGTCGTCACCCAGCATGTGCGCAACACGGTATTCACGGTTGTACCCGTTCGCTAATTCCATTTCAGCGCCAGCGAGATCAATGGTGGCAGGAATAGTGAACATGTTCGCATTCGACGGATGGGGTTGAACAGCATCCTTGGGTTCAATTTCCCCAATAATGACCTCATAGGTCGATGGTGTTCCTTCTGCGCGATGCTCAGCGCTCAAGGCGGTAGAAGCGTTCCCCTGTGGATCAAGGTCGACCACCAACACTTTCTGGCCACGCAGGGAGAGAGCCCACGCCAGATTCACGGTCGACGTGGTTTTTCCGACTCCGCCTTTTTGATTCGCCAATGCAATTTTGCGTGTGTGGCGAGGTTTCGGCAGAGGTGTCATTGCTCCAGATTGAAACCGTGCAGCCCGTCGGGCTTGTTCTTCAATACTGTTGTCGTCGTCATAGTCATATTCATCCGACGAAACCCTGACCATGTCCCCGTCCTTTTGTGTAGGTGTTTTGCAACTTCCATGTCACTGTCCGCCGCCTTGTCGTAACCTGGCTAATCCTAGCCGGATTCAGAGGAACTAACTAGCGTTCCTGGTCGCACCCACGGCACCCCCGTGTTGGGATCTAGCGTCGTTCGCAGCGCACGATGGTGGTGGCTTCAGGAAGCACGTCGGATCCGACGCGAATGATAGTGCACGGTCCACCGCCAGCTGCACTAATGGCTTTCTGATCCCGGTGGATTTCGTCGTCTGCACTTGTCCCTTTCATGGCAAGAACAAGGCCGTGCTGCGTCGTAAGTGGCAGCGACCACTGCATGAGTTTACCTAATGGAGCAACAGCCCGGCTGGTGACATAGTCCGCACCCCGGTGTTGTGTGATGATTGTCTTTTCTTCCGCACGACCTCTGACAACAGTCACGTTGTCGAGGCCAAGTGTGTCGATAGTCTCCCGGAGGTAGGTCACTCGCCGTAGGAGCGGTTCAATAAGTGTGATGTCGAGGTCTGGACGTGCTAGTGCAAGTGGAATTCCGGGGAGGCCTGCACCACTTCCAATGTCCACCACCCGCGCACCGTTTACCATCACCTCGCCGATGACGGCACAATTGAGGATATGACGTTCCCACAACCGTGGTGCTTCGCGGGGTCCAATGAGTCCTCGGGTGGTGGCGTCGGTCCGTAATGATTCATGATAGGCCACGGCACGGTCACGTCGATCTCCGAAGATCGTCGTCACCTCAGGGGGGAGGGGAGTGGTGGTGTGCTTGTCTCTGCCCACACATCCCTTGACCTCGTCAGGGTGGTTACCCGCTATTGCCGGCTCGCTGTGTGATCCGTTCGCCACGTGTGTATCTCCTTTGTGGCTCGCGCGGTGTCGAGACGTTTCACGTGAAACATTGCTCACGTCTGCCATGGTCTCAGTGTTGTCGTCGCTCATCGAAGCTAGCGTACAGTGTCACCGGATGTTTCACGTGAAACCACAACAGTACGCATCGGAGGCAACCCAGCGCTTTCTGATCTCAATCCATCTACCTCCGCAACGCGCGTGTGGATAGCGGACCGCTCAAATGGATTCATGGGACGCAGAATCACGGGCACACCAGTCTCACGAACCTGTGCGATCGCTTGGTCAGCCTCCGCAAATAGTTCTTGTCGTTGGGTACGCCGGTAACTGTCGACATCAACCACAACTCCCGGCACATCAGTGAACCCCGCTGCCCGGACAGCCAACCTCGTCAATACCTGCAACGCGTCGACTCCTTCGCCATGACCACCGACCAGCCGGGAGCAGTCCCCACCGGGAAGCTCAACGAACGGTCGCCCCTGGCTCACACCGTAATCGATATCGCCATCAAGGTCGGCAGCATCTAAGAGCCCTTCAAGGTAGTCGGCGGCAGCCTCAGCGGCGCGATCAGTTGAATTCGTGGAACCTTCGTTCATACTTCAATTATGCGCTTTCTGTGAACTCTGTGGTACCACAACCACTGTCTCAATGACCCAGCCTCATCGACAACAACGAAGGAGGGCCGGCGGCCCTCCTTCGTCCATACTTACTGTGTGCGCCATTCGTTGCAACGCACGGATGCAATTATTTCTTTTTTTTGCCGCCCTTTTTCTTGGTGTTCTGTGGTTTTTGCCCCACTTTGGGAGCAGTTGCGCGCTGGGCTTCTGCCTTGGCTTTCTTTTCTTCTTCCTCTTCACGATCCATCTTGTTAAAGATGATGATCTGTTGTCCCAAGGTCCACAGGTTGTTAGCCAGCATGTAGGTCAGCAGGCCGATTTGCCAGAAAATACCAGTGATCAGAATGGTGACTGGGAAGACCCACAGCATCATGTTGTTCATAATGTTGGCCTGCATAGCCAACTGCGGGTTTTGCGCGTTCTTCTTCGGATCTGTGACCTGACGAGCCTTGTTTCTCCGCACCATGTTGCGAGCATTGATATGCGTCGCCAGTGAAGAAATGATGATCAGGGGAATCGCTACCATCAGGATGTTGCTTCGGGTGAAGTCAATGTCCCCTCTCGCAGAAAACGCATTGAAGGCCTTCTCCGGCATCCGAATGTAGGACGACAGGGGCGCACCAAATAGGCGGGCATCAAGGAAGGATTGAACTTCTTGGGTCCCGAATCCGTAGTTGGGGGTATTCCGGGTTTGTTCAACGGTCATCCCCAATTCGGTACGTCCGGTGCCTGTGCGGTTGAACGACCGCAGCACGTGGTACAGCGAAAGGAAAATAGGACCCTGAACTAATGCCGGAAGACACGACGCGAGAGGGTTAAACCCCATTTCTTTTTGGAGCTTGCGTGATTCGATGGCGAGTGACTGCGGATCATTTTTATATTTGGCCCGTAGCTCCTGCATTTTGGGCTGCAATTCCTGCATTTTCCTGCCCGACCGCATCTGATTTGCCATGGGCTTAAAGAGGAAGATACGTATGGTGAATACCAGGAAGATAATAGACAATGCCCAAGTCACACCGGAATTCGGATTGAGGAACAACCCGAAAAATTTGTACCAGGCCAGCATGCCCCAGGACACGGGGTAGTAGATGAAGTTAAGCACGGGGGTGCGTCGCTCCTAATCGTTTTACGGTTTGGACTGTGGGGCCGTGACTGTTCCGTGGACGTTGTCTTAGTTGCACTGCGTACCACGGATTTTCAGGCATCTTCACCACCATCAGTATGTAGTTGATGGTGTGCATGTACGTGGTGCGAGCGCCCACGCGGCCTGCGTCGCGGAGGAACAGGGTCCCACCCACCCGGATGCCAGGGGCCACATTTCGACAGGCGAATTGCGGCCATGAGCACACCTCGTAGAACACCGTACCTGCGGACAGCTGTGAGGGCGTAATTACTGCAGGTGGGTTCGAATCGGCAGGAGGGCCCAGCTTTTAACGGGCTTATACCATGCTGGTAGAAAAGAATCGCTTTTTCAATCCATGATTGTCGAGGCACTGCAGTGGGCTCGCCCGCGCCGTAGGCAGTATGTAACAACAGGTTAGGGGGATAGTTCCCAGGAGATCTATCGACACTGTCGTCAGCAATGTCACAGTGATGACCGTCGCCGCTGTGTGGTTGCGAACGTTTCACGTGAAACATTGTCATCCCCATATCTAAGTCTTCCGACTCACCGGTCTCGCACGGCCCGTGAGCTAGCGGACTACCGCGTGCGTCGTCGTTCCGCTGCGGCATGAGCCTTTCTCGTACAATATGCAATCGCCTCGGATAAAGCGTCGTGCGTGGCATGGACAGCTGCAGGTCGTGCACGGATGACCAGATCACTATTTCGTGGGAGGCCCGCCACCACATCCCGCGCGCAATGTCGAAGCCTTCGTGCCAGTGTATGTCGGATCACCGAGTTTCCCACGGCTTTGGAACACACCACGCCGACACGCGGACCGGTGATGAGATCAGCGGTCGCGGGGTCCATCTCGCGTAATGCAACGTGAACGATGACGACTTTGCTGCCAGCTGATGCACCACGCAAAGTTGCCCGGACATCGGAGCTATGACGCAACCGGTGTGATGATGGAAGCACGTGAGTCACATCCTTGACATAAAGACCGGATAGACAATGGATTATATAAACAAAGTGGAGTTCCTCGACACCGCTTTGTGTCGAGGAACTCCACTACTGTCACCGCGCTACGCCTCCCCATATGTGTGAGATGGGCACGACGCGCGATGGTAACGCTCTTATGCGGTGAGAGACTTACGTCCTTTACGACGACGTGCTGCCACGATGGCACGACCAGCCCGCGTACTCATGCGGCTACGGAAGCCGTGAACACGGGAACGACGACGGTTGTTCGGCTGAAAAGTCCGCTTGCCTTTGGCCACGGTACTCAACTCCTCAATACACTCGGGCTCGCTACGTACAGCGTCGACGCGGGGGTCACGCCCTCCACATTCACGACGCCAACGGCGTGCCATGTAACAATTATTTTCTCTGGCAATACAGAAATCCGCGAGGACATCCCAATCACTGAGCGGTACGTATACGTCCGCTAGCACTTCCCATGCAACAAACATGGGGTGAGCAGCCATTCGGCGAGGAAACGGCGAGAAGCCACGGCCAAAATCGCTGTGTATTGCCACGCTCGTGAAAGACCCGCACCAATAAAGCGCATAGGTATGACGGATCTAATACGAATGACCATATAAGACTACGGGGTCTACCATACGAGCCACAAATCAGAGCCTCCCCCCTCCATATACACCCCTAAATGACAATTCTGTTATTCGCACATTGTCGTCATTGTAGGAAATAGCACGAGAGCTCCCCTGTGGATAACTTCGTGCGGATCGAATAGCCAGGTCGTCTCGCGTGTCCACAAGTTGTCCACAAGGGGTGTGAATAACTTGTCCACATATGTGGTCTCAACCTTTACTTTAGGGATATCACAGCAGGTCACAGCGAATTTTTAGCGACAATGTGTTATCCACAAGATTATGGGGGTCTGGGGATAACTTGATCGGCAGTTTATCCCCAACTTGTGGATAACATTGTGGAAAACCTTGTTGACGTCTGTATTATGCTATTCACAGATTATTCACAAGTCAGCTGAAAGTTGGGGAGAACCTAAATTACAATTGTGGAATTTCGCCCAACGCAATTTAGTTTCTAAACCTGACCTTCAGGCTGTGCTCGCGATCTTCGGGGTTGCCGTTTTTCGTGAGACAAGCCCCGCATTAGGGTGTAAAGCTCACACGGACGTACCAACAAAACAAACATGCAAAGGAATAACGATGGAACTTGGGGGCAGCCCACACGAGTTTGGACAGTCCAATAGCGATTTTTTCGCTACCTGGAACTCTGTTGTCGCTGAGTTGATGGCTGTGGGCCTCCGCTCGGATATTCCTGGGCAGGCCACCGACGTTCGGATTACCCCCCAAGATAAAGCCTGGTTAAAGCAGGCTGTTCCAGTTGGACTCATCGGCGGTGTCGCCGTCATCTCAACCCCAAATCGGACTGCAAAAGGGGTGTTCGAGCGCAAACTTGGTGACATTATTTCGTCACGCCTTAGCACTGTGCTTGGCGAGCCCATCAAGTTAGCGATTTCTGTCAGCTCAAGTGGCGCGGTATCAGAAGAAACTCCCCAGGCCAGGGGCGGAGAACCGCAGCACGATGACCCTTATACCCTTCAGTACCCCGGATACGACTTCACTCAGAGCAATCGTTCTTCTCGCCGCACTAGCCGCTCTACGCCTAAGACTGCGCCCCCACCGACAGCTAGTACCGCAGTTCCTCCAGCTCAGCCGGTCACTGCAGACATAGTCTCGCCACCATGGAATGAAGGATACATTGATGGTGGGGACAACCAGCGACGCCAGGACCATAAGCCCGACTCTGAGAAATCATGGCTTAACGAGAATTACACCTTCGATAACCTCGTCGCAGGTGAAGGAAATAGGGTTGTTCGTGCCGCGGCCATTGCTGTCGCAGAAAATCCTGCTCAGGCTTATAATCCGCTCTTTGTGTGGGGTGGTTCAGGACTAGGAAAGACCCACATCTTGCATGCTATCGGGCACCGCGCACTTGAGCTTCGTCCGAACCTTCGAGTCCGATATGTATCCATCGAGGAATACACCAACGAGTGGATCAACTCCATCCGGAACAACCGAGGTGAGGATTTCAAACGGAAGTACCGTAGCTTCGACATTCTTTTGGTCGATGACATCCAGTTTCTTGCTGGTAAACCTGAAACACAGATTGAGTTCTTCCACAATTTCAACGCTCTTCACGGAGCGCAAAAACAGATCGTGCTCTGTTCAGACCGTTCTCCCAAAGAGCTCACCGAGCTGGAAGATCGGCTACGTACCCGATTCCAATGGGGGTTCACCCAGGACATTCAGAAGCCTGACCTCGAAACACGTATCGCTATTCTTCGTTTGAAAGCCGAGCGGGAAAACGCCGATGTCCCCAATGAGGTGCTGTCGTTCATTGCTGAGCAGAAAGCTGAATCGGTCCGTGAATTAGAGGGTGCATTGAACAAAGTTCTCATTGTGTCCTCAATCCAAAACACCCCGGTGACGTTAGATATGGCCCGTGACCAGCTTCAAGATTTGGTCGCTCCGGAAGTCGTTGAGATTACAGCGCCGACGATCATGTCCGTGACTGCAGAGTATTTTAACCTTACGACCGCGGATCTCACTGGGCCAGGGAAAGCACGTCCGATTGCTCATGCACGGCAGGTTGCGATGTATCTGTGCAGGGAGCTTACTGATCTTTCGTTGCCTAAAGTGGGCAACAACTTCGGTGGTCGTGATCATACGACGGCTATGTACGCGGAGCGGAAGATTCGGAAAGAAATCACCGAAAAGCGCTCGACGAGTGAGGCGATTCAGGAGATCACCGCACGGATTAAGAACCAGGCGAGGTAGTAGTCCTGGGATTTTACTGATCTCTGTGGATAACTTAAACCTTTGACCTGCGGTGTTCGTAATATTTTTCGCTATCCACAGAGTTATCCACACGTATGTAATTACACTTTTGTTATTTAGTGATTTCAATCACAGATCGCCGCGTAGCACTTTCGCTAACATTCGATGAGTTATGACACTTTTTCCAATGTCCCTTCTGTGGATAACGGGCAAAAAACAGTGGATACAATAGGGGATAACCGCCCCGTCATTGTGGATAACTGGAATGAGGTGCATGTTGTTCACACAGCACCCCCATCTATCCACAGAGTTATCCCCAGTTTTTCCACACCGCGGCGACAAGGATGACAAGCGGCAACAAGGGTTATCCACTGTTTCCACACCCCCTACTGCTACTACCGCTTTTTTCTCCTGAAATCTACGTTATAGAGATAGGGCTCGGCTCCATGTGGGGATAACCTCTTCAATGAGGAATAACAAAAACCATCAGCAGCCGCTCTGACCCAGATCCCTTGTTGATACTGAAAGTCAATAAGGGGTTTGAGTAGTAAAAAATGACTCGGGTTTGTCACCAGGAGTAGGTAACATCCAATCGTGCAGTAATCTGCGACGCCTGGTGTGATGCGAACATCACGAACTCATAGTGATGGCCCCAGCAATAAGCCGAATAAGGCAAGCCAGTGCCGTCGTATCACGATCGCCACAATGAACACGGAGTGAACAATGGACCCCAACGGTGCTTCTTTCCGAGTAGCCAAAGACGATTTATCTGGTGCGCTGAGCTGGGTCGCTCGCAGCTTAGCGAGCAAGCCGACGCAGCCAATCCTTCGTGGTGTCATGATGACTGCTAATGATGATGGCTTACTCCTTGCCGGGTTCGATTATGAAGTGTCGACCCGCGTACGGATTTCAGCCGAAGTCATTGAGCCTGGTCGCGTTCTTGTCGCGGGCAAATTAGCGAATGACATTATTGGTTCGCTTCCGAATAAGGATGTCGCCATTTCAGTGGAGGGGACGAAGGTCTATGTCACGTGTGGTCAATCCAATTTTGAGCTTCCCGCGATGACCATCGACGATTATCCAGAACTTCCTACACTGCCGGAAGAAACTGGTCGCATCGACCCGCACACCTTCACTGCAGCTATTAGCCAAGTTGCCTCTGCTGCAGGTAAAGATGACTCCATGCCAATGCTGACCGGCATCAAAATGGAGGTCAAGGGGGAAAACGTTGTTCTCGCTGCGACAGACCGGTTCCGCTTGGCTGTCCGGGAGTTTACATGGGAACCGTCGTCGCCCGATGTCAATGCAGAACTCCTTATCCCCGCAAGGACCTTGGCAGATTCTGCTCGCACCCTCGATAGTCGGATGAGTGATCCCATTGAACTTGCGATGGGATCAGCACATGACGTGGGCAAGGACGGGCTCCTTGGCATCGTGTCAGAGCATCGACAGACTACAACGCGTCTGATCGACGCTGACTTTCCCAAATTCCGGCCTCTGCTGCCCAAGAACCATTCGTCCATGGCGATCGTAGAAATCGCGCCATTATTGGATGCAATTCGACGTGTCAGCTTGGTAGCTGAGCGGAACGCGCAGGTGAAATTAGAGTTCTCCGAGGGGCAAGTCGTTTTGTCCGCTGGTGGTGCCGAAGCCGGAACTGCTGAAGAAGCCCTTCCTGCGCAATTTGTCGGTGAGCCTCTTCTTATCGCATTTAATGCGAATTATTTGAAGGAGGGGCTGTCCTCTATTGATACTGCGAAGGTAGTTTTCGGGTTCACTCAGCCATCCCGGCCAGCAATTTTGATTCCCGAACCAGAAAGTATGCCGGAACAAGACAGTGACGGGCAGTTCCCGACACCCGAGACATATTTTACGTATCTACTGATGCCAGTTCGGCTTCCAGGTTAAAACCACTATCGTCGTGAGGCACTTCATCTGTGTATATACGCGCACTGCAATTACGTCATTTCCGGTCATGGTCAGAGCTTGATCTTGAGCTGCGTTCGGGAATTACCGTGTTGTCGGGGCCGAATGGCCATGGGAAGACGAATGTGGTGGAGGCCATCGACTATGTCGCTCACCTGAGCTCGCATCGAGTGTCGACGGATGCACCACTGGTGCGTGAAGGACATGAACAGGCATCGGTGTCAGCAACGGCGATTAACAACGGGCGGGAGCTCACAGCTCATCTTCTTATCAAGGCCCGGGGCGCGAATCGTGGGCAGATTAACCGAGCTCCCTGTAAAAGCACACGTCAGTTGATTGGCATTGTTCGAACTGTTGTCTTCTCCCCAGAAGACCTCGCATTGGTTCGTGGGGAGCCTGATCATCGCCGTCGTTTCCTCGATGATCTCCTTATTGGGCGTTTTCCGCGTTGGGCGGGAAGTCGTGCCGAGTATGACAAAATCCTTCGCCAGCGAAATATGCTACTCAAGCGGACCTCGAAACCTCTTCGCCATGGCTATGGTGGTGGGACTGATTCAGATTCTGCTCTCGATACCCTTGATACTTGGGATTCGCAGCTTGCTGTTGCGGGTGCACAAGTCATGGTGCAGCGTATGGTACTGACACACATTCTTTCGCCGTATGTTGAACGAGCGTATCAGCGGTTGGCTCCAGCATCGCGGCCAGCACACATGAGGTACCGTTCCACTATCGAGGACAGTCTTACGCAGACAGGGTTGACCCCGGAATACATTGCTGGTGATGTCGCTGAGGCGACTGCTGTTATTGAGGCCGTGCTGTTGGCGGAATTAGCACGCCGGCGTGATACCGATATTCAGCGGGGGACAAGTACTCTTGGACCTCACCGCGATGATGTTGACCTTATGCTGGGAACCCAACTTGTCCGTGGTTACGCCAGTCATGGCGAATCATGGTCGTTCGCGCTCGCTCTCCGGTTGGCATCGTTTGAGTGGCAGCGTCAACAGGGAACCGATCCTATTCTTATCCTTGACGACGTTTTTGCTGAGTTGGATTATGCGCGACGGCGCTCTCTTGCCGCGGTTGCTCGGGATGCAGAGCAAACTTTGGTGACTGCTGCCGTGGGGGATGACTTACCTGACGATCTCCTCACCGGTGATGTTCGTGTTTTATCAGTTGAGGCGTTGACGTCCGATGATTCAGACATAAGATGTTCACGAATTACGCATGATTCTGCATCGGAGGATGGAACTTGCGGACACGGAGATGATGCTAGTGAATGATCCTGTTGCGGAGGCACTGGCACGTGTCATTTCCCACGGCCGCGTGTCTGTGCCACCTAACCTTCGGAAAGTTGTTGTGTCTCCGGCGACCCGGGGGAGCGCGGGGACGTCGCCGAAGGTCGAGTCCGAAGGGAGAAGTAGGGGATCGAAGCAATCGTCTGATGCTGCAGATTCTGCGCTCTCGCCATCTGTATTTCGGGAATTTTCCCGTAATTCTCGGGTGTATCCGACAGGTCCGGATGGGCATCGACGAACAAACATCCGCCGGTATGAATCAGTGAGCAGCATTATGAGTCGGGAAGTTGTTCGTCGAGGTTGGTCTGAGAAGATCTCTCATGGATGGATTAAGACCAATTGGCCGACGGTGGCTGGGCGCTATCTCGGTGAGCATTCGACAGTGGTGATGATTAAAGGGACGACTCTTTTTATTGAGTGTGATTCCACCGCGAAAGCAACGGAATTGCGGTACCTTCAGACAGAATTATTGAGGAAAATCACTGCACATGTGGGCCCGGACATCATTACTCAGGTGAAAATTTTCGGTCCACGCCCACCGTCGTGGCGGCATGGGCCCCTACATGTGAAGGGTCGGGGGCCACGCGACACCTACGGGTAGTTCGTTGGGCATTCTGTTGGCACGGTTCCAGTATCACGGGTGACCATGGAGGACCCTGAAATCGCGTTATACGGCCCCTAGGCGGACGGTAGGCGTTCAACTGAGGGGGGATACCAGGTATGATGGTGATCAACTGTGACAAGTAAAGGAGCGCTGCTACATCGTGGCCGAAAATGCTGCCGTAAATAACACAAGGCACGACTACGACGCCTCATCGATCACTATCCTTGAAGGCCTCGAAGCCGTTCGTAAGCGACCCGGAATGTACATCGGTTCTACCGGTGAGAGGGGACTGCACCACCTTGTGTGGGAGGTTGTTGATAACTCTGTCGACGAAGCGATGGCTGGATATGCCACCCATGTTGACGTCACCATCTTGAAGGATGGGGGCATTGAGGTTGTCGACGATGGGCGCGGTATTCCCGTCTCGATGCACCCTTCGGGAGCCCCCACAGTTCAAGTTGTCATGACGCAACTTCACGCTGGCGGTAAGTTTGACAATGATTCTTACGCAGTGTCGGGTGGTTTGCATGGTGTTGGTATTTCCGTTGTGAATGCACTGTCCACCCATGTCGAAGCCGAGATTAAGCGTGATGGTTACCGCTGGTATCAGAACTTTACCAATGCTATTCCCGATGATCTCGTGCAAGGAAAGAAAGCTCGCGGGACCGGAACGACCATTCGGTTTTGGCCGGATGCCGATATTTTTGAAACAACTGAGTTTAAGTTCGAGACTATTGCTCGGCGTCTTCAGGAAATGGCGTTCCTGAATAAGGGTCTGTCCATCACGCTGACTGATCAGCGTGATCAGTCTGGTGCGGTTGAGGACAACGGCGATTCCCTTGAAGAAGCAGCTGCTGCGAAGTCCGCTGAAGAAGCGGCTGCTGATGCGGAACAGAAAGCGAAGAAGCCGAAGGAGCGGAGTGCTTCTTTCCATTACCCCGATGGGTTGAAGGATTACGTCGCGTCGCTTAATAAGACGAAAACGGCTATTCATCCGTCGATTATTACGTTTGATGCGAAGGGTGATGATCACGAGGTTGAGATCGCCCTGCAGTGGAATTCGGGCTATGCCCAGAGTGTCCATACTTTTGCCAATACTATTAATACGGCGGAAGGTGGAACGCACGAGGAAGGTTTCCGTGCTGCATTAACGTCATTGATGAATAGGTATGCGCGGGATCGTAAGCTTCTTAAGGACAAAGAACCCAATCTTAGTGGCGATGACTGTCGTGAAGGTCTGGCTGCTGTGATTTCGGTGCGTGTGGCGGATCCGCAGTTTGAGGGGCAGACGAAGACGAAGCTCGGGAATACTGAGGTCAAGAGCTTCGTTCAGAAACAGGTATTTGAGAACGTTAGCCACTGGTTTGAGTCGAATCCGGCTGAAGCGAAGATTATTGTTAACAAAGCAGTGTCATCGTCGCAGGCGCGTGTGGCGGCACGAAAAGCTCGTGACTTGGTTCGTCGGAAATCGGCGACGGACTTGGGTGGCTTGCCGGGTAAGCTGGCTGATTGTCGATCTAAGGATCCGGCATTGTCTGAGCTCTACATTGTGGAGGGTGATTCTGCTGGTGGTTCGGCAAAGTCGGGTCGAGATTCGATGTACCAGGCTATTCTTCCGCTTCGTGGAAAGATTCTGAATGTGGAGAAGGCGCGCCTGGATCGAGTGCTGAAGAATAACGAGGTCCAAGCCATTATTACGGCGTTGGGCACGGGTATTCATGATGAGTTCGACATCAAGAAGCTGCGCTACCACAAGATTATTCTCATGGCTGACGCCGATGTGGATGGTTCCCATATTGCTACGCTGCTGTTGACCTTGCTGTTCCGTTTCATGCGCCCGTTGGTAGAGGAAGGACACGTCTATTTGGCGCAGCCGCCGCTCTACAAGTTGAAGTGGGGTAAGGGGGACCCCGGGTTCGCGTACTCGGATGCTGAGCGTGATGAGCTGTTGTCTGAGGGGCTTGATCAGAACCGTAAGATCAACAAGGATGATGGCATTCAGCGCTATAAGGGCTTGGGTGAGATGAATCCCAAGGAGCTGTGGGAGACGACGATGGATCCATCGATTCGGATTCTTCGTCAGGTTCAGTTAGATGATGCGGCGAAGGCGGATGAAATTTTCTCCGTTCTGATGGGTGACGATGTTGTTGCTCGCCGAAGTTTCATCACGCGTAATGCGAAGGATGTTCGTTTCTTGGATATTTAGTTATATGAGGCCTCTCTGATGGGGGAGGGGAGTGGGTATAGCGGCTGATCGTCATGGTCAGCCGCTTTGCCTTATTTTAGTCAGTGTGACGAAATGATGGCTGGGTTTATATTCCTAGTGTCCTGGCGTGTGACGGTGTTCAGGAACGCAATGTTCAATCTTTCATGTTTGTGCGATGGTGACGCCTGGCCCTGTTTTGTTGCTAATGCAATGTTTCACGTGAAACATTGCTGAAGGCTGTGGGTATCATCGAACCTATGTCGTATGTGGCAGGGGTCTCTCTGATGGCATTTCATCTGAGACGTCTTGCGCCGCCGAGGGTGAGGGATGGTTAACTTGTGAGAGCGACAAACGGGAGATGCCCACAGGAACCCCGTGTTCCTTGTCGAATGTTTCACGTGAAACGCCCTGATGTGTGGAAGGCACTGACATTGAGGGGCGTCGACCTAGCCTGCTATCGGACAGTAAAGGAATGTATATGGGCAATGCAGATGCCGAGCGGTCATCACCCGCTCAGACACACCCACGCCGAGGCCTAAACGCGAGACATGTCCACTTTATCGCCCTGGGGTCCGCAATAGGGACAGGGCTATTTTACGGCTCAGTTGATGCCATAAAATCTGCCGGCCCAGCTGTTCTCCTCGTTTATGTTCTGGGTGGAGCTGTTGTGTACTTCATGTTGAGGGCATTGGGTGAAATGGCCGTGCGGATGCCTGTATCTGGATCATTCGCCGAATATTGCCGCATCTTTCTGGGCCCGTGGTCAGGGTATATCACTGGGTGGATGTACGCATTCGAGATGGTCATTGTGTGCCTGACTGATTTAACGGCTATTGGAACATACATGAAGTTCTGGTACCCAGAAACCCCCCAATGGATATGGGTGGCAGTCGCGTTACTCATCGTCGGCGCTGTAAACATCACGAGCACCCGCCTGTTTGGAGAGCTTGAATTCGGCCTGACAATCATCAAAGTCTCCGCAGTGGTCGCAATGATCGGCGGGGGAGCAGCGATCCTCATATGCGGCGTCGGGAACCACCCTGGTACCGGAGTTCATAATCTATGGTCGCATGGTGGCTTCGCTCCCCACGGAACCTGGGGTATGGCGATGGCTCTCGTCGTCGTTATGTTTGCGTTTGGCGGATCCGAAATTATAGGTGTTACAGCTGGAGACGCTGAGGATCCGGCGAGAACGATTCCGAAGGCGATTCATTCCGTACCCATTCGCATACTTTTGTTCTATGTGTTGGCCATCGCGGTGATCGTGACAATTAATCCATGGTCGGACATCAACGGCAAGTCATCACCATTCGTCCAGATTTTCAACGATCTTGGTGTGAACTGGGCTGCGTCTGCGCTGAACGTGGTCGTGATTACTGCTGCTTTATCTGCTATTAACTCGGATCTGTTTGGAGCGGGCCGAGTTGTTCATGGTATGGCAGCGGAAGGGCTGGCACCACGATCGTTTGCACGCACGTCGGAAAAAGGAGTACCTATTTTTACGACGGCGGTAATGCTAGGAGTCCTAGTGGTTGGTGTGGTTATCAACGTTGTGATTCCCGATCGAGTGTTTCTTGTGATTGCCGCGCTGGCAACATTTGCGACAGTATTTGTGTGGCTAATGATACTTCTGGCGCATCTCGCGAGTCGAACGGGAGACGAGGCTCCGACAAAAAAGGATTTGGCGTATCCTGTTCCGCTGTGGCCGTGGGGGCAGTATTTCGCACTTGCCATGGTCGTTGTCACCATCGTGATGATGATGTTCGATGATGAAACCCGTCTTGCCCTTGTTGTGGGGGTGACATGGACGGCGCTCATGAGCGTTGTGTGGGTAGTTCACGGGCGGCAAACATATACCCATCATGGGGCGACCCATTGTCCTGAACATAGGCAGACATGACCTCGTCTCGATCGCCCCGTTTCACGTGAAACATGACAAAAACCCAGCCGATCTTCTCAGAAGAAAGGCTGGGTTTTGCGTTTTTGTCACCGGTAAAACGAACACATGACGATAGACAACGTCGTGTGCCAGCAAGGCAATCGTCCCCCGGTGATACCCCTATTTAGGCGGCATGCTTTTCGATGATGGCTCCAAGATCAGGGAGGCCTTTTTCAACGAGCCCCTCGAGTTTCCCCCGGAACGTCTTGTAGAGCTTCTGGGCGCCAGAATTATCAATCGTGTCGATACGTTCGTCACTGAGTTCCACCAGATCTTTGGTGACCTCGTCTGAACGCGTCTCCAAGTACTGGCCAAAGCCCCCCTCTGGCTGACCATTTTTATACGCCTGCCAGTAGGAGTCCAAGCGGTCCGCGAGGTGAGGAAGAAGACGATCAGTCATGTCCTTCACCACATGTGGACGGGCCTTGACTGCACCACTGTACGCAGTTTTGATTGCTTTGCCGGACAAGCCCGACAGATTCTGGATCGAATTTTCAGTCGATGCTGACAGGTCAGACACGACGGCTTCACGGGTGCCGTCCTTAGTCAAAATATCGGAAAGTTCAGACATAGGATCTAAGAGTAGCCAAAAAATTCTATAAACGCGCCTTCAGGATAGGCATGAAGTCCCCCCGGCAGCCCCGGTGAATTGTGTGTCTTATCGCCACACCGCAGTGCACACATATGATCGTGACATGGCTGTATCGGGAATAGAACACTACATCGACACGTACATGACCTTCATAGATCACTCGCCTACCAGCTACCATGCGGTCGCTGTCATGGCCGAGGAACTAACTCGCGCAGGATTTCGTCGACAAGAAGAGACAGAAGCCTGGGATGTCTCCCGCGGTGGCCATTTTGTTGTTCGAGATGGCGCATTGATTGCCTATGTCATACCGGATGCGCCACAACGTCCTGAGTCCAGGAAGGCGAAGGGAGACACCACTGGTTTTCGCATTATTGGTGCACATACAGATTCGCCCGCACTCACCCTGAAGCCGACCCCACAGTCCACATCGCCCGATGGCTGGGGCCAGCTGGCAGTGGAAGTGTACGGAGGCGCTGTATTGAATTCGTGGCTTGATCGCGAATTGCTCGTGGCTGGACGAATCGTGGATAAGAATGGTGGGGTCCACGTGGTGAGGACGGAGCCGATTGCACGAATTCCTCAATTGGCGATCCATTTGGATCGAAAAGTCAATGAAGGGTTAACACTCAACCCACAGACACACGTCCATCCGGTGTGGACAGTCGACGATGATGAGGCTGATATTCTTGGCGTCGTTGCCCAATCAGTGGGCCTCTCTGAGAGGAATGAGATCCGTTCGTGGGACCTCATGCTGGTTCCCTCCCAAAAATCCGCCAGGTTTGGCGTGCGTTCACAATTTGTTGCCTCGGGGCGTCAAGACAATTTGTCATCTGTATTTGCAGGGTTTCACGTCATGCAGGATCTGAGTACCGATGCACGTCATGGTAAGGACATCCTGGTGTTCGTTGCTAATGATCATGAAGAAGTAGGTTCAGCGACGCGGTCGGGTGCAGCAGGGCCATTTCTTGAGGATGTTGTGCACCGGACAGCGAGGGCCCTGGGATGTGACACCGACGATGAGGCGCGGATGATGGCTCGCTCTGTGTGTTTGTCGTCGGATGCGGGGCATTCTGTACACCCGAATTATCCCGAACGGCATGACCCGGATACTCGTCCGATGATGGGACGTGGGCCGATGGTGAAGATTAATGCTAACCAGCGGTATGCGTCTGATGCAGTGGGTGAGGCAATCTGGCAGCGTGCATGTGAAAAGGCTGGTGTGCGCCACCAGGTTTTTGTGTCAAATAATGCAATGCCGTGTGGATCGACGATTGGGCCGATTACCGCGACGCGCTTGGGAATGGTGACAGTTGATGTTGGTATCCCGTTGTTATCAATGCATTCTGCGCGGGAAATGAGCCATGAGTATGACTGCTTTGCGCTGTCTGAAGCAATGCGTGCGTTCTGGACAATGGAGTCATTGGGAGTGGGATAGCGTAGTCCACGCTGCCCATGAAGGGAGTCATGGGTGACCGTAGATAGCGTATGAGGGGTTCGACACCATGTCGAACCCCTCATACGTAGTACAGGTTTACCTAGGGAGTTGGACTAGTGCAGTTCCGAATCTACGACGTTCCATGGGAGGTAAGCACCGTATTTGCCGGTGCTGTTTCCGAGGTATCCAACGTTGATACCGATGACGCGGTTATTGCGGTCAACCATGGCCCCACCAGAGGTACCCGGCTTGGAGTTCAACGGTGATACGAGCGCGGCGGTTTCACGGGAATTTGCCGAAGGCCAGGGCTGGAGTGGCTGGTCGGCGACACGGGATTCGTTGAATTGCTGGCCCAGACCGAGAACGTGAACAGGTTCGCCCACATTGAGCGAGTTGTAGTCGCGCTTTTCCCAATGACCATCGACGCGCACGGAGGAGTCGAGATCAATCTTGACGGCATCCAATCCGCGGGCCATGGCGGCAACGCGACCGATGAGGTGGTTGGACTGGTCGAAGATTTCGCTACCGCGGTGCCACTGGCCATGTGAGCAGTGCTCAGCGGTGTATCCGGTGTGGTCACCGATCAGCGTGATGCTGCATGTTCCGCCGCCACCGGAGCGGATTGTGGCGCCCTGCTGGACAGTGATGGTGTCTTGGTTTGGAGTGTCGAAGACGCCCTTGGTTTTGAAGCTCTTAGAAGCATCGGGCCATGGGTGGTACTGGAATGAGTGCTGCTTATGAGGTGTAGGAGCAGCGTTGGCTGCCATGGGCATTCCAACGGCAGCGAGTGTGATTGTTAATGCGGCAACGGAGGTGCGAAGTATACGGCGCACTATTCCCCCCAATTATTGAGTATGCAGATCATATGAAATCTGACTGTGTCGGACACTGAGAGTTTTCTCTCAGCTGGTGCTCGAGGATACGCCATATCGGTGTTCCTGTGAAATTAATTAAAATGTGACATTTGTCCCAGCGGAAATATAGGAATGTTAACACATGTGCTGTGTTTAAGGTAGAAGAAATAAAGCGATTGGCTATTATTTACGTGTTCTGACCTGCATGTTTTCTGATAGTGGGGGCTCATTATCTATCTCTGGCGATCTGTATATGGGGTCCATTTTATTGTTGTGATAACTGGTGTGTGTTGTCACGACGTCGATAGGGTGTAGTAAATATTATGCCATCCTTGCGCAGTACTTATTTCGATATTTAATGGCAGATAAAAAATGTATCGATAGTGATGTATGAAATTCAATTGTAGGCATGTTTGCCGAATATAAAATCTGGAATATATAAACCGTCCACCCATTTTGGGTGAGGTGCTATGGCTAGATTATTGCCATACCTGGTGAATGGATACTTTCCTGATCGTTGTTTATCCACGTGGTCATGTGTTGGTCCAGAGACTTGGCCCCACACGGGGGTGGTATTGGAATTTCTGTTCATTAACGGTTAGTGTGACCTCGTCTTAAATAGATTAGGTATGCGAGGTGGGCGTCATGTCTCGTCACGATGCACCCCACCGCAGCAGTGGATGGTGCATGACCTCGCACCCAACAGATAGACACCACCCCATGGGGAACAACTGGATTGATACAAGCTCACGGCGGTCTCAACCCCGGGCTTCCATAACAGATAGAGAAGAAAAATGAGTGACACACGTGACTACAACGATTCACCGAGTGTGGATTTTTCAGCACTACACGAGGATTCACGGACTGAGGTGATTCGCCGTCCACTCTCCGAGGATCAACCCGAGCCTACTGAGGACGTGCTGGAGCCTCGTTCGGAACGGGAACCACTGTTGTCACGAGGCCTCGGACGCGCCATCGGAGCCGCAGCTGTGATGGTCGGGGTTTCCGCGTTGATTGTTGCCGGCGCATCGGTGTACTACGTGACACACAAATCGGATAACGAGCACCAGCTCGCTGCTGTTCCCGTTGACGCTGGTATCAACGGCACCGGTGCCTCGGTGAAAGCAATTCCGCGCTCAACAACCCCACGCCCAACGACGAGCGGAGCTCCATCAGCCTCAGGCCGAGGCCCAGCGTCGTCGGGTGGAAGTGCTAGTGCTGCTCATATCCAAGGGAAGAAGGGAGGTTCGGAATTAGCTCCTGGGGACACACGGGATGTCAGGCACATCGAAGGAAATACTGGGCAACCCGCCGGTGATGACAAACATGGTGAGCCGGCGGGACCCCAGCAACCGACAGGCCCGGAATGGGTTGATGGCGTGTTGGTGCTCCGCATGGCAGAACCGACCGTTGAGGATTTTGCCGCTCAGTTTACCTACCTCATCGACCCTCACACCCCTGATGCTGGAATTAAAGCGAACCTCGACGCTGGCCCCATTTCACCTATCATTGGCCGTTTCCTCCAAAAGGATGTCCAAATGAACCAGGCGAATAACTGGGAGTGGTCTTTCCGTGGCCCTGTGAAGATCGACGGTGATTTTGCCACCGTCCACTTCGTTGACCACGCAAATGGTTACCCAGAGAAGGATAGGGAACTGGTATTTAAGAAAGTGGATGGCAATTGGAAGTACTCGCGCGCGACAGCATGCTCATATATGCAGGTAATGGGGCAAGCCGACAAGTGCAAGGGTTAGATGATGATTGACGTTCATCAACTCTCAAAAAGCTATGGGGACAGACATATTGTGCGACGCATGAGCGTTCGTTTCCGCGATGGGGAAGTGACCTGCCTCTTGGGCCCCAACGGTGCCGGGAAATCGACACTGCTTTCTGCGATGGCTGGGCTTGTGACGCCGGATTCCGGCAGGATACTCATTGACGGACGCCCACGCCGCCACGCACATCATCCACTCCAGGCCGTGTCTGCTGTCCTTGATCGTGATGCTGTCCATCCTGCACGTACCGCCCGCGCTCACCTTCAATGGGTGGCGCGGAACTGTGGAATGCCCACTGATCGTGCCGATGCTCTTTTGTCCATGGTGGGTTTGGAGGCTGTCGCCAGGAAGCGGGCAGATTCTTTTTCGTTAGGAATGCGTCAGCGGCTTGCAGTGGCAACAGCGCTGATGCCCGATTCCAACAACCTTCTCCTTGATGAACCCATCAATGGTCTTGATGTAGACGGCATTATTTGGATGCGTGAACTGTTCACCCACCTTGCCTCGATGGGACGGTGCGTGGTGGTCTCGAGTCACCTGCTTGGTGAAGTGGAGAAAGTGGCCGACCGGGTGCTCATTATCGGCCAGGGAAAAATCCTTGCTGACGGAAAAATAGATGAACTCAACAGTGAATATGGTGACCTAGAGAACGCGTATGTGTCACTGACCAGGAGTGCAGTGAAATATGGAAAGGTAGCGATCTGATGGTGCAGATGGCGAAGCGTCAGTGTGCGGCTGAGTGGTCAAAGCTTGCTTCGCTGCGTTCCACGTGGTTGATTCTCCCCTGTGCGGTTGTGGTGGGGATAGTTGCTTCCTTGGTGATGTGTGGGCAGGCTGTTCTTGCCCAGAAAGTTCTCGGGGGAAGTATCCGCCAATGGGAGCCTATTCAGGTAGCACATTGGATCCGCATGATGACGTGTACGTTGTTCGCCCTGTGGGCGATCGGCTCTGTGACGGGGGAGTACCGGGTTGGCACTATGCCCCTGAGCTACCGTGCGAGTCGCAACGCTGGTGTGCTGCTCACAGCGAAATGGCTGGTCACCGGTGTTGTCTCTGCATTCTTGAGTGGTGTGACGATGATGGTGGCTATTGGAGCTGACAAGCTGTTGTTCTCATCAGTGGCTGGTAGTTGGAATTTCACCAGTTCGGATGTCCTCCATCTCTTGTGGGCAATACCTGTGTATAGCTTCCTGATGTGTGGTTTGGGCGTGGGTTTGGGAGCTCTCTTCCGTACCGCCTCGGCAGCCGTTGGGATCATGCTGCTGTGGGAGTTTGTTCTGGAGCCCTTCAGTGTGATCCTTCCCCACGGCAGTAAGGCATTCGCACTGTTGCCTTTTAACAATGGAGCCGTATTTATTGGTGAAGAAACGCAGTTTCCCTTGCCTGTGGAAGGCTGGCAGATGGCCGGTTTACTGTTGGTGGTGTGGGTGGTCATGGCGTGTGCTGGGGGTTGGTACCGGGTTCAGAAACGATATGCGTGATGACCACTCGTTGTGGGTGCGTGAATGTGGCTTATGTCAGGCTCGTCATCTCTGCACCTACCCCCTCTTAGTACACCCTCTGTAGATATACCCTTAGATTGTTTAGGCTCAGTATAGTTCGCGCAACCTCATGCGCTGTGGTGCTGCCAGTATCGGGCTTAGGGGGGTATGTGCGCATGTATATCTTTCCGTCCTGTGAAAAGGAGTCCATGTGGTTCAGCGTCAGTTCCCAAAGCCTGAAGAAATTAGGGAATATCTGCACTTTAAAAAGCCCGAGCTGAATATGAAGAAGCGTCGTCTGGAAAGTGCTTTGACGATTAATGATCTCCGAAAGATCGCGAAGCGTCGAACGCCGGCATCTGCTTTTGACTACACCGATGGTGCTGCGGAAGAAGAGATCTCTATCGCGCGTGCTCGCCAAGCGTTTGAGGATGTGGAATTCCACCCGTCCATTCTGAAGGATGCATCGACAACCGACATGAGCACGTCGATCTTGGGGGGATCGTCGTCGATGCCGTTCGGCATTGCGCCCACAGGCTTTACTCGCTTGATGCAGACTGAGGGTGAAGTTGCCGGTGCGGGAGCCGCAGGAGCTGCGGGAATTCCTTTTTGTCTATCAACGTTGGGAACGACGTCCATTGAAGATGTGAAGGCGGCAAACCCCGCGGGCCGTAATTGGTTCCAGTTGTATGTCATGCGTCAGCGGGAAATATCCTATGGATTGGTTGAGCGTGCCGCTCAGGCTGGTTTTGACACCTTATTCTTCACTGTCGATACGCCAGTGGCGGGTAACAGGATGCGCGATATTCGTCATGGTTTCTCCATTCCACCACAGCTGACGCTGAAAACAGTGGTGGATGCAATCCCGCGACCATGGTGGTGGTTTGACTTCTTAACAACACCGCCGCTCGAATTCGCGTCGTTGAGCTCCACGGGCGGAACGGTTGGTGAGCTTTTAGACAATGCCATGGACCCCACCATCAGTTTTGACGACTTAAAGACAATCCGTGACATGTGGCCTGGCAAACTCGCTGTGAAGGGAGTCCAGAATCTCGAGGACTCGAAGAAACTGGCCGACCTCGGCGTCGATGCGATCGTCTTGTCTAATCACGGTGGGCGACAGCTTGACCGTGCACCGGTGCCGTTCCTGCTTCTTCCTGAGGTTGCTCGTGAGGTTGGCCAGGATATGGAAATCATGGTGGACACCGGCATCATGAACGGTGCCGACATTGTTGCATCCCTGGCCTTGGGTGCAGACTTCACATTGATTGGGCGTGCCTACTTATATGGCTTAATGGCCGGTGGGCGTGCCGGAGTGGATCGGACCATCGAGATCTTGCGGTCGCAAATTGAGCGAACAATGAAGCTATTGCAGGTTACGAGTGTTGAAGAGTTGGGTCCGCAGCACGTGACGCAGCTGTCGCGTGTGCGTCGTGTTGATACTCGTGATGTGAATGTGACTGTATAGGTCGCGTATATGGTCGTCACCACGGTGAGCTGTACGCGCTGAAAGGTTCCCATCTGGGGGTGAATATGAGGACCTGTCTGACGTGCTTTCCCGCTTTACCGTGGTTTTTGTTTATCGCAGGGGCACGCATTTTGACCCGATTCGGGTGATCGTGAAAGATGTGACTAACAATGTGGCCACGCCACAAATGTGCTCTACATCACTATTTTTCTGCTGGTATGTAACTAGGCAGTTCAAGTGATGCGTAGTTGTCCTTTTGGCATCCCCGAGCGATGCCCTTAAAAAGTGAGAATAACCTGTGCCATGAGTTCCACCTATCAGCCTGTTCTGGCTCCGCTGGCAGATAATTTGTTCCTGTCAGCACTCGTCGCTTTTCTTCCCTTGGCCACAATCTTTGTCACTCTTGGAGTGCTGCGGTGGAAAGCCCATTGGGCAGGACTGACCGCCTTGGCTGTGTCTCTCATCATCGCGATTGTCGCCTACGGAATGCCCGCCCACCTCGCAGGCTTGGCTGCTACACAAGGAGCAGTGTTCGGAATCTTCCCGATTATGTGGATCGTGATCGGAGCGATTTGGTTCTATGAGATCACTGTCCGCTCCGGCCGCTTCCAGGATCTACGTGCTCTCATCGACCACGTCTCCGATGACCCTCGTGTACAAGCCATTCTGATCGCCTTCTGCTTTGGCGGCATGTTGGAGGCCCTCGCGGGATTTGGCGCACCGCTGGCCATTACAGGCGTCATGCTATTGACCATCGGTTTTTCGCGTATGCGCGCCGCTGTATCCGTGATGGTAGCCAATACGGCGCCCGTCGCCTTCGGGGCTGTGGGAACGCCAATTATTACCGCCGGCGCCCTGTCCGGTATTGACTACCAGCACATCGGCGCTATCGTCGGACGTCAAACGCCGCTCTTATCGCTCTTTATTCCACTCTTCCTATGCATCCTTGTTGACGGTAAACGTGGCATCAAAGAATGTTGGCCGATCGCTGTGGTGATTGGGTTCGTGTTCTCGTTGACGAAGTTCGTATTCTCTAACTTCATTTCCGTGGAGTTGACAGATATCGCTGCAGCACTGATGGGCGTAGCTGCGACTGTCATCATGCTGCGCTTCTGGAAGCCGAAGGGAACAGAGGAAGCTCGCGAGCGGTTGTATATTGAGCGCCACAAAGAGGACCAGGAATCTGGAACTCAAGACGTTGCTGGTGCTGAAACCGTGTCCCAGGACGCCGACGACCGTGAACTCACAGCTGGCCGCACATTCATGGCTTTGTTCCCATACCTGCTGGTACTGGTGGTGTTCTCCCTCGCTGAGCTGTGTGAACCCGTCAAGAAATTCTTAAAAGGGACAGACGTTAAAATCCACTGGCCTGTGTCCGATGGGCATATTTTGACGTCGACCGGCCGTATCTCGGGCACCACAATTTTTGACTTCGCCTGGTTGTCGTCGCCTGGCACATTGCTCATCATTTCTGGGTTCATCGTTGCTGCGGTGTACCGAGTTTCCATCAAGACCTTAGGACAGGCCTATTGGGAAAACGTGGTGAAAATGAAGTTCTCCATCGTCACGGTTGCGTCAGTGGTGGCCCTGGCCTACGTGATGAACCAGTCAGGCCAGACAATCACCATGGGCACGTGGATTGCTGGCGTGGGGTCAGCATTCGCCTTCTTTGCTCCGATCCTTGGTTGGTTGGGCACCGCGGTGACAGGCTCCGATACCAGCGCAAATGCACTGTTCTCCACGTTGCAGCAAACAGCTGCAGAGAAAGCGCATGTTGATCCTGCATTGATGGTTGCCTCGAATACCTCAGGTGGCGTGGTTGGTAAACTGGTCAGCCCCCAGAACCTCGCTATCGTAGCAACGGCTGTCGGTCTGGTCGGACGTGAATCGGAGATCCTGCGAAAAGTGATTCTGTGGAGCGTGGGCTTATTGTTCGCACTGTGCATCATCAACGGATTGCAGGCGACGGTGATGAGCTGGATGATCCCATCATAGGACGGAGTTCCCACGTAACAATTTAAAAACAAACGACCTAGCTTTCCGTGATAATCATGCTGATCACAGAACGCTAGGTCATTGTCTTGTACCGATCCTGATCTTCCCACACGATGATGTCAGTGGCTCGGACGGTGCCAGCTCACGACAGGTCTGGATCATCACTATCGAGCAGCTCACCGGCATGCTTACCGATCATGAGCGTATAGATCTGCTCAATATGGATAAGAACCCCAGCCTTGGGCGGTGGGTAACCTTTTTCATCGGCATAAGCGATACATGCATCCCATACCGGGCCGTCCCGGTGGATTTCTGCTTTACCAATGAACCTGTAGCCGTCGAGCTCACCCCAATCGACGACAGCAACGGCCGCAAGTGACCCCTCACGGAGATTCTCGAAGTGTTGACGGCCAGTGTTCTCGTTGTAGATCAAGGTGTGGTCATCCCATACCCGGAGAGACCTCTTTGGCCCAATGTTTGGGCGGAGAGTATCCGCGTCGGTCACCGTCGCGAGGTAGGGAAGTTGTTTGCTGATCATTTCTTTCATTGGATCAGTGAGTGTAGCCATGATATTTCCTTCCTTTTCGCGGGATCAACGCCCCGAGTGCAGGTGCCGGCACCCGTCCTGATGGCGCCGATATGACCTCGTTGTATCCCGGATGAGAGTGCCCTCCCATCACAAATAAAACTATATGTTCACTCAAATGAGTGATAGAGTTCAATGCATTGAACACGATAGCATGGGTCGCTCACACGCGACCACCACTCGTCTTGGATGGGAAAGACTGATGTCTCACTCGACCAGTGCGTCAGAAGTACGCCTTGTGTACTTCTCATCCGCATCGGGGAACACGGCACGTTTTGTGGAAAAACTCCAGATCCCCGCTGCTCGGATCCCAATGAGGCTTAAGGACCCTGCTCTACACGTGAAAGACCCCTATGTCCTCATTGTGCCAACCTACGGAGGAGGGGACATTGCCCGTGCTGTTCCGCGTCAAGTGATTCGTTTCCTTAATGATGAAACGAACCGTTCGTTAATTCGAGGAGTAATAACCAGTGGTAATACGAATTTTGGCACAGCATTCTGCTGCGCTGGGCCAGTGATTGCCTCAAAGTGTCACGTTCCAGAGCTCTATAGATTCGAACTGCTAGGAACGCGTCGTGATGTGGAACAGGTTCGGAAAGGACTAACGGAATTTTGGCGCCACCATGATAGCTCTGCACAGTACTCTCCGTCTCGGTAACCCCATACCGTTGTCAGAAACGAGACCGTTCTCTCAGAAAGGATAAGAAAAGAGAACAATGTCATATATTGAAAATTCGATCACACCAGCACAATGGCATGCACAGCCCGACACGCCACTCAGGCCAGTCAACTGGAATCGAATGCAGGACCCGAAGGACTTAGAAGTATGGCAGCGGTTGACCGGAAATTTTTGGCTTCCAGAGAAAGTTCCACTATCTAACGATATTCAGAGCTGGAACTCCCTACCTGATGACCTGCGTGAACTAACAGTAAAAACATTTACCGGATTAACACTGCTTGACACGGTCCAAGCAACGGTAGGAGAAATTAGCCAGATCCCTGACGGGCGCACTGAACATGAACAAGCAGTGTATACCAACATTGCCTTTATGCAGGCCGTTCATGCCCGTAGCTATAGTAGCGTGTTCAGCACGTTGTGTAATACCCCAGAGATTACCGATGCCTATACATGGGCAACGGAGAATTCATTGCTCCAACAACGGGCAACAGCTGTGATGACACACTACTTTGGCAATGATCCACTGAAACGGAAAGTTGCCGCGACACTGTTGAGCTCACTGCTGCTCTACGCGGGATTTTATCTCCCATTGTGGTTCAGTTGCCGGGCCAAGCTCATGAATACAGCTGATATGATTCGCCTCATCCTCCGCGATAAGGCAGTGCATGGCTACTATTCGGGGTACAAGTTCCAACGCGGGCTCGATGCCCACCCTGAGAGGAAGAACGAGCTGGAAGAGTTCACCTTCGGGCTCGTTGAGGACCTCCTGGCGTTGGAAAAAGACTACTCCAGCGAGCTCTATGGCAGTTTGATTGTTCCGACCACCTCACATCATTCTGGTCATACGAATGCCGGGAGTGCTGCGAGTAGCCCCACAGTAGGGGAGACTGGTGAGGATTCCGACGGAGGTACGGAACAATCCTCGTTTGTTGCTCGGCCAAAGATCGAGGGTGTGATGGCATTCGTTCACTACAACGCAGACAAAGCGTTGATGAATCTTGGCTACCCACCCCAGTACGAAGAAGAAGCACAGCATACGGAAGCTGACATTCTCGCAGCGTTGGCCCCCGAGTCTGCCGAAACGCATGACTTCTTCAGTGGATCCGGGGCATCGTACGTCATCGGAAAAACTGAGGCCACCGAAGAATCCGACTGGGACTTCTAAAACAATCGTTGACTGACCGCTCGGGAAATATACTGTCGCGCGGGTGCCTCATCGTATTTCACGGACGATGACGGCACTCGCGCGATGCCATGTGTGGAATGGTAGTTCAGAGATGAAGCATTACCTCAGGAGGTAATGGCGCTCCGTGTCACAGCATAAACACCGATATTGTGGCACACTAAGACTCGAATAAGCTCCGGAATTAATTGCATAGCAATATTCACATTAAAAGTACCATCATGGATAGAGATGAAAGACGCCTTATAGGAAGGAACGTATTTTTTCTTCTCGTCAAAGTATCCTTCCACAATAGATTGAACTATGTCATCGGGGCCGCCAGTTTGAAAAGTGACACGATAGAGACCATCCGTATAGTCACGGATGCTACCGTGTAGCCCTGGAGGTGTGTTCATATGTTCTCCTCGATGCTATCGACCACATCACAACATTAAACTGGCACGATTGATGTGTGAAATAACAATGATCAACCTAAGCGGAGCCAGTGTAGGAGAACCAACACCATTGGGTGCCGTGAGGACATACGCGAGGTAGAGTCAGATGAAGCTCGTGCGACCAACTATCGAGTTACACGCGTCGTTTGTGGATTCGCTCAAGGAATGGGCGGGGCAATACCAAGATGGGGCAGAGATCAACGAGAAATATGATCTCGCATGCACACGTGACTTCGCACAATGGATTGACGATTTACGCGCAGAGGAACACGTTCCGTCCAGTCCGGGGCGTGTGTGTTGCACATACATGTGGATAGTCGAGGATAATGTATTCGCCGGAACTATTGCGCTCCGGCATGGTCTGAACGACCATCTTGCGAATTGTGGGGGTCACATCGGGTACTCGATTCGGCCATCGTACAGAAATAGAGGTTTAGCAACAGCAGCGTTGGCTCACACGAAAGATATTGCTCAACGCATGGGGATCGAACGGCTGCTACTGACCTGCGCCGAGGATAATTTCGCGTCACAGTCAGTGATTCGGTCGAATGGTGGGGTACTCGACGATATCCGTCATAACGACAATGGCCAACGATATATGCGGTTTTGGATTGACCTCAGGGGAGAAGAGTAACCCATCACAGCTCACCCTCCTGATTTCTGCGACGGTATCCCAACAACAACGGGTGATCCCCGTGGTAGGCAACCATGACGCCAATCTAGTTCGAGTTGCTGCTCGTCAATAGTGCACTACAGTAGGATGATGGCACACAAAGTTCTTTTCCCATGGTGATCGCATGTTGGGTGTTAGTAGATAGAAAATGACTATTGATATAACTCAGTTAGATGCCGTGGCATGGCGCGAGGCTGCACATCAACACTCTGCACGTGCCCTTATCGACACAGCACTGGAGCGGATATACCGTCGGAACCCGCTATGTAATGCCTTTACCGTGATTCTGGCAGAACAAGCCCGTGCTGAGGCAGACCGACTTGATAGTGACACATCGAACCCTGGACCACTCTTTGGTGTTCCGGTAGCAATTAAAGAAGAAGTAGACGTCGCAGGGTGTGTCACCACGTTCGGGACAATGGCTAATCAGACCCCGAAAACTGCTGATTCAGACATTGTTGCTCGACTGCGTGCTGCTGGAGCAATAATTATTGGGAAAACCGCCATGCCTGCCTTCGGTGCGTTCCCTTTCACAGAATCTGACGCGACCGGGGTAACGCGGAATCCTCATAACCCGCTCTATACCCCAGGCGGATCCTCAGGGGGGTCAGCTGTGGCGGTAGCAGATGGGATGGTCCCTGTTGCTATTGGCGGTGATGGTGGCGGTTCTATTCGAATTCCCGCAGCCCATTGTGGGTTGGTTGGCCTGAAGCCACGTCGAGGCGTTATTCCTACGGCCCCATACAAAGACCTTTGGTGTGAGCTGGGGACAGCCGGCGCACTCACTCGAACTGTTCGTGACACACAACTCATGTTCACTGTCATCTCTGATGAACGCATCGAGACCAACCGGACACCAGCCACATGGAAGATCGCGGTCGACTACACCCCTCAAAGCCTATTGACGCCGCTGTCATCCGAACACCGCACAGCCGTTGAATCCATGGAGAAGCGACTTCGTGACGCCGGGCATGATGTGGAGCGTGTTCACCTTCGAGCTAAAGACCCAACACTGCTGTTTATGATTCAATTTTTGGCGGGAATCCGGCATGAAATTGAGGGGCTTGACAATCCTGACAGGATTGAAGCGAGGCATAAACGAACCCGAGCTCTAGGGTTTTGGGTTACTCCGCGGGTAGAGAAATGGGCGCGTGAAGCCTCACATCGATATGGCGACGAACTAGAGAAATATTTTGACCGCTATGATGTGATCCTGACGCCGACGGTGGCTAGCGGCCCGTCCAAGGCTGGCCGCTTGATGAGAATGGGTACTGTAGCAGCTCAGATCGCTAGCCTCCCCTCCGTGGCATATACCGCTAAGTGGAACGTATCGGGGCATCCTGCGATTCATGTTCCCGTCAGTAGAAATGCACAAGGCCTACCACGAGGAGTGCAATTCATTGCTTCACAACGCTCCACCGAACGGGGTGAGCGTGTCCTCGTGGAACTCGCCACAGAGGTGATGGAGCGTTGAGCTGATCTCACGACGGTGGATCACAGCGTGGGGGTAGGGTAGCCGGGTGCTCGCGGGATACGTGTGTTCCCGGCGGTCTACGCACTATTTCTTGCCCAGGGCGAGGAATAGTTCCTCGGTGGTTGGGCACTTGATGTTCTTCACCAGGACGCCGTCCGAGAGGACGATGGCCCGGTCTGCCTTGGCCGCCACCTCGAGATCGTGGGTCACCATGACGACTGCGGTACCGTGACGGCCCACATTAGCCAGCTCATCCATTACGAGGGCACTCGATGCGGAATCCAGGGCTCCTGTTGGTTCGTCGGCAAACAGGATTCGAGGTTTGACCGCAAGAGCCCGGATAATAGCCACACGTTGACGCTGACCACCAGAGAGCTGTGCTGGGTAATAATTCTTCCTTTTACCTAGCCCAAACTTGTCAAATAACTCATTGATCTCGTTCTTTGGCAGCTTCTTGGAGACAAACCGCAACCCAAGCTGAACATTTTCTAATGCTGTCATCGAGTCGACAAGGTTGTAATCCTGGAAAATGAAGCTCCCATTTTTACGACGAACCTCACTTCGAGTGTTTGTCGACGCTGTGACAAGGTCAACGCCACACAACATGCTCTGCCCGGAATCCGCGTGCTCCAACCCTGAAATACAGTAGAGGAATGTCGATTTTCCTGAGCCCGAGGGTCCAACAATGGAAACGAACTCGTGTGGGCGTACAGAAAAGTCGATCCCTTTAAGGACGAGTTCTTTTTCCTTCCGATTAATAGGAAATGCTTTCGTGAGATCACGCGTAATAATAATGTTTTCCACTGTATTTTCCTTAGCGAACGATAGCAGTCATGGTGAGTTTCCGTGATTCCCTCACAGTGGGCAGGATGATAGATACCCCCAGAAGAGAGAAACCAGCGGCGAGCAACCAGTAGGTCTCATTTCCTATCCACACGGGGCTCGCACCTGGTACCGGACCATGGTTGAGCGCACATCCCATCGCGACGGCATTGACCCCCAGAATCATCGTCGCGATAAGCACCGCGGATACGAGATAAATGACGCACTCAAAAAACGCTGACCACCGAATTGCGGAAGTGGTGGCGCCCAGTGTTTGCAGAAGAGCGACATCATGGCGACGCCACTCATTAGTGAGATAGACGGCGATGACCCCTGAAAATGCAGAAATAATGACAGGTGCGCCGAAAATCAGGATAATTTGGCTCGATGGACTAACTTGCAGGTCAGCCTCACTGGCACCTGAGGCGACCATGACGTTCCTCATTTGATTGACCATCCCGAAAATACAACCGACAGATGATGCGGCCACCACCAGTGGTGTAATCACTGAGGTCGACAGGGTAGAGCGCCGCCGTGCCGATGTTTTAGCCAGTACCCAACTATCAAGGGCGTTCAACGGAATGATAGCCCCAACAACGCGGACGATCGGGGTGATAACAACGCGATCCGACACACCGTAGGCAACAAGTAACCCGAGGGCAGTACCCCAATACGCCGACAGGAGACCACCCAACGTTTCCATATTGTCGGGCGGCGACGTTGCCCCGATGGCAACATAACCGGCCGCGATACCAGAAATGATGAGTACGGAGAATATAAGGCGCACAATTCCCCGGGATGGTGCGCGCTCGGGAAGATCCATGACAGCTTCCACAGGCTCAATTTTCTTCAACTGTCGTGTGCCCATAAGTAATGACACGAGGAGGACGACACATGCTGATGCTGGGCCGAATATCCAAGCCCACACGGTAAGTGGTTCTGAGAAGCCCGGAAGCGTCAACAAACCCGTCCGCTTGACGGCAGCACCAAACGTTGGCCATGTCACGAACGCTATGAGCCCACCCGCGGCAGCGCCAGCAACGGCACTGAACGTCGCAATTCCGATGTAGCGTGCGCGGGCGCCGCGTGGTGATGCCCCGACGACCTGCCACAGCGCAATACGTCGTGCATCCCGGCGAATCGCCACCTTCACCACGGACGGAAGACACATCAGGACAGACATGCAAGTCAAGGCAATTTGCATACCGCCCAGGGAAGAAAATTGCTCCCCAGCATCCGTTTCAGACGCCCTTGCCCCGACGATCGTCATGCCAAGGGACAGTGTGAGCAACCACGACGCAACTAACGTCAGCACCGATACCGAAATGGATACAGGTTTTAGATCCCGAATCTCTTTAAACACAACGTATCCTCACCCTTCGACGCTCCTTCGCACCCATACACCCCTACGGCCACCTGGGGAAACACACTAGATCCACTACTGGGCACCCCCACCTCACCAGACACACAGGGGAAAACGTATGACTAGTAGGCACGCCCCACCAGCGCGGCTGAGGGGCACAATCAGAATAATGATTCCACACGAGACGATGAGGTGTGCTCTGATCTCCTCCGTCAAACAGCACGGTATGTTGCCCCCCTAAACGGGTGCCACGAACCGTAGTGATAAAGGGAACATGCAGCGAGCTGGCAGCACCAGCCCGGCACTATTCTGCTGGCCCAAGGATCAAGGAATTGATACGGAACTCCGTATCACTCGGCGGCTCACCCACACCAACCACAGTGACACTCAAATCATCGCCGGGGAGAATGTCGAACCAATTGTCGCTCACCGCGATATCCAGCTCCCGGCCCGGTACACACACATGCGCTGCGTAGGCAGGTTCTTCCGAGCGCACACACACTGTGCGCGTCCACTGCCAATTCCGATGGCCAGCAATATACTCAGCCCCCGACTCCGGTATATCAGTGGCCTCCACCGACACAATCTCTGGCGTACCGGTGAATCCCAACTCCTTGGCATGAGCGAATAACACACGCGGTGAGCCCCACGCCCCGGAAGCATTCTCCACGGTGACCCGCCCGATAACCTCATGAGGACTTATCGACGCGAACGTGCCCACTTTCTTGCTGGCACCCGCACCGATTGCGATGTCGACACGAACCTCATCCCGCACGGACCCCGAGGCCACCTCCAAAAGTCGTGCCCGGATGGTCCCCGTGAACGTCACGGGGGACGAGTTCGTCACCCAGACCTCCGCAGGAACACCATCACGCCCACCGGCAATACTCACCAAAACAGGCTGGAGAACACGGCGTGCGGCGAACGCAGCAGCCTTCGGAACACCATCATAATCAATCAGTGACCACGAAATACCCGGCCACGGCTCATTGAACTGCCACAACAGAGCACCGGAACAGTTCGGCTGTTGGCGTCGGTAATGGGAAGTACCGTAGGCGACAGCCTCCGCTTGCAACATCGCGAATGCCACAGCCCACGATTCGATCGTGACCGTTGGGCCAAACTCTAATTCGATGAGCCCTGCCCCCTTATCTTTCGGGGTATCCTTAATCCGTTGGCGCAACTGACGACTCCCCAGCTCCACAGGGCCGTCTGACCAGCGTCGGAGAGTCGCCAGCTCCGGAGCACCACAGAAGCCATATTCACTGATAAACGACCCGGTATCATGGTCGTAGCGCCAGAAATGAGCAGCCTCAGTCTGCGTTGCGTATGCCTCCTGTCCTCCTGCCCCAAAATCGCCACCATGCCACCCCTCCCACGCATGACGATCACCATCACGGACACCATTGATCCCTGCGGGATCATTCTCACCCCACGGGCTCGACGGGCGATACGGAATCTCCGGAGCCAGCTCGTGGACGATCTGAGGAATAATGTCGTCGAAGAACCGACGTCCCCACCCGTCACCATCCAGGGATTTCCAAATAGCCTGATGCACAGCCTGAACCTCATTATTACCCGCAAAACACACTAACGACGGGTGACGGCGCAGCCGCATTACTGCCTCGCGAACCTCCCGATGGATCTCTGCGCGGAGAGAATCATCGTCATCCGGATATTCAATGCTGGCGAAAGGGAAATCCTGAATTACAAGAATCCCCAGCTCATCGCAGCGATTCATGAACTCCTCGGAGCCATAGAGGCCACCTCCCCAGATACGAATCATGGTGTGCCCCATTGATCTAGCTTGGTCAACGAGGCGTGTTTCCGTACCCTCCGGCTCCGACCCAACCAACATATCGGGCGGAACGAGACACGAACCACGAGCGAAAACAGGTCGTCCATTGACGATGAAACGCATACGACGTCCACCACCATCGGAGCGCTTGCCCTGATCGATCTCTACGGTTCGAATAGCGACGCGACGGGTCGTCGTCTCCGCGGGATCACCGCTGATAATTGGTGTTGCACGCAGCTTGAGGAAATCCTGCCGTCCCTCACCGATAGGCCACCACACCGGTACGTTTTCTACGGTCACGTCGGCGGTGGCAGCACCATCGACAACAGTCGCAGTGCCGGTGGCTAGTGGTTCATCAGGAATCCCAAGGAGCTCCCAATGCACCTGTTTGGCAGGGCATCCCTCGGACACTACGACGCGGATCTGAACGTGCGCGATGGTACGGGAGAATCCATCGGACACGGCCGCGTCAATACTGGGACTGACAGGATTTGATTTCTCCGTCATGTCAGGCTGTGTGGATCGGGTCCAGCCCATTGCCCCACCTGCGTCTGTGCGCTTGGAGAATGTGAGCGTCTGGGTAGCCAGGTCAAGGTGTTCGATTCCTGGTTTTGTTACGGTCACAGGTCCGCTTACACCGACCGACGTTACCTCTGGGGCGAAATCCCACCCCCACGATAACGTTGCTTTTCTGCGTCGGGTCGCCGCCAAATTCATAGTGGGCGCACCCAACGGTGTGTCCTCAGGGTTACGTGGTTTGTCCTCGTTACTCTCGCTATTTTCACCGGTGGAGCGGGCATCGGCGAAGAACGCAGACATCTGTGCTCGCGTCGAAGCAGGCACCGACGGTTCCGTCAACCCTCTCAGAGGCGGATCAAGTCGAACAAGAACCTCATGATCGCCTGCCTGATCCTTACTGATGACAAACCGCAAAGGCACAAACTGATTGGCATGTCGGGCTACCTCGTGGCCATCGAAAAAGATGGTGGCCACCGTGTCTAATCGTGCGAATGTGACAACATCACCAGCCGCCACTGTCGCGACACCGCGATACCACCAGGTTCGGTCGCGTACCCACGCCTGTTCATGTTCTGCAAGGCCCTGATAAGGGTGACGGATCCGCCCCGCCTCCACAAGAAGCTCCTGAATCGTTGATGACGCACGCCCTGGGAGCCAGGTTGCGTCTTTCGCAGGGGCATCCGCGTCTGGGTCCGTGTCTGTGATTTCTGTGAGAGTAAGGGAGCTACCGGTGCGTGTGGGGGTGGGTGGGCATGATCGGTTCATATTCACCACGGTAGAGGCTTGGTGGTACGGCGGCCAGGGTGCTGCCCAGAGGGGAGGTAGAGGGTGATGAGAACGGGCGCTGCTGAAAAGCAATTGCACTAACAATTGAAAATGGTTACTGTTAGCCGAATGAAGTCAGGTCGTACACCGACCCGCACACGGGGGATAACGGTGCTCTTAAGCGTGCTCCTGCTCGCATCCATCCTGCTCGCCACCACCATCGGCGCAGCACACATCACCATCGCGGACTCCGCCCACTACCTCTGGGCAGCCGCCACCGGCAGCACCCTCGACCACGCCTCCTTCACCGACTACACCGTCGTCACCACCATACGACTCCCACGCGCCATACTCGCAGCACTCGTAGGCGCAGGACTAAGCGTCCTAGGCATCGCCGCACAAACCATGGTCCGCAACCCCCTAGCAGACCCATTCATCCTCGGCATCTCATCCGGAGCATCCATCGGCGCCGCCGCCGTCATCACACTAGGACTTTTCGCCAACTGGGGAATCTACGGCCTATCCTTCGCCGCATTCTGCTCCGCCCTCCTCGCCTCCGCCGTCGTCTACTCCCTCGCATGGAGCCCCACAGGCCTCAACCCCACACGGCTCATCCTCATCGGCGTCGTCATCTCATTCGGATTCCAAGGAATAACCAGCGCCATCGTATTCTTCGAACCCCGAGGCGACGCAGCCCGCACCATCATGTTCTGGCTCCTCGGCAGCTTCGGCGGCGCCACATGGTCACAACTACCACTAGCAACCACCGCCGTTATCGCCTCCATCATCACCATGTGGTGGCTAAGCACAACACTCGACGTCCTCTCCGCCGGCGACGCCAGCGCACTCAGCATGGGCATCAACCCAAAAAACATGCGCCGCATCCTCTTCATCATCATCGCAATCGGCACAGGCACACTCGTCGCAATATCCGGCACCGTCGGCTTCGTCGGCCTCGTCGTACCCCACATCGTCCGCATGCTCTGCGGCCCCACCCACCGCACACTCGTCCTCCTCGCACCACTCATCGGCGCGATATTAATGGTGTGGGTCGACATCATCTCCCGCAGCCTCGTCCCCCCACGCGAACTCCCCATCGGCATCGTCACCGCCCTCATCGGCGTACCACTCTTCATCGTCATCATCCGCTCCACCGACCACACCCACGGAGGCACCCGATGACCCCCACAACCCCCACCAACGACCTCCACCCCGCAGCCGTATCCGTCAAAGACCTCCACATCCGACGCGGCCACAACCACATCATCCGCGGACTCACCTTCGACGCCCAACCAGGCACCTTCGTCGCCATCGTCGGACCCAACGGATGCGGAAAAACAACCGCACTATCCGCCATCTACCGCGCAACCACCGCCACCTCCGGCACCATCACCATCGACGACATCGACATCACCCAAATACCACTGCGCGAATCCGCACGCTGGATCGCCGCACTACCACAAAACGAACACCACGAACTCAACTTCACCGCCCGCGACATCGTCAGCTTCAGCCGACGCGCCAACCCCACCCCCCACGACGACGCCCTCATCGACGACGCCCTCCACACCACAGGTGTCGCCCACCTCGCCGAACAACCCATCCTGGGCGTCTCCGGCGGCGAATACCAGCGAATCCTCCTCGCCCGAGCCCTCGCACAACACACACCCGTGCTCGTCCTCGACGAACCCACCAACCACCTCGACCTGCACCACCAGGTACGCCTCACCAACCTACTCACACGCCTGACCCGCCACCGCACCATCATCGCAGCAATCCACGACCTCAACATCGCCCTCCACGCCGACCACGTCGTCGTCCTCGACAACGGCCGTCTACACGCAGCAGGACCACCCGAAGAAACACTCACCCCAGACCTCATCAACGACGTCTTCGGCGTCGACGCTTGCACCATCACACACCCACAAACAGGCACAACAACACTACTTTTCCACGACCCCGACGACACCCAGACAACACCACCCCAACCCAGAAAGGACACCCCACGATGACCCCCCACCTGACAAAACCACGCGCTACCGCCATAACAGCCGCACTCCTCACCGCCAGCCTCACCACAGCACTCACCGCCTGCGGTGCGACAATCGACACCGCCACAGACAAAGAAAAAATCACCGTACGTAACTGCGGCATCGAACACACATACCTTCGCCCAGAACGACCCGTAGCATACGACGCCTCCGCCATTGAAAAAATGTTCGCCCTCGGCCTCGCAGACACCATGCGTGGCATCGTCCTCCCCAAGACCATCACCAGCATCAAAGAAAAATCCCCCTACCGGGACAGCTACAACAAAGTCGACACCATCAGCGACTCCGTACTCAGCCAAGAAACCCTCGTCAACGCCAAAGCAGACTGGATCTCAGCCGGATGGCAAGCAGGATTCAGCCACGAACGTGGAATCACCCCAGACTCACTCCACACACTAGGAATCAACAGCTACATGCAGGAAGAAACCTGCTACAACTACGGCAACAACGCCAAGAACCCCAGCGCCTCCCAACCCATCGAAGCAATGTACCAAGACCTACGAAACCTCGGGACCATCTTCAACGTCGACAACCGCGCCACAACCCTCATCGACAACCTGAAAAAACGCGAAAAAACACTCAAAGAGAAGAACCACAAACACCACACCAAAAAACCCAAGGTCTTCATCTACGACTCCGGAACCGACCAACCCTACACAGCCGGCAAACGAACATCCCTCAACTCCGTAGTCGATCTTGCCGGCGGCACCTCCGTCACAGCTAATGTTGACAGCCTCTTTACCAGCGTCGGCTGGGAACCTATTGTGGCCTCCCAACCAGAGGCAGTGATCGTCGTCGACTACAACAAACAACCGGTCAACGACAAGATCACCTACCTCAAGACACAATCTCCAATCAAAGACTCCCCGGCAATCACGAACAACAACATCTACGTCATCGACTACGCCGAGGCCATCAGCTCCCCACGCAACCTCGACGCGGCAGAAAAACTTCAACGTTTCCTAGAAGAGGTGTAAAAAATGACAACCTATTCCTCAACCTACGATCGCGCGACATGCGTGGACGACCTATGCGCAATAGTCGAATCCACAGGTAGTGATGTTATTGCCCGCAGCGTGTTCTACCTCGAACACGGCACACGGCTAGGAGCAGACCATGACGATCCGGTGTACCGCAACCGCTACGTCGTGGTACGCATTGGCACCAGCTTCGGCGCATGCTCATGCGAAGCCGGACGAATAGGCCCCCACGTAGCCGACTTTTCCGGTCTCAGCGCCGCAGAGATCCTCCGAACTGCCCCAGCAGAAGTCCGGATGGCCGTCATCGACGCAGTCCTCGCTGATCAACGCCCCCATCGCGACGATCCCCACGGCACCGTCATCACCCTGCCCACCGGCACCCCACTGGAGCGCGCAGTAGCGAGGGATGACGCCATCATCGACCTACTCGATCCCCCCGCCGGCGCCACAGTTGCCCTCATCGGCGTCGTCACCCCACTCGTTGACGCCATCATCGCACGAGGCGCCACCCCACTACTCTGCGACCGCAACATGGACACGTGCCTAGGACTCCCCGTAGCCCATGACGCCACCGACGTCCTCACCGACGCCGACATCGTGCTCTCCACAGGAATGACCGTCAGCGACGGCAGCTTCGACCAGATCCGAACCCATTGCCTAGAACACACCATTCCACTGTATTTCTACGCACAATCAGGCTCCGCCATCATCCGCCACTTCCTCGGAGACGGAGTTGCCGGCCTAACCGCTGAGCATTTTCCCTTCTCCCAATTCAGCGCTGATGCCTCGCCCCTCTACGTCTACTCATCGTCACGGAGTGAGAACCAATGAGCACAACAGGAGGACCCACCACCACCCGTACCACAGATTTCTCAATGGTACGGACAACATGGCCACTCCTTCTCGCAGCCGCGCTAGGCCTCGTCCCATTCACCATCTTCAGCAACTTCCTTGTCGACATCGCCGCCGACGCCCACGGACACTCGTCAACAATCGGCAGTTTCCGCGGATTAGGCGGCATCGCGGCAGTCATCGTCGGCGTCCTGTGTGCCCCACTCATCGACGCCATACCCCGCCAGCGCCTCATTAACCTAGCCCTAGCCACCCTTGGCCTCGGGTGCGCACTATCCGTGGTCAGCCACACATCGACATGGATCGCATTCTGCCTCATCATCGGCGCTGGCACCGCCGTCCTCAACCCAGCGATCTCGGCCCAAGCCAGCGACACCTTCCACAACGACGCCGAAGCCGGCCGCGCAGCAACCTTGGTCAGTTCGACAATGACACTCACAGCAATGCTGGCCGCCCCAATTCTGGCAGGTCCCGCGCTGATCTGGGGGTGGCAGGGCAACATGATCGTGGTGGCCATCACATGCCTGCTCACAGTCGCCATCATCTCCCGTCGACGGGCACACCAGACCAGTATCACTGCACACACAGAACGACAAGACACAACCCACACAACACACAACACCACCGATAGCGCCCCACCCGCAGACATACGAGGCAACACCACAAACTACCTCGCCTCGTTCACCCTCGCGGCCCGAACACCCGCAGCCCTTCCACTGCTGGGAGTATCGATGCTGCGTACCGCCGCATTCATGGGGCAGCTCGCCTTTGTCGCAGTGTTCTATCACGACCACTTCGGACTATCCTCCGAAGTTTTCACCTGGGTATGGAGCCTCTCCGGCCTGTCATTCTTCCTGGGAAACTGGTTCGGCGGCAAAGCCCTTAAACCCATCGAATCCCCAGGTGCCATGGCACTCGTCATGACGATCGCGAGCCTATCGGGAACAGGCGCCGTCTACTACCTCTTCCATGCACCACACCTAATTATTGCCCTAGCCTGCACATCCCTCGTCGCGATATCTCACGCGGTGATTGCAGCCTGCGTCACCACGATCCTCGTCCGCCAATCCCACCACCGAGGCACCATATTGTCCCTCAACGGCGTCGGACAAAGCATCGGTGTCTGTGTAGGAGCATCACTAGCGGGCATTGGACTACAGACCGCCAGCTGGCATGGCGCTGGCCTATCACTGGGGATAACCACACTGGTAGCTGCCATTCTCAGCATGCTCGCTGGCCTCCACCTGCGACACCACACCACCAGCAACGAACCAGGTGACCACCATGCGTGAAGGGCATGGCACATGCCGCGGCCACCACGGTGAACTTCTCCAAGGCGTCTTCACCTGGACGCCATCATCATCGAGCCGTCGTGACCACGAATCACAGTGGCATGGTCTCGTCACCCTGCCCATGAACTCCCGGCACACCCGGGCGCGGTTCGTCCCCGACCCACCTCACACCGGCAGGGCACCCACCTCGACGACCCCACGCGGGCACCGGCTACGGGGGGAGACTCGTCGAACCAAAGCACGACGGGCCGCCGAACTCGCCCTTGACTACCTGGCCACCACCCATGGACTACACCTCACCGGTGAACTCACCATCACATCCACACTTCCCTCCGGATGGGGAATGGGCTCATCCACCGCCGACGTCGTCGCCACCATCCGCGCAGTCACCGATAGTGCACACGTCACCCTACCGACCCACCACCTAGCCCGACTAGCCGTGGCCGCCGAAGGTGCCAGCGACCCCACCATGAACAACGACACACAGGGAACAAGCCTCTTCGCCCAGCGGAAAGGGATCATCTTCCACCGGTGGAACTACACCTTGCCCCCGCTCGTGGTCGTCGGATGTCGCTGCGGGGAACCTGTCGACACGGAAGAACTGCACGCTCGTAGCAACCAGTATTCGTCAACAACCATCGGCGAGTTCGATGCCCTACGAGACACATTCGGCGAGGCTCTCGCCGCCCGTGACGCCGCCGGGATTGGGAAAGTAGCCACCCGCAGCGCCCTGTTAAACCAAGAACGCCTCCACAAACCAGAGCTCGATCTCCTCCTGGACATCTGTGGTGACTGTCGCGCCGTGGGAGTGCAAGTTGCCCACAGCGGATCCATAGCCGGAATCTTATTCGACGCCAGCGCCACCGCATCGGGCCCGCAAACTGGCACCGCGTGGTCGGCCCTTCACGCACAGGTTTGCGACTGCTGTGCAGCACTCACATCCCTCAACCTTCCCTTGACCATCGTTGAACGTGTACGAGGCTAACACCGTGAAAATTTATGCTCACACATCCCAAGCGATCGGCACACCCGATCTCATCAGACTCGAAGACACCCTGTTCGCTCTTCGATTTGAATCGATGAAAATGGCATCTGCTACTGGTGCACTACGGCACCTCTTGGACGAGGGAACACTCTCCCCGGGGGATACTGTGGTCGACTCATCCAGTGGAATCTACGCGCACGCCCTGGCTCTAGCGTGCCATCGCTTTGGACTACGCTGCTACATCGTGGGTTCCACCACCATCGATAAGACGCTTGCCCACCAGCTTGCATGCCTGGGTGCCACCGTGGAGCACATGCCCCCATCAACGTCGCTCAAACTGGACCAAAGCCGACGCGTTGCGCGGGTTAAGGAACTCACCGCATCGAATCCCTCATGGCATTGGATGCAGCAATATCATTGCCCTGACCACTACCTGGGCTATGAACCTATTGGTGCTGATCTTGCCGCAAGTCTCCGCGAGCAGGGCTATGAGAGTGTCAGTCTTGTCAGCGCCGTGGGCTCCGGTGCCTCCAGCGCGGGCCTGGCGCGTGGCATCACATCAACGGGCCTTGCGCATGAGGTGATCGGAATCCAACCATTCGGGAGTATCACGTTCGGCTCCGCACACGTCGACGACCCCGATATGCTTATCGCGGGGATTGGCAGCTCAATTGAATTCCGTAATGTCCAACCCGAGCTGTACAACGCGATTCATTGGGTGTCATTCCCCATTGCACGCGCTGGCACTATTTCTTTACTGAAGAACTATGGTCTCTTTGCGGGACTATCCAGCGGAGCGTGTTTCGCCGCCGCCACCTTTGAACGAACCCACGCCTGCGGCACCGGCACACCGATGCCTCATAGCCCGCATGTTCACCACCGTTCACCGCGGCGAAAGCACGCCACTGTCATCGTCACGCCAGATACTGGCCACCGTTATACCCCAGCCCTATTCCGCGATGAGGTCAGCATCGCACCGGATGTTGACGTTGTTCGGGATTGGGGCGAACCGCAGGAAGTCACCGCGGAAACCGTGCATGCGATGCGTTTACCCTGGTGTTACACCCGAGATCCGCAAGCGTTCGCACGACAACCTGCTCTCGAGGTTGTGTGACAATGGGGCATGGTTGGTTCCACGGTCTGTGAGGTTAATGTGCGGGGTGACGATAGTGTGTGCACGTCAACAGGTTGTGTGGGGAGGGGCGTGATAGGTAGGGTGAGTGGCATTGTATTCCCGGTGAGGTAAGGACTGGTCGTTCCGTTGAAGAAGTAATCTCCACTCAGCTGAGCTGAGACGCTACACCGTTGACTGCGCTCATGGAGATTACTGTGCCTCATATCGATCTTTCCCACGTCCGATTTTCTTACGATGCCCGTCCGCTCATCGATGATGTCAACCTTCATATTGGGGCAGGGGAGCGTGCCTTTCTGGTTGGGCCTAATGGTTCAGGTAAAACGACGCTCTTGAGCCTTGTGACGCAGCAGTTGACGCCGGACCATGGCACTGTCGATGTCAACGGAACCATCGGTGGGATGACGAGTGACCTGGGGCGAGACATACCGGGTGTGACAACTGTCGATGATGTTCTCAAACATGAGTTACACAGTGTTAGCGCCCTTGCCGAGAGGTTTGAGGTGCTCACACAGCAGATTGCCCTCAACCCTGATGATCCACGCGTGGTCGAGGACTATGACCATCTGCTTGGTGAGATGAACGCTAAGGATGTGTGGAGTCTGGACGCACGAATTGATCAGGTTCTCACCGGGTTGAATCTGACGTCGTTGACAGGTGAGGGGGCGTCGCGGCCGCTTGATTCATTGTCACCGGGGCAACGTGCTCGTCTTGCTTTAGCGTCGCTTCTGATCTCACGCCCGGATTGTGTGGTTGTGGATGAACCAACGAATCATCTTGACCGTGCTGCTGTCCGCTTTCTTATTGACCTTCTCACGGATTGGCCAGGCCCTGTCCTGGTTGCGAGTCATGACCGTGATTTCATTGAGTCCACGGCGACGGTCATGTATGACTTTGATACCGCGACGTGGGAAGCGTACCGGATGGCATCGGGTGGGGCGGCTGTGGGTGGGTTGTACCAGTGTCGTGGAAACTACCGTGACTACCTGGAAGCCAAGGCATGTGCGCGGGGCCACCATGAGCGTCTTCATACTGCCCAGCAGGCTACGAAGCGTTCCATTCACCAGCACCGTGATGTGAGCCAGGCGATTGGTAAGGGGGGTCGTCGGTTGTCGACGGCGACTGGGATGGCGAAGAAGTTCTATTCTGACCGGGCTGCTGCGACGGCGACGCGTCGTACGACTCGTGATGATCGTGACCTTGAGCGTTTGACGCAGCGTGAGGTGCGGAAACCGCGGCATTACGCACTCACTTTGCCTCTCACGCCTGCCCCGGCAGGGGGTGGGATTGCGGTGTCCATTCGGGGTGCCCGTGTGGAGGGCCGATTGGCGGAGGTGAACTGTGAGTTGGGGTATGGGGAGAAGCTCCTTATTACAGGGGATAACGGTGTGGGGAAAACAACGCTGGTCACCTGGATAGGTGCGGGCTATCCGCCACCAGATTGTGCGGGTGTTTCTTCCGGGACGGTTAGTCGTGATGACAGTGTGGTGCATGTGCCACAACGCTTGCCTCGGCAGTTGGATCCTGGTTTTGGTGAGGAGCGGTGGTTGCGGGGGGTTGGTGATGTGGGGCGTGGGGTTGTTCACCCGTCGCTGTGGGCGACGCCTATTGCGGAGTTGTCGGCGGGAAATCAGCGGCGCGTCCAGCTTGCTGTTGCTGCAGCGCAGGAGGCAAAGATTCTTATTATTGACGAGCCGACGAACTATCTTGATGTGGATACTATTGAGGCATTGCAGGCTGCTCTCGCTGTGTGGGAGGGAACGCTTATTGTCGTTAGCCATGATCAGTGGCTTATCGATGCGTGGTGGGGGAGGAGGTTACATCTTTCGAGGCCCGACGTGTAGGTGCTTTGTCACCCTGGGGAAGTAGTTGGTGAAGGTTGTGTGAGGTGGTGATTTGCTTCCAGGTTGGCCATGTCATGCTTCCTGGAGGCAGAGTTTCCTTCCGGGAGGAGGAGATTCGCGCTGTGCGGTCGGATTACTGACAGCAGAAAATTGTCTTGGTGTTAGCTAGTTTGTATCATCCATTTTGTAAGTTCCTGATGCGCAAACCGCACAGTCTCGGTCGGAAGTCCGAGCGGTGATCATCCTGTATGAGCATTCGTCGCTTCTCCTGTTGATCGGGTGAAGAATCCAGCGTCGTCAGGTCCGCTTTTTGCGTACCTGGAGACAATGATGACAGCTCAATTTACTCTTTTCTATGACGGTCAGTTCTGGTGTGGGATATACGAAACATCTGATTCTGGAGAGTTCCGGGCTACCCGGGTGGTGTTTGGGCCAGAGCCGACTAATGCAGAGCTTTACGCCTGGTTTTTGGAACATGGCACTGCTCTTGCGCGGTGTACTCTTCGCTCTGCGCCAGTTCCGGGCAATATCGATTCGCCACGGAAAGGAAATCCGAAGAGGTTGCGTCGAGAAATTGCTAAGCAGCAACTCACAGGAACCTCGACGAAGGCGCAGCAGGCGATAAAACTGAATCGGGAGATCAGAAAAGAAAAGAAAAGGTCAAACATGTCAGCTAATAACAAAGCTGAGAAAGCTAGAAAATATGAGATAGTGAAGATTAAAAAGAAATTAAAGAAAAGGGGAAAGTAGCTTGGTGTCCACACGGGTGTGTGGACAAGCCACCGGATGACTCCCCGACTTTAGTGAGCCATATGGTTGTGGTTCTCTGTGATGCGTCCATTGGTGAGTGTGATGATGCGACCAGCCCGTGTAGCCATTGTCATGTCATGGGTGCACAGTAGGACGGTTGCGGGCGTGGATAGGAGATAGTCGACGGCTGTGGAGCCGGATGCGGCATCGAGTGCTGAGGTGGGTTCGTCGACAATGATGAGTGGCGCATTCCGAATGATCGCTCGAGCTATGGCAATGCGTTGACGCTCACCACCGGATACACCAGCCCCGGAGGAAGCGATGACGGTGTCGAGCCCGTCCTTGTTAGCGAAGGCGGGGAGCCCGACGTGACGGAGTAGGCCGGCAAGAGTGGAGTCGGGGACGTCATGGTCATGGCCGAGGGTCAGGTTGGTGCGCAGCGTGCCGGGCAGGAGCATGGGTTCTTGCTCGATGTAGGACACATATGTCCGGAGCCGGGCCAGGTTCCATTCGGACACCTGTTGATCCCCGACGATGACGCGTCCACTGTCGGGGGTGTAGAAGCGAAGAGGGAGTGATAACAGTGTTGTTTTCCCTGACCCGGAGGGCCCAACGATGGCGACTTTCTCCCCGGCGTGAAGCTCAAAGGACACGTTGGTGAGGACGTGATGGTCGTTATAGCTGAACGTTACGGATTCAAAACGAACGGGTAGTGCGGGGGTGTGTGTTATGTCCGTGTTGGCGGAGACGGTGGTGGGGGAGTTTCGGGGGACAACGGAATTAGTCTGGTTAGTGGTGATGTGGAGATCATGCTCAGTAGAAGCGTTGGGTGTGCCGGCGGTCGTCGTGTTGGTTGTGGTGTCCAGGTCTGCTTCGAGGGGTGTATTGAGGACGGTGCGGATGCGTGCGAATGCACCGGAGGCCTGTCGGAAGGAGGCGATTGCTTCTGCGATGTGAGCGATGGGGTTGACAATGAGGAAGAGTGCAGTGATGAAAGCGATGAGTTCGGAGGCTGTGATGTTGCCGTTGTCGAGGCGGACGGCACCGAAGATGAGGACGGCGACGAGTGAGATGTAGACCGTGACGGTGCTGATGGGGGTGAGGATGGACTCGATGCGGCTCATTGTCTTGCCGGCTGTGTAGGTGGTGGAGATTCTTTTGTTGAGTTCCACGGTGATGAGGCGTTCTGCGGTGGAGGATTTGACGGTTTTCATGGCGCTGATGGAGGCCTGTAGGAGGGAGCCGATATGGGAGAGGTTGTCTTGTACGTCGACGGAGAGACGAGAGATCTTTGTCGTTGCTACGGTGATGATGAGCAGGGAGAGAACGAGGATAAGGATGACAATGCTGAAGAGAATGGTGTCGAGGTAGGCCATGTAGGTGATGGCGCCGATGACAACAATGACGCCTCCGACTGATTCGACGAGTGCAGAGGAGAAAGCGGTGCCGATGACGGACGTATCTGAGGTCAGGCGGGTGACGAATGCGCCAGCGCCTTCTTTGTCATATGCCTGTAACGGTAGGCGGAGGAGATGGTGTGTGAGTTTCTGTCTGATGGTGAGGATTGCGCGGTCGGCGGCGATGGCGGTGAGGTACATCTGGACACCAAGAAGGATCGCTTCGCCGATGATAAGTGTGACGAGCATGATGGTGGGGTGAACGACGGCGGCGGTGCCAATTGACTCAATGAGCTTCCCTACGAGTAGCGGCTGGGCTAGGGTTGCCATGGCTGCGAGTAGTGACAGGATTAGCGCAGCAGTAATAAGGCCAGATGATTGGTGTACGAGTGTCTTAAAAGTCATGGGATCTCTCGGTCGACGGTGGTGAATGTTTCACGTGAAAACCGTCCCCCGTGCGCGAGGTAAGAAGGGGTAGCGCGACGGTGGTGGGTGTGTGAATGATCGTTGAGGGAAAGAAATAGCCCAGCCGCAGTGACGAGATATGCACCATTAATCCTGGTTGCCGAGACGTACCGGCGTGGCAGCGCGTCCTTTGACCGCTGTGGTTGTGATCCCGGTGGGGGCTATTTCTATCGGTTGATCATTGTCAGAAACACCTGAACTATCCCTCGGCCAGCGCGTGCGACCACCGCCGGCGACAACAAAAATCGATCGCGTGTACAGACCTCATCGAATGTAGAGATAAGGCTATCACTCGGAACTATATTTTAGGAGTTTGTATGCTAGTTCTGAATAGGCTCTGTGCTTCTGAGGGGTGGGATTTCAACGTTGGTAGATTCGGCAGTTGTGTCGCGAGTTGTGTTGAGTCCTGAAGGGCCTGGCGTGGGTTTTGTTGTGTTGTAGAAAACGTTTCTACCGGGATTTCATGGTTAATGTTGGGGAGTGTGATGTTCTCGTGGTGGCTCTCGGGCAGTAGTTCACACCCATGCGTATGAGCAGTGCAACACTACTAGGTGCGCATCTCGTTACGTTGTGCCTGGCCTGACCGAGGGCTGTGTTGGTGGGAAACGTGGAGCTGCTCCGTTGCACTGGGGTTTCAGTGGCGTGGTGTTACGAGCATTAGCCTTCGCCCGTATCGGAGTGCACCTGGTGGTGATTGTTGGCATGTAAGTGACCGTGATAAGGAAGTGGTACTATATTCACCCTGGTTGTGGGGTTATTTCTGCCACCGGCGCATGAAGTAGCTGAAGAGACATGATGTATTTATCCCGGCGAAACCAGACGCATTCAACAATCCCATATGGACGTCGCTTGTGAGGGTCCACGCGCTTATCACGATGGGGAGCAGCAGTATGAGTAGAAGCGGCGCATCAGTGGCCCGTGGCCGGCCGGAGGTAGCTGATCCAGCCGAGCATCGTGACTATAGCGACAGCCAGGAGGAATATCCTAGAGGTCTGTCCGGTTAGGCTGAGGATTGAGACAACAGCCATGAGAATTATCGACGCAATCCCCGCCCCAATTTCCATGGCGGGTGGAGCCTTATGACCTGGCTGATCATTTACGACATGAGGTACACGGTCCATAGAACCAGCATAAGTGCACGTGTGATGTGCCGTGTATCTCGGGCTGAGTGGGGGATCTGTGGTAGTTGGAGGGGGAAGTGTTATGTATTATATAGGAGAGAGCCATTTATTACCCGTTTGGCGTTAAAACTGCTACGTACTGCTGCGGGGAAAATTAGTGTCGGTGTCGATGACGGCGTTTATCTAAAATATGAAAATCCTTCTGCAACTCGGCACAGTAAAGGGAGATAGCGGATCACATGGCTACACCTAAGTATTAGGAATGCTTCCTATCTGAAGGGGGCACGTGTCGCCACATTACGGCATCACTAGGAGCAACTACGGTTTAGATGGTGGTCTCGGCATGATGTGGGGTTTGATACTTAGGGTTTGTGTTCTCCAAGCCGCGTTTGTGGCTCATAGTAGTGGATGTTCTGGGTTGAATATTTTGGCAGGATAGGGGCATGCGAGGACGATTGATCGTTGATTCTGATGGGGGCATTGATGATGTTTTTGCTGTTCGCCTGGCGAAGATGCTTTCTCAGCGTGATGTGTGCATCACGACCGTTGGGGGAAATGTCTCCGCCCAACAAGCTGCGCAGACCCTAGCTTTTGCAACTGGTATGCAACCGATGGTGGGGTTAAACCCCGCCGGTTGGAAGCCAATGCTTCGGCATGGTTCCGATGGGATAAATGGTCACTGGGATCAATGCAATCGACCCTTAGCCGAAGGATGTGCGGTTGATCTCCTGGAACAATCTTTAGCCTGCGAGGAAGATGTGATCGCCTGTATTGGCCCATTGACGAATATTGCCTCTGCTCTCAATCGGCTAAACAGGCAACGCCTTCCTGTCAAAGCTCATGTGTTCGCTTTGGGTGGAGTGGGGGATGCACCTCGTGATGTAACAGATACTAATTTTAATGCGGATCCAGAGTCTGCCTACCAGTGTCAATTCATAAGAGGTATTCAGTGGATTTCCATGGAAGAGGCAGCAAGAATGACATGGTCTTCGTTCTCTGATTGGAATGGCCATAAGGATTGGAAATGGGTTAAAGGATACGCTAAAAAGACGGGGGCAAAGTGGGGATCTGATAGCCATTTTCCCCTCTATGATGTTGCAGTTGTGGTACGGGCTTTGGGGCTGGATACAGTCGAGTGGGGAGGATTGATTCATTCTTAACCGCGATACCCGGTTGTGGGTATTTAGCCCACTGTCCCTTCTGCGAAAGCAGGTGCGCTAGCTTCCGTGCACTGTGATGGACTCAAGGGTGTCTCAACCACATACTATTCGGGGCACCCTGCAGCATCATACTATTCGGGGCACCCTGCAGCATCGACGTGACGACTACCATCACTACTCCTTAAACCACGTGACCATTTGCCGTCACCCGGTTGACACCAATTCTGCTTGTTAGGTGCGTTGGTTTTCTGGTTTACACCGTTGAGGTCGCGACGTCTGCACTTTTAACGTCTTACCTCTGAGGACAAGCTCGGTCACCGTCGACCCATCCGCTTCTATCAACAACATTGACACGTCAATGTTGTAATGAAGGGTGGCGGGGCGGTACGGTATCGCACTGTTACGCCCCGCCACGTCCAGTTTCAAGAGGATTTTTTCTTGGAAGAATGACGTAACCGCGTAGCTACTGCGAGGGTGCAGAGAACCATGCCGCAAATGCCGATTATAGTATCCGCTTTATCGGCTATAAACAGACCAATAAAAACGAGGCCTATAGCTAAAAGTATCCAGGATACGAGAGGGATGCTTTGATTTTTCATGCTCTACCTCGCTCTGTGGTGTATTTCTGAGGGGTGCCGGCAGGCGTGGACACTGCGGGTACCTGCCAGATGATGATTCCTTGCTCATTCTAATCGCAAAGGTTACCTGCGGCAGCGAGTGACGGCGGTGTGTCTCCAACAGTATCAATTAAATATGATCGGCCAAAGTTAATTATAAACATAAAGCAAGTTTATTTATGTTTTATGCGCATATAACAAGCTTATTTATAATCGATGGGTTCAAGTATCAATCATGATCTGATAAATAAAACAAAATCATGTCCTCTCTGGGTCTTTCTACTGAGGTTAAAACGCCACCCCTTTTTGTCTCAGCCAAGCAACCATAGTCAACGTTGACTCAGACGCTTCTAATAACATCAACATTTCAATATTGTGAAGATCACCCGGTGGTATATCTTCCCGGTATATCGCAACAGTGGTGAATCCTATCTAGTTGGCAGCTAGTTATGCGGCTCGTTAGTGACATATTCCTAAAATTGCGACCATGTCACATACCCTATAACCGCACTATTTTAGCCCTCGAGCTACTTCGCGTTGGGACTGGGCAGAGCGCCTACATTCCCGCTTTGCCTCAATGTGCAATTCCTCAGCCTCTGCGTCGAAGCTCTACAACATTGGCGGAGATGATAGGGTTCATGTCGATGGAAATATCATCATCGTCTAATCCTGTGAGGTAAGCGACTGGTTCCCACATCTCGCCAGGAATACGGTTTAGTCGTCTGATGTGGGATACAGCGCCCAGTGCCGCACATTCAACTACCCACACTCCGCTACGAAACTTTGGCTACCTTATAGCGACATAACAAGGCAACACGATGTAGATAACTAGTACCCACGAAACGTTCGACTGCAGCATACCCCAGTGGAACGTTTCGTGGGTATGTGGTGGTTACATGTCGAATTATTGCCCCCGCGTTGTGGTTAGTAGCTGATAAGCGCGAGAACGGCTGACGTCGAGCAGGGTCGCTATATCGTCGGCGCTGATCTTCTTACTGCTCAGTTCGCGGGCGATCCGCCGTACTTCGGCAGCAGCGATTTCTTGTTGACGTGCTGCGTGTGCGCTGGCTGCTTTCGCGTTGGCAATATCGTCTTGGAGTCCACCTAATTCCATCTCGACGTGAACGGGAACAGTGGCGTGATCGACTGCTGGCTCTACCGTATCGAGGTAGTCACGTACTTGAGTGACGGCATCTTTTAGGTGTGTCACACTGGTGGCGTGATCGTCATTGAGAACTAAATCCCAACCGCCAGACCACCGGGAGGCGGTCACGGTTACGGGTGATATAGCAGTGGTCATGGTGTGTCCTTTCTAGGATGTGGTTACGTTGTCTATTGCTTTGAGTGCGTTGCGGGTCACTGCCGGGGACATTTCCCTTGTCTGCGTAAGGATTGCCGGACCACAAGAGTGCTAGGGGGTATAGCATTTTCTTTGTTTGTGTGTGACACATGTACCGACATCTATGTTCGCATTGACACCTGTCAGTGCGTGGCGGAGCGTGGCTGCCAATGACCATCGGAACAGATCAACACCAAGGTCATCGATGGTGGCGTTGGCAGGGTCGTTGGCCCACTGCGTCAATGGTAAAGATGGACGTCGCACCAACAACGATAGCTGTCGGCGAAACGGCGAGCAGGGCGGAGAACCAGTAACGGTAGTTAGTACATCGGGCAGGGCTGCAGCGATCAACGGGGCTGTGGTCAGCGAGAATAACATCAGTCGGGTGCACGATCCCGTTCTTTGACGATGTTGAGGTGGTAACCATTCATTTTCTGCAGGCTTCGTGCACCCGTCGTGGATTGCCAATCTTCGGTATGTTGCCTGGTGTATGCGCCGTTCACAGGCTCAACAGTCGACTTTTGTGAAGCACTGGCGGCCACCCCAGGTACGGTCTATTTACAAAGAAAATCCTGGAATATGATAACATTGCAGTACTATCTTCTAACCTGGAGGAGAACTAGTGTGAACATATCGACCTTTTCAACTCTCGGTATAGCTGTCGGAGCAATCATCTTCGTTCTCAGTGTGATCGTATTTGGTAATCTACTGCTGAGCGGAGTTGGAGTAGTTCTAACCCTCGTTTCTGCAATCATACTGATTACAGAAACGGTAAAAAAGGAACGTACTCAGCGCCATGATGCATGAGTAAACGATACACTATAGAAATATCAAATCTTGGTCTGTCAAGAAAAACCGGACAAATATCAGAGTGTCAGACTCGAGAGTACACAGCGGTATAGTTACTGCCATTTGCGGACCACACGGATCAGGGAAAACAAGCCTATTAAACGCAATTTCCGGAATAGAAGAGACCCGCTGCTGGATCAATATCGACTCACCTTAACTCCGGAAAAACAAAACTCATCACCGTCAGTGCTCACGTACCAAAAATTCAGCTATGCCGGAGCCTAACAGTTCAGGACTCAATAGCGGCTTGGAGTAGCTTCGGTGACTTCTCGAAATATCGCTGCCAAAAATATGCGAATCTTTTGATTTCGATTCCAATCTAAATTCCAAGCTATCAACACTTTCAGGCGGTGAACATAATAAACTGTCAATCAGTATATTTGTAGCTCTCAAACTGCCTTCCAGTAGTGCACCACCGGAAGGCAGTCTTTTATTTCCTACATCACAGGGGAGTGTTTGTCTTCTGAAGTGCAGTGTTAAAAGTGTGGCTACGTGCTATTCACATATGGACCAGTTAACCAATGTTTGTTTTAACCCTGAAACCATTATTGGTTATGACACTTTCAGATTAGCGTGAACCCGCCCCGAACAGGGGTTTCGTGCCGTTGTTGCATCATCTAAACCAAAACCAATGCATCTAAAAACCGGAATTGGTTGAAACCGGGTGGCGGTAGATGGTCACATAGTCTAACGGGGCGGCGGCAGCCGTCACGTTAATACTGGCGAGCATCTCTGATGATCTCGTTGATGTCGTGGTGTGGGTGCTGTTGCTCGATCTCGGTGGCAGCATATTCTGGTGCTACCAGCTAGACGGACGCGAGTATTTGATTGATCAATGCGTTCAAAGAAATGCCCTCCGCCTTGGCAGCGATGACCAACCGTCGATGCAACGACGGAGACGTGCGCACATTGAACTTCCCCGAGCAGCTACGGCTTTCCAACGGAGCAGGCACCACCTCGCCGGAAGACGCCATATCCTCAACAACTTCAGCCACAAGATCAAGCAAGCCGGTTATCCCAGTTGCCGGGATACTTAGCGACGAGATCGTCAAGGGTTTTCATAATGATGCACCTTCTTTTCGTGGTTTAGGTGGATTTCCCCGTGATGAGGGAACTGTATTGTGGCGTAATTTCATGGTGGTGAGGTAGGTGGTGTTTCTGACGTCGGCAAGTGGCATGTTCTTCTTGTACCACTTTGCCCATATGTTTGGCCTTGTCTCCTCTGAGGAGGAAGGTCCTGGCAGTGTTGTCCAAGTCGTGTTGAATAGCGGTGACGGAATTTTCTGGTGAGGACATTGCCGTAGATTCCGACATGCACGTCGGAACACATGATTAATGTATCCGCAATCAGCAGTTGAATTTGACGCCATCGTCGCAATTCAGACAATACCCGCTGCTTAGAATGTCTATTACCTCACATGCACCGGACCTTTGTTCTAGCTGAAGGCCCACCCATAGGAGGGGCTTATCCGTGGACCTCCACTGCGTAAAACGCACATGCGAATTACCCTCGGATGTGTCTCACGACATAGTGTAGGAATGTTCGGATCTTCGAAGAAAAGACGGCTATAATCCGGTAACCGTCGGACCGCATGTGTCACAAGGGAGCATGATGTTCATTTGAATTTCCGTGATTTATCTGATTCCCGGCCAACCTGGCCCATTCTTCTCGCGAGGGTTGGATTTTTTCGATTCAAGGGCCCACCCCAGATGCAAAGCAAGGCGAAGAATCCGGCAAGTGGTAATAGAATGTCTCGAATTCTGCTAACACCAGTATTTGCCAGCAGTATTACTCCTGCTATCGCAAACAGAATAGGAATTATCACACCAAGAAAGTCGGGTCCACATCGAGGAAGAAAGTACTGCAAGCTGGCTAGGATTACTAGTGCACCGACAATCGTCATTGTTATCATTTGTTTCCTTCTCTCATGTAGTACAGCTCTGCAATATCATGAACGAATTGAGGTGAAACCTTTCGCCCGATCGTTGGACTCCAGGTGTGTGATGACCATGTCTGGCCGCTGTCGACTATTTCTATCTTCTCAATAATCAACTTGAAACCCACCCTCATTCTAGAATGCGACACATCTTAGCAAATAGTAAAGGAAATTTATGTTGATAGATTGAACAATAAATTTCTTCACTGGGTCAAGACCACTTTTCCTTTAGTTCCACGGCTAGGTTTTGCGATCTACCTCCTGACAGATAGGTGGAACATGGAACCCAACGCAAGGCCTAACAGGGGATAACCGAGAAGCCACGGTGAGAAAATATCCGGATCGTTAGATTCTATGAACATCATGAAAAAGCATAACGCTGCGGCTGTACCGGCAGGAGCCACAAGGACAGCAAGGATACGTCGAGAGGTTTTAACTAATGCCGGAGTCCATAAAGCAGCAAATATTAGTCCCGAACCGATGACGAATAAGGATCGAAACAAAAGTGGTATGAAACTGACGTCAATATCGCTGTCATGAATCAGTGCTGTAGCACCAAATGCGACCGCATGGCAGATTATTCCCATAAGGACGAGGATCCCAGCACCTTTGGCTGCGCTCATTCTTAAGCTTTCTTTCCTAGGGTTCATCTATTTTTCGAGACTGAATCGCCTTAGCCATAATTCTTGATATGGAAAGTAACTACTGCACTGTAATACCCGAGGACAGTCGACCTATAACCATGACGGCGCGGGTCAAAGGTTGAAGTATAGATTTCCTCTTCAAGATCGAGCCCATTCTCTCGGACCTACATTTTCGAGATGTGCAGCCACTTTGCTATTGACCTGCTGGCCGTAGAAATCAACAGCCAGTCGGGAATCTGGTTTTGAACTCGATCCGTCGTTGTCAATCGGAGTCGCCTCCGCAGTTGATGCCAAGCTAATGACGATAGAAAAAATAAAAGCTAGTGTCACCGTTGCTTTGCTGATAATCCGCCTAGTGTGGACCTTCCTCCCTATGGGATGCCTTCTGAAACCTTTATGTTCCTATAGGAATGCAATATATCACGGAATAAGTGGAAGGCGAGGAGTCTTGAGGAAATTTTCTCAGGCGAGTTTTTCTCGTTGTGACGTGCAAGGGTGGGTGCTGTGGTGATGGCTGGTCATGCACCTATGCTCTCGAGAGATAGTGGAACGGCGGGTATCGACGCTCCTGTGACCGGCCAGTCTAGGGACCTCGGGCAGATCCTCGCCGGCGGAATGAAAATCGGTTGGTGACATTCGCCGATCTTGAGGGGCGAGTATCTGGGAGCGAACCTTTAGTTGGTTGGGTATCGATACTCGCGAACCTATGGTGCTTGCAGAAATTCTCCCAGGTAGGGGAGAAGGAGGTTCTCTTGAAGCCTACTGGGTTGCCTCTGATGTGAGTTCCGAGAATGAGGATTGGGGGTAGTGAAAGTGGCCACGGCTTTCGCTTCTTTCTGTATGGAGAACTTGGTAGCTATCAGGGTGCTGAAAGTAGGGTCAGGGGAAGGTCCTTGTTGATGGTGGTTTTACCACTCAAACAGTCAGCGATGGCCGTCACTAGTCACGCGTATTGAAAACAAAGGTGGGAACCACCTACTCAACGCGATATTGAGGTGTATCAAGCCTGCCGAGTGCAGAATTAAGGATGGCATTCATAAACTTGGTACCAAATATGATTCGTTCACCGTTAAAGAGAATCCTCTCAGCACAACTCAGCCATTTGATTGCCGACATCACCGTTGACGAATAGCATGAAAAGTTACGCCCTCGCGATTTTGACTTTTACTTTGACTTCGTTGCTACTCTGACATACAAGCTCGACCTCGTCGATGTCGGTGGAGCGGCTGCCGAAGGAGATATGGCGTATCTGCGTCAAGCTACTCGGCACTTTAACACCGTGATGTGGAGATTTTGCCTTCGTGGACTAAACCTGGTGTTGGGAACATAGGTGGCCACATCTGCTGGCGATTTGGAGAAAATTAAAAAATCCTCTATAGTGTAGAAGGAACTGCCAACTTTTTTAAAAGTGCTTATAATGGCATTTTGCAGTGTCAAATATATTTCTGGTGTCGTTACCCTTGCTTTGGGTGTGTCAATAGTTTCTGCGCCTGGAAGCTTTGCTGCTACACCTCTCACTTCTCCCAATTCTGTTTCTTCGTCTAATTTTTCTGGCAAAGGATTGGATCCTAATTTACAAAGCGAAGCGGATGAGTTCGAAAAGGGTCTGGATATTATTATGTCCATCCCGGATGAAGTCTTACTGAAAGGCGATGATGCTACTAAAAACTGGCTCCGTCAAAATTCATTACTAAGAACTCCGGATCGAACCGACATAGTCCCTTATGCAAACAAGTTGGCATGTACTGGTGCCATTGTGGCCCTGGTCGGGGGAAACTTAGTAGCGGCAGGTAAACTGCTCAAAATCAAAAAGTATATACATTCGCTGGGTGGTGTCAAAGAAGCGGTACAAGTTATGTGGGGAGCCAGCTTCAGCTATGAAAAGATGATTGCTGCCGGTGGAGCGCTTGGCGCGCTTGCTGCAGAGCTGACAGGATATGCGGGCGTTAAAGCGGCCTGTTTTCAATGATGACACACGTTACATTTCCATGAGGTCTTCTTATGATTAAGCTGATGGTAATATTTGGATCCTTTGTATTAATCGTGGCTTCGGTATTGGCTCTTATTTCTGGCCAGTATTTAGTCGCCGCAGTAGCTGCCTTAATTAGCATCTGGGGTTTCCAATCCTTGACACGCCATTCTGCTTTTGATGAGATCGCCGAATCTGGTGTACCGGCCCCACCTGTAGATGATTTAAAGCAGTTTCGTCATGAACATCCAGAGCTGTCTTTTTCTGAATCTATAGTTGCTTTACAAAGTAGAAGTAAGCGCGACCACCCCTAGTTTGTAACTGACACGTGCTGTGAAGTGTGTTAGACAGGCTGATTGGTGAGCGAATTGCTTCCGATGCCGCCTGCGGTGGGGTGGAATCAGCCTCGTCATCTCTACACTTTCCGTAGCTGCAACGCTGTACGCCAGCTCACTAGAGGCAGGTTCGCTGTTGTTGGCGAGGATCTCTCTGACAACAATGGCCGGGTTATTTTCAGCCAACAAGGCGGATAGTGTTTCGTCGTATTTCTTCTCTTCTGGATCAGGTTCTTGTGTGGTGAGGACGGCAAATACTTCATCCGCACCCAACTGCCGTGTGACAACCAGTAGTCGCCCTGTTATGGCCTTGTTTGATGAGGTTTTCCTCAGCGGTATGAGGCTTCGCGTTAATCGTAGCGCTCATGTTTTCCCCAGCTCAGGCGGGCTGATGGCACGCTTCCCGGGAGATCACTTACACCGCTGCTGCGACTTAGCTTTCATTAACTAGCGTGCGTTGATTCTCTCCACGATTCACACTAGAAGCTCGGTTGTTTTCGCAGAGATTCTCATCAGAGACCGGAGCGTTTTCCGTGCCCTCAAGGTAATGAATAATGTTGCGAACGAATACTGGTAAGGTCACGCCGGCTGACATTCTATGTGACGTACGAATCCATTCGTTGATGCGCCTGTTAGCAAAGGAGCCTCGTCAAGGAGGGACAAACCTATTCCAAGGACCCCACGCCGATCACCAAGTTGATCCTGAGCCTTTGCTGAACTCAGTCGCACATTTTGAACGCCTTATCATCCGGGAGCACCAGACAGAAAGGATTGCCCGGGCGAAAGAGGGGCGATGTGAATAAGGGGCGCGCGGCGGGTTCTAACAGATGAGCAGAAAGTATCTGCCATGTGATCTGACATTAATCTTGAGCGGTGACAGGTTCCGGAAAGTGAAGTCCATCTTCCCCCGGACGTGTACCACCGGATAGGAAAGCCTACCGCAGAGTTTCGAGAACTGTTGCAATGTAGGAATCTTTCAACTTGAAACCGTCAGACGTCTCGGCAAGCACGCCTGCCTTCATTCGTCTCTTCCACCAGATTTCAAGCATAGCTTCGCTACACGTGATTCCAGTATGGTCATCCTCCATAAGGAATGAACGCTTAATGAGTGAGGGGAATTGGTATTCATTGCCGTCCCATGGAGTATCTTCCCACAACGGCCCCTTGAAAGATTCAAGGCTGGGAGACGGGTGCACCTGTTGAGCTGCCCAATACACGACATCAACGAGCTCCAGCCAAGCGGCATTGCTGCCCCACACTCCGAAGCCACCCTCAGTTATGGCCAAGTTGTATGCAGCACGGCGAACGATCTGTTCGTAATCAGCAATACCTGTCGCAGTGATCGATTCTTTTAGCTGCGGTGACAAGGCTCCTCTACGAGCACGAGTAATGTCTTGTCGGGTTTTGTCGTTAAGTGCTTCTTGCCCCGCTGTTTCTGGGTCGTAATCAGGCGAGGGTGCTAGCTTGTGGAGAAACTCTCCGAAAGACTCAGCTACGAGAATGAATTGCTCCGGTTCATCGTTGTCAAGATAGAGAACAGAATGCAGGGGGAAGGTTGTGAGGTCGTAGTTAATCACAAAGCTTTCGTGCATGCCCGCTTCGGAATGCCCAATAAGAAGAACTTCATCAGGGATTTCCCATTCATCGGCGAGATAGCTGGCGTAGTCCGCCAGGTCGTTACCATCTTCTGGGGAGTGACCATTGCCGAAAATCTGTTCAACGTTGACGTCGAGTTGTTCACCATCAGGAAGAGGCGCAACCGTGAGAACGAAGTTTTTTAGGCTGAGGGTGCCGCCTCCCGTCATCTTTATAAACGTCTTGTAGTCCGCAGGAAGCGTGCGCCCAATCTTCTCCTCGATGGAACGGATTCGGAGACTACCGCAGGGTTTTCCCTGATGGGTGAATTCAATGTGTGACAGCTTCATTACCTTGTCCTTGTATATGCTTTACGTATTTCGGCCCCAGTTGGCCCAACCACCGGAGTGTCGAACAACCTTGTGGAGGTCGTGTGGGATCAACTGCATACGTTCGGTTTCGTCGTGGTGATGCCACACGAGGTTATTTTGTCGTCGGTATTCTTCGTCAATATCGAGAATGGTACTTGCTCTTGAGAAATCTCCATTTCGGTCTCTACCCACGGCTCTTTGCGTCAATAAACAATAGGGTGAGATGCGAAAACCCCGGCCAGGGAGCATGAGCTACTTGTGCGGCGAGTTCGTGTCAATGTCGGGTAGCTCCGGACGATCGCCAAACTAATGCTGGGGTTATTGGGTTGGGTAGCGGAGTGTGAAGCCTCGGTCAGCCGGAAGCGTCAGGTGGAGGTGATTGCCTGCGCTTTTGCTGGCGAGCGGGTGTGTGAGGTTCTCTTGGTGGTTTATTGTAGTGCGATGGCTTCTTCGTGGAAGCCGTCTTTTCCCCAATAGTGTGCATCCCACCACGTGATGGATTCGCCAAGCTCGATCATCATGAAATGGTCTGGCAGTACGATTCCGTCGAATTGGGTGATGGCAGATATTCCTTGTGCGCGTAACTTTTCAACAAATCGCTCTTCTGCCCCTGGGCCACTATTGAGATCTATCCCGAGGAAAGTATCGGTGATGGGGAATTCTGGGTAGATCATTGTTATGGTAACGCAGCGATCGTCCTCGATGCGACAGATGATCTGTCTGCCGTCGTCGCCAGGCTCGAGTTCTTCAATGTCGATGAAGCCGTCGAGCTCTTCAAATTCATTGATTTCAGCTTCGTAGCATTGTGCTGAGACTTCTTTTACTGTTCCGCCTAACGTGACGGGCAGGATGAAAGTGGGGGAAAGGTCCATCGTTGATCCTTTGATCAAATATATTGATTAGCGGCGAATGTGGGCTGGTGTGATCTACTTCCAGCAGATGGAAGCAATCCATCCCCCTGCAATGAAGAACCCGACCGGATGATCTGTGAGATCGAGTCCGCTATAGTCGATGTTGGAGTTAAACCCAGCTTTGGCCAGGAGTTTTTGAAACTTCTTTGGTCGGTTACGCATCGAAATGCCGCAGAAGCTATCTTCTTTTTCGATTTCGCAGATTTCGATACCTGTCACAATTCCGTCTGACAAGCTAAAAGTAACAAGACGGTATTTCTCATCAATTTTTATCTTTCCTGAAAGGGAAGGCCATGCTGATTCTGGGTTATATTTGTAGTCTTTCAATATGTTTGCATAGCTTTCAGCAGTGACGCCTATTTGAAGAGGTGAAATGGGCGTGATTCCAAAATTCACAATGATTTCCTACTGATTGAATAATTATTCTTGTTAAACCTGAACAGCGTCGGTGATGAATCCACGCTTCTTTGCATCTTGCACCATCTCGCTTAAGGCCTGATCGTATTTGTCGCCAAACTTTTCACGAGTAGAGGCAATTTCCATCTGGAACACTTCATCAATCCTACCCTCCCGGACTAGTTGTGCCTGATGTTCACGATAAGCGACTGCTTTAGGCTTTCCGCCCCACGATAAAGTTAGACGATGATCTTCAGGGGTCATTTGAATGGATGGTGCATTATTCGGGTTCATTTTTTCGGGGATTTTTCCACCCGGATTTTCTTTGATAACAGCACGGGAAAGAATATGGTGGCGTTCTAAGTCGGATACATCATCGGTGGTTTTCCAAAAGCGAGTTCCTAAGTGATTATAGTTTCCACCTCTGAAAGGCGCTTCTTGGACAGACGGTATTCTACACTTTCGAGTGCTAGCGACAAGGTATCGTGGCTCGCTTCCTGCATTACCCGACCGGTGAATCCCGAAAGTGAAGACAGGCTTCTGCGCAAAGTAGCTTGCTCTAAAAGTGACTGGGCACGCAGGAGTATTGCGGGCGTTGTCCAGTTTATTTCCGAGTGCCCCCGAGCGTTTCTTGAGCGCCTCACGGATGGGACCAGTTTTTCCTGCAAGTTTGTGGATAGCTGGCATAGCCAGAGCAACCTTGCCTAGCTTTGTCCATGGAACTAGGCCGATCGCGGTCATCAGGCACCCGGATATTTGCCCCTTCATACAGTCAAGAACATCCGTGACACCAATGAGGTCCAAGACGAGATCGAGGGCTGGCTTGCGGATCTACTCGACACCGTCGGTGGCAAACCAGTGAACGACATCTTCTGCCGCATTGGCGTAATAACCGGAATCGAAACGAACATCTTCATTCGAATGTGTTGTCCACCATTGGTCGAGCTGGGCGCGTTCATCCATGCTCGCAGCTGCTCGGTAACCATCGGTAGCGAATTTTTTGAGGTCAGCATCGCGTCCACTTGCCAGAGCTGTTTTCGCTGCTGCTGATATGGCTGGTCCGCCGACTGTTGCTGCTGCGATGGTCGATTGGCGAAGTTGTCTGATATCGCCAGAGAAACCTGGAGTAGGCCCTGCTGACGCCTCTCCGTTGACTAGTGTGTTGGCTCCGAGGGCGCGCATGTCAGCGGTGAGTTGATCGCGGCGGGTGCGCTCTTGATTCTGGGCGGCATTGCGGGCATCTTGGACTTCGCGAGCTTGGAGAGCTTGGGCTTTGAGGTACGCCGTTTCCTGGGCTAGGCGCTGGTCGGCAGCCTCCTTGGCTGCCGTTCGTGCTTGCTGGACTAGTGATTTGATGTGGACGACAAGGCCATCGACCTCATTAGCAGAACCGTCACTACCTCTAGAGATCACCGAGCAGTTGGGTGTGATTTCCGGCCAGAAAGTGGGTTACGCCCGAGTGAGTTCGAAAGACCAAAACCTTGATCGCCAGATCGAACAACTCAAAGCGGAGAAGGTCTTCACTGACTACACGGATAAGGCCAGTGGTGGTTCCAGGGAGTGTCCTGGCCTTGAAGAAGCGATGCGATATGTCCGCGCAGGAGTCCAGCCTGTGGTGACATCAATGGGCCGGTGCGCGCGATCATTGACTGATCTTTACGCCCTTGTTGACGAGATCGTCAACAAGGGGACTTTCGGTGAAGCTCCTTGAGGAGGAGCGGTCTATTCAAAGGACTCCACTAGTGCGAACAACCTATATAGAGAGCATGAAATCAGAGCACAGGCAGCACCACATATAAAGCGCACAACCATCGAGAGGTAAATGGATTTGGCAAGCAGCATCGCAAAATACGAAATAATGCATAAAATAAAGCTAGACATTAAAAGCCGAGGCGAAGACACCCTCTTCAGTCGATTAACCATAAGGAATGCGGAGCCCACGAACGCACGAGCTGAGAAAATTAGATCCATATAGCTCAGTAAATAACCTGGTGGACTCCGTTGGCGTGGTTAAAGTGCTTTATTGCCTCTCGAGTCTTCTCTTTAACCAAACTTAGATGCTTGATCTCTGGGAGTTTGTCAGGGGAAATATTGAAGACGCCCGGTAGGTCACTGTAGTGTACAGTACTTCCGGAAAAACCAGACCTATGAAAATGATCTATCATTTCTGCAGTGAGGTATCCTGCTGCGACACATTCTAGTCCATTGCGCGCAGAGGTGTCGGCGATATGGTCTAATATTTTTCGAAATTCGAAAGGGATCCCTGAGCTGGTCTGGGCCTTTCTAGTGGTCCCCATACATAGTGATCCCAAGTCGTTACAGCCGACAACAACCCGCTCAAAGCCAAGATTACGAAGAGTGGGGATCACCGGTATTAAGGATGGAATCTCTACCATGCATGCGAGACGTGCCCTTGGAACTATGGTTTTAATGACCTTCGCTGCCCATTCAATCTCTTTTATAGTAGATACGAATGGAACAATAATACCGATGTTTTCGACTGTTGAAGCATTGACCGCCTGCAGCTCAGCGATGAAAGGATCCGGGTAGATGATCGAGCGACGTATCCCCCGAATTCCTCGTAGCCGATCATCCTCAACTAATATGTGATCACAACCATCCAGGACATTTGCTTCAGCAGTGTCCACTTCGAGAGTGCGATACCACACCGCCTTTGAAAAACTGCGTGAAATTGCATCCAGATAAGGAGTAACTAGTGATTTGCAAGAATCACCGGATGGGAAACGACCAGCAGATCTAAATAAGTATTCCGACCGAATAAGACCGATTTCATCAAACTCTTGACCGCAGTCCAAGGGAAATGTTTCTCCACTCAAAGATATACCAGTTTTAAATTGCATAGGGGATCCCATCTACTTATTCTTCAACCACTGCGTACTCGCAACTATTTCCTGGGAGGACATGGGGCCCAGGCTGACACGTACAAATTCTGGTGCGTCTGACTGATTTAGGTATGCCCCCTGTAACTGCGCATGGTTACACCATTCCAACCAAACCCAGAACTCCTCTAGCTAGAGGAGTTCTGGGTAGATGTGCGCAGAGGTCCAGGAATTATTCTTCTCGGTAGTACTTAAGATGTGGATTAGTCTGACTTTGTGATCATCCGATTGAGCACAAAACAAACGGTGGTCACTGCGGCAAGGAAGCCAACACCCGTAATCAAAGAATCGTATCTCGCCGCTAACATGATTGAAAAGAACACCCCAAAGAAAAAGGTGGCGATTACTTTGACGTGGATGGTCATTACGTGCACCTCGCTTTAAGTTTCATGGGGATGGTTCTTTGTCACCGGGCGATCGGATGTGTGTGCCTTTAGCTTAACAAGGAGCGGACGCGTTCCGTCTAACTTCGTGTTTCCCGTATCGGATGCGATACCCCTCAAAAAAGGGGGGCTAATCGGTGAGGTGATAGGGGTTTAGGCCTTCGGGAGATAGATGCATCGTGGCACCTTTAACCTCGGCGGCTTTCCGCGTCAATAAAAAATAGGGTGACATGCGAAAACCCCGGCCAGGGGAACTGGCCGGGGATACGATGTGGAGCGTACGAGAATCGAACTCGTGACCTCTTGCTTGCAAAGCAAGTGCTCTACCAATTGAGCTAACGCCCCTCGTGGGGTTCAACCACCCCGAACACCACGACACGTGGCATTCGTGGTGGGCCTAGGAGGACTTGAACCTCCGACCCCTTCGTTATCAGCGAAGTGCTCTAACCGCCTGAGCTATAGGCCCATGAACCGTGCAGAACTCTACCGCCGAAAATGGGGTTTGCCAAATCCCCAGGTCACAACACGAGTAGATCGTAGGAAACCCCTACGCCGCACGCCACACTCACACCGACATCTCCCCGGAGCAATCACGAACCACAACAGTCACCCCGCCAACCGAACCCACACGCGTCAAACCGTTATAAATCGCAGCACCCACCACCCCCAAAGCTGTACCAATCACAGCCTCGAAGGCCGCCACCGCGATAATCATCGCGATCATCGCAACAGCAGGAATAGATACACCGGTCACGTCATGAAGAGCATCATTCATATTGCCCCACGCGCCCATCAAGCCCACCACGCCGAACACGAGGAGGGCAGCAATCACCCACACGATGGCGACAACCACGCTCACAGCACCTGACAGGCGGGCAGCTCGTGTCACATCAATATGGGTGATCTCCACAACGCGTTCACCGCCACGCGCACTCGGCGCGCTGGGAACCGTCATTACTCCCCGCCCTTAGCATCGTCACCGTCATCAGAGTTTCTTCCTCCAGACTCGGCCGGATCAGTAGGGGCGTTGCCCCGCTCCGCGGTCTTCGCCGCGTTCTCCTCGCCTTCATCCTCCACATTGCGGTCGATAGCAAGCAGCTCGGAGCTCGTGTCCAAATGCACCAGCCGAACGCCCATCGTCTGGCGCGAACTGGGCCGGATATCCTTCACACTCGACCGAACAACGGAGCCATCGGTCGTGATGCAGAAGATCTCATCATCCTGATCAACCACGAGCGCCCCAATGAGCTTCCCGCGCTTCTGGTTGTACTTGAACGTCACAACGCCCAACCCGCCACGGCCCTTGGCCGGGTACTCTTCCATCTTCGTCCGCTTGGCATAACCACCCGACGTAGCGACCATCAGATAGGAATCCTCACGGACGACGGTCAGAGCGAGAAGGGAATCATCGCTGCGGAAACGCATGCCCTTAACACCAGCAGTCGCCCGGCCCATCGGACGCAAAGTATCATCGTCGGCAGTGAAACGCATCGCCTGCCCCTCCTCGGAGACCAACAGAAGATCATCCTCGGCAGAACACAACTGCGCCCCAATGAGAGAATCCCCCTCATTGAGATTAATGGCGATAAGCCCGCCAGACCGAGCGGAATCGTAGTCAGTGAGCTTCGACTTCTTGACACGCCCCTGCTTCGTAGCCAGAACCAGATACGGGGCATCCTCATAGGTATGCAGCTGGATAACCTGAGCAATGTGCTCACCCGGCTGGAACTCCAACAAATTAGCAACATGCTGCCCACGCGCGGTTCGTGAAGCCTCCGGCAACTCGTACGCCTTCAAACGGTACACACGCCCGAAGTTCGTGAAGAACAAAATCCAGTCATGCGTCGAGGTCACAAAGAAGTGGCGGACAACATCATCCTGCTTCAGCTCAGCACCACGAACACCCTTGCCACCACGTTTCTGGTTACGATACAGATCCACCTTCGTCCGCTTGGCGTACCCCGTGGACGTGATAGTAGCAACCACATTTTCCCGCGCGATAAGGTCTTCCTCAGACACATCGCCAGTGGCGGCAATGATCTGCGTGCGACGCTCATCGCCATAATTATTGACGATCTCCTCGAGCTCATCGCGAACAATCTGACGCTGACGCTCCGGGCGGGCCAGAATGTCCTTGAGATCAGCAATGGTGAGCTCAAGTTCCTTCAACTCATCAATAATCTTCTGACGCTCCAGGGCAGCCAGCTGCCGCAGACGCATCCGCAAAATAGCATCAGCCTGAATATCATCGATATCCAGAAGATCCATGAGACCAGTCCGCGCAACCTCAGGAGTGTCCGAGGCGCGGATCAACGCAATAACCTCATCCAACATATCCAGCGCCTTGACCAACCCGCGCAAGATATGAGCACGCTTTTCTGCCTCATCCAAGCGGAACTGAGTACGACGAACAATAACGTCGATCTGATGATCCACATACAGACGCAACAACTGGTCCAGGCGCAACGTGCGGGGAACACCATCCACAATGGACAGCATGTTCGCGCCGAAGCTTGTTTGCAGTTGGGAGTGCTTGTACAAGTTGTTAAGCACCACCCGCGGAACAGCATCACGCTTCAAGGTGACGACGATCCGCATACCAATACGGTCGGATGACTCGTCGTCGATCTTCGAGATGCCCGCAATCTTGCCATCACGAACCTGCTCCGCAATGCTAGAGACCAGGTTATCCGGGTTAACCTGGTACGGAAGCTCGGTGATGACAATGATAGTGCGGCCGTGCTCCTCCTCAATCGAGGTCACACCCCGCATCTTGATAGAACCGCGGCCCGTCGTATACGCATCCTTAATGCCCTTATCACCGACGATCAACCCGGCAGTGGGGAAGTCTGGGCCCTTCACCCGCTCCATGACAGCCTTCAGCGTGGTGGCTTCGTCGGCATCATAATTATCAAGACACCAGAAAATCGCATGAGCCAACTCTGTGAGATTATGCGGCGGGATATTCGTCGCCATACCGACAGCAATACCGCCGGAACCATTCATCAACAGGTTCGGCACACGCGACGGAAGAATCGTGGGTTCCAGCGTTTTGCCATCATAGTTGGGCTCAAAATCCACGGTATTTTCGCGGATATCGCGCACCATCTCCATCGCCAACGGCGTGAGGCGGCACTCCGTGTAACGCATAGCAGCAGGGCCATCATTACCGCGGGAACCGAAGTTACCCTGCCCATCAACCAAGGGGTACCGCATTGACCACGGCTGCGCCATACGAACCAACGTGTCGTAAATAGCAGTATCGCCGTGCGGGTGGAAGTGACCCATGGTGTCTGCGACCGGGCGAGCAGACTTCACATAACTGCGCTCAGGGCGGTAACCATTGTCGAACATCGCGTAGATGATGCGACGGTGGACGGGTTTCATACCGTCACGTACTTCGGGGAGAGCACGCCCAACGATCACACTCATGGCGTAATCGATGTAGCTCGATTGCATTTCCTCTTGAATATCGATCGGGTTAACACGATCGAAAAGATCATTGCCCCCAGAATTTCCGCTATCGTCACTCATACGGACAACACTACCCCACTAGGAGCCCACAACAGGCCCTTGCGAAGCCCACAGCGCCACTATGCTTCCCCAACCCCTACAAGTCGGTATCACGGTGGTATCACACCAGGTGTGAGTAACTGGTTAAATAAAGAACATGGCAATGACTCTACGACTCACACCCGACCACGACCGCGCCCTCACACTCCTCGCCGAAATGACCGGCACATCCAAACACGAAGCCGTCATCCGCGCCATCGTCGGAACAGCAGCACGCACCGTCGACAACGAAGAAATAAGAGCCTACGCCCGCGCACGTATCCCCGAATACGCCGAACTGGCCACGAAAGTACGACGATGACCACACCAGATCACCGCACAGCGAATCGCAATCCGCCGAGCCCGCAACCCCACGGCATGCCAATAAACAGTGGGGGCGTCGTCACCGCCGAACACATCCTCATCATTGTCGACGAATTCACCGCTGCAATGGGCCCAGGTGTTTACCTCGTACGCCCCTGGGTCTGCGCCGCCGTCGCCGCGGCTGCCCGGGGACGCATCGCCGGAATTTCCACCCACCGACACCACACCGACATGTACGACGCCGTAAAAACAACAATCACCCGGCTGAAACCACTTAACAAAAACAACGATGCACTAGCTGACGTGGTCATTGACGTTATGACAATGAGACACTGACCAACCCAGCCAACAGCCTCTCTGTCAGTGATGCGATGCGCGCCGGTGAGAGCGGCGTTACGTGGACATGTCGTTCTTGTATCCCTCGTGTTGTGGGGACACGCCGAACCTCAACCATACATAATGGAATCCGCATCCAATGAAAAGACCGATACCTGCTGGAAGAGTTAGGCCGTCGAGGATGCCGAAAGGTCCTACGACCCAATCATAAATGCCGATAGCAGTTACAATCGTCGGAACGATGAGGCACAACACAATCTTTCGGACTCCCAATAGGGCCAACAAAAAATGGTAAAACATTGCGGGGACAAAGGTGCAGAACACCCAAACGGCAGTCCCAAAATGTAGCATACTGAATGATACAAAGGATATTATAGATACAACTAATTCAATAGTTGGAAATTTGAAAAGGATTTTGCCCATTCCCTCCTCCTCGCGTGATGGATTGATGTGTTATGAGTTAGCGTGACGGACACCCTCGACATATATATCGACCGTTGCATTGCAACTTGGGCGACGGAGGCTAAAATGGCCACTGTATACGTTGTTGCATACCGCATGCATATCTCGTTCAAAAGCATCGTTGCAGTCTTTGTGCGTACCATTTCCTGCATTTACCCGTTCATAGCACATGTCATGTCGGGCGCAAGCTCCGCTGAAGTCGGCATTGACGCCTGGGGCTGGGAACTGATCAGGACTATATGAGCAATAGTCATGGAGGTCATCGCCATCTTTTCCGTCATAGCGATAATCTGGAGGAACCTCGATGCCACCTCTGTCTGAACGGTATAAATGGATACCGGGTGTTGACGTAAAGGAAATTAAGTACTCACCTTGTTTCAGTGGATGAGAAGTTAGTTCCCCAGTCTGGGGTTGAATAATGTTTATAATGAGTGGCGGATAAAGGTGGTGAAGAATGGTGTCGAGATATTGTTTTGCCGGTGAGGAAAATTACGATGATAACCATATGTCGCAGCCATAATCGATGTTCGAAAGATTGAAAATATCGGCGCCCAATTAGTGGCGAGTGAGCCCACAATATTGGTTATCTAAGTGTTGTGAACAGTCTATCTGAGAATCGATCGCCACTGTGATCCATGGTAGAGTACTGGCGTTTGCCGTTTGCTTATGTTGTTCCACACCCGGCTGGATCTGAGGAGGCCCGCCGGGAGACTGGGTAGGCTGGAGTGGCGGCAGGGTTAGATTCATCCCATATAGGAGCACTGGTGCAGCCACTGAGACATTCCGACGGCGAAGTTCTCACATCCTCGCCTCGCAGCGAGGCTCACGCATACCCACATCACCCTGACAACCCACAGTACGCCCCACTCCCTGACAGCACCCACTACTCAGCCCTCACCGACAACACACGCGGCTATGGCCGCGCCCACGCCAAAATCATCCTCTTCGGCGAACACGCCGTCGTCTTCGGCGAACCAGCCATCGCCTTCCCCATGCGATGCTTAAGCCTCCACGCCACCGCCGAACCCTGCGACGGAGAACTATGGCTCACCGCTAACAACTACGACGGACCACTCGTCGACGCACCCACCTTTCTATCTCCCGTCGGCGCCACCATCAAAGCATGCCTCGACCTGCTCGAATACCCCCAATCAGGCATGCACATCTCATGCGAAGGCAACGTCCCACCCGCCCGCGGCCTTGGCTCCAGCGCAGCCGCATCAGCAGCCATGGTCGATTCCATCATCGACTTCAGCGGCACCGACATCGACTACCACAGCCGATACGAACTCGTCCAAATAGGGGAGAGGGTCGCCCACGGCAGCGCCAGCGGCCTTGACGCCCACACCGTCCTCAACACCCACCCCGTCCTCTTCCAAGGCGGCCGCAGCGAACCAATCACCGTCACACTAGGATCACCACTCGTCGTCGCCGACACCGGCCAACCCGGCGACACCCTCTCCGCCGTCCGCGGAGTCGACGAACTCCGCCGCACCGACAAACACCGCTTCACCACCAACGTCGACGCCATCCGACACCACACCGTCGAAGCACGCATCGACCTCGCCCTCGACGACCGCACATCACTAGGCGAACGCATGAACGCCGTCCACGAACACCTCGCCGACCTCGGAGTATCCAGCCCAGCACTAGAAAACCTCGTCACAGCAGCACGCAACGCCGACGCCCTCGGCGCTAAACTCACCGGCGGCGGCCGCGGCGGCTGCATCATCGCCCTAGCCCACGACGAAGACCACGCCATCACACTCGCCGACGCCCTCCGCACCGCAGGCGCACGCCGCACATGGCTCATGCACCCCTCAGAATTTCAAAGGTGACCACCATGCACACCGACAACACCACCACCGGCACCATCACCGAACACACAGCACGCGCCACCGCACACCCCAACATCGCACTCGTCAAATACTGGGGAAAACGCAACGCCGACCTCGTCCTACCCGCCACCGGTAGCCTGTCACTCACACTCGACATCTACCCCACACACACCACCGTCACACCAGACCCCACCCTAACCAGCGACATCTTCACCCTCAACGGGGAAGAAGCACCCGGCACACCAACCCAACGGGTCAGCACATTCCTCGACCTCATCCGCAACCACAGCACCACCCACAACCCCGCACTCGCACACACCTACGCGCGAGTAAACTCCACCAACACCGTACCCACCGGCGCAGGCCTCGCCTCCTCAGCCTCCGGCTTCGCCGCACTCGCCACCGCAGCATCACACGCCTACAAACTCCCCACCGACCCACGCTCACTCTCACGCCTCGCCCGCCGCGGATCCGGCTCCGCCACACGATCCATCCTCGGCAACCTCGTCATCTGGCACGCCGGAGAAGGCGACAACACCACCGCCGACCTCACCTCCTACGCCGAAAACATCCCCGGCCCCGACCTCGCCATGGTCATCTGCGTCGTCTCCGGAGCACAAAAAACCATCTCCTCCCGCATCGCCATGGCCGACAGCATCCGCACATCACCCTTCTTCGACGGCTGGGTCCACAGCACACAACACGACCTCACCGACATGACCCACGCCCTCGCCGACGGCGACTACACCCGCGTCGGCGAAATCACAGAATCCAACGCACTCCGCATGCACGCCACCATCAACGGCAACCGCCCACCCGTCCGCTACCTCACACCCACCTCCATCGCCATCTTCGACACCATCGCCCAACTCCGCACCGAAGGCCTCAACATCTACGGCACCGCCGACGCCGGCCCCAACGTCGCCGTCCTCTGCCAAGCCCACGACCTCGACACCACACACACCGCCCTCACCACACACTTCCCCCACCTCGACCTCATCCCCACCCGCGCCGGCACAGGAGCACACCTCACCACCCTCCCAGACCACCAGGAATAACACCCGTGACACCACAACCCGTCGTCGAAGCATCAGCACCCGGAAAACTCTACATAGCAGGCGAATACGCCGTCGTACACCCCGGACACGCCGCCCTCCTCATCGCCGTCGACAGGTACATACACGTCACACTCACACCCACCGGCACCACCCACGGCGAAATCCGCACCCACACCACCGACCCCACACAACCCAACCACCCACCCCTCCACTGGAACGCCACCACCAACCCCCACACAGCCGCCCACTTCCACACCAACGACCACGGATTCCACAAATACGTCGCCGCCGCCATCACCACCGTCGAACGCTGGCGAGCAGAAAAAAACCTCCCACCCAGCGCATACACCATCGACACCACCAGCACCCTCAACGACACCACCAGCGGCACCAAATTCGGACTCGGCTCCTCCGCCGCCATCACCACCGCCACCATCGCCGCCGCAGCACACCACCACGGACTCCACCCCACACCCGAACAGATCTACCGACTCGCCACCATCGCCACCACCCGCATCACCACAAAAACCTCCGGCGGCGACATCGCCGCCAGCGCGCTCGGCGGCTGGGTCCACTACCACTCACCCGACCGCACCTGGCTCCACCACCACGCCTGGACACCACACACCACAACCACCATCAACCACCTCCTCACCACCCCCTGGCCAGGACTCACACTCCACCGCATCACCCCCGCCGACCCCGGCATCCAACTTGCCGTCGGATGGACAGGCACCCCCGCCGACACCACCACACTCGTCGGCAACATCGTCAAAAAAACCGCACTACCCGACACTCTCCTCCACCGCAGCGACGCCGCCGTCGACGCCCTCACCACCGCCCTCACCACACACAACACCACAGCCATCGCCACAGCCATCGCCACCGCACGACACATCCTCGGCCACATCGCACAACAACGCGGAGTCACCATCGAAACACCAGCACTACACACACTGGCCACCATTGCACTCACCACAGGATGGTGGGCAAAATCATCAGGAGCAGGCGGAGGAGACTGCGGAATAGCCCTCACCACACCAGACACCAACCCCCACGCACTACACCACCACTGGGCCACCGCAGGCATACAACCCCTCGACCTCCACGTATCACCCCACGGAGCCCACGCCACCACCACACCCAACCACCACACACCCATGGAAGGAGACGGGGAATGAGCAGCAACCGCAAAGACGACCACCTCGCCCTTGCCGCACAACAACAACGCGAAACCCACGGCACCACCACACACAACACCACGCCACCCACAATGACCCCACACCACGACGCCACCGCCACCCCAACACCCCCCTATACCGCCTGGGACGACATCCGAATCCTCCACCACTCACTCGCCGGCATCGACCCCGGCCACGCCGACATCTCCACCACCATCCACCCCACAGACAGTGACGACAACACACCACCCTGGTCACTCACCTGGGACCTCCCGTTCTACATCAATGGAATGACCGGCGGATCCACCCTCACCGCCGGCATCAACCACGTCCTCGCCGAAACAGCCGCACGCACAGGAATCGCCGTCGCAACCGGCTCCATGTCCATCTACCTCCGCGAACCCGACACCCTGCCCACATTCCGCGTCCTACGCGACCGCAACCCCAACGGCACCGTCTGGGCAAACCTCAGCGCCGACGCCACACCCGACGACGCCGCCCGCGTCGTCGACGCCCTCCACGCCGACGCCCTCCAAATCCACGTCAACGCCGTCCAAGAAACCGTCATGCCCGAAGGCTCACGCGGATACGCCGCCTGGCCACGCAACATCGAAGCCATCGTCACAGCCCTCAACGCCACCAACACCCCCGTCATCGTCAAAGAAGTTGGGTTCGGCATGACAGTAGAAACCCTCCGCCAACTCCACGACCTCGGCGTATCCATCGCCGACGTCTCCGGCCGCGGAGGCACCAACTTCGCACGCATCGAAAACGACCGCCGCTCCGACCGCGACTTCTCCTACCTCACCAACTTCGGACAATCCGCCGCATTCTCCCTCCTCGACGCCACAACCACCACACCCCACACCACCCCCACACTCTTCGCCTCAGGCGGAGTCCGCCACCCCTACGACGTCCTCCGCGGACTCGCCCTCGGAGCCAACGCCGTCGGCGTCGCCGGAACATTCCTCCACACCGCCCTGAGCACCGGCGTTGGCGACGCGACCCTCACACCAAAAGAACGCGCAGCCGGAATCGACACCGCCGTCGACGCGCTCACAGCCCAGATCAACCACTGGGCACACCACCTCCGAGCGCTCTACGAAATGGTCGGCGCCACCACCACCGCGGACCTCCACACCACCGACGCCCTCATCACCGGACCACTCGCCGACGCCGCCCGCGCGAGAGGAATCGACATCACCACCATCGCGACGCGTCGCCGCACGCAGAGCCATGGCAACAAGCACCATCACTAGCGCATAGCTCATCAGCGCCAACCACGGCACCCCAACCACTCAAGAAAACCCGGCCCGCACCGATGGCCCCGACAACCAACAAGGATGACCAATGGAACACAACCTATACGCCCCCATCCCCATGTCATGGATCGGACCGGTCCACATCTCAGGCAACATCGTCTCCGGAGACATGGAGGGAACCACCACCGACGCTGTCGCCCATGATGCCGTCATGCTCCCCCTAGCGACATACGAAACCCCACTGTGGCCATCAGTGGGACGCGGCGCAAAAGTATCCCGCGACGTTGAGGGCGGCATCCGTGCCACACTCATCGACGAACGCATGACCCGCTCCGTCTACTTCGAAGCCCCCCACGCCGGGGCTGCCCTTCGCATCGCGACTGACATCACCCGCCGCCGCGATGAACTCCAAACCGTCGTAGCCCGAGCATCCCGCTTCGCGAAACTCATTGACCTCCACGTCCAATACGCAGGGAACCTCCTGTTCCTCCGATTCGAATTCACTACGGGCGACGCCTCCGGACACAACATGGTGACACTCGCGTCGGACAACCTCATGCCATGGATCCTCGATCACTACCCAGAACTCACGTATGGATCCATTTCCGGCAACCTGTGCTCGGATAAAAAAGCCACCGCCGTCAACGGCATCCTGGGCCGCGGCAAGAACGTCATCACCGAAATGCTCATCCCGCTCGACGTCGTCGTGGCACGACTCAAAACCACCCCGGAAAAGATCGTCGACCTAAACATCAAGAAAAACCTCATCGGCACGAACCTGGCAGGCGGACTGCGCTCCGCCAACGCCCACTACGCCAACATGCTCCTCGGGTTCTACCTCGCCACCGGTCAAGACGCCGCCAACATTGTGGAAGGCTCCCAGGGCATCACGCATGCCGAAGTACGCGACGGAGACCTCTATTTCTCCTGTAACCTGCCCAATCTCATTGTTGGTACAGTAGGAAACGGAAAAGGCCAGGGCCTCGAGGTTGTCGAAGAAAACTTACGACGCCTCGGTTGCCGCGACGACCGCCCAGCGGGGGATAATGCACGCCGACTTGCAGTATTGTGTGCGGCGTCCGTTTTCTGCGGAGAGCTGTCATTGCTGGCCGCGCAGACGAACCCGGGCGAACTGATGGCCGCCCACGTGAAAATTGAAAGGAAAGGCGAGTGAGCACAACCGTGAACACAGCTGCGAACCCCATCGGTATTCATGACATCACTTTCGCCACGGGGCACCACAGTTTCGCCCTCGCAGAACTAGCCGACACACTCGGCATCGACGTTGGCAAATTCCATAAAGGCATCGGCCAGGAAATCATGAGCCAACCAGCAGCCGATGAGGATGTTGTCACTATGGCCGCCACCGCGGCTCAGCGGATCATCGATCGCCACGGCGCTGACGGTATCCGTACCCTCATTTTTGCGACAGAATCTGGGGTGGACCAATCAAAATCCGCCGGTGTCTACGTTCACGGGCTCCTGGAGCTGCCATCCCAGGTACGCACCATCGAAATGAAGCAAGCCTGTTACTCGGGTGTTGGTGCCCTGCAGGTTGCATTGGGAATCGTTGCGCGACACCCGAAGGAAAAAGTCCTCGTCGTGGCGTCGGATATCGCCCGCTACGACCTCAACTCCGGTGGGGAACCCACACAAGGCGCGGCGGCCACCGCATTCCTTGTTCAAGCGAACCCCGGCATTCTCGCCATTGAGCCCGCATCCGGTGTATACACCTACGATGTACAGGACTTTTGGCGGCCGAATGACCGAAACACCGCCCTCGTCGACGGGAAACTATCCATTGGCGCCTACCTGGACGCGGTCCGCGGAGCCTACGACGACTACATCTCCCACGGCGGCTCTGACTTCGCAGCCATCGACCGCTACTGCTATCACCAGCCATTCACGACAATGGCCGTCAAAGCACACATGGCGTTGCGTCAACATGTAGGCCTATCGGCAGACAAAGCCGAGGTTGCCGCCGAACTAGAAACCACCATGCACTACAACCGCATGATTGGTAACTCCTACACGGCATCGGTGTTCCTCGCGCTGCTCTCGCTACTCGAAACAGACAATGATGACCTCACCGGCGCCCGCGTCGGTGTCCTGTCCTACGGCTCCGGCGCTGTCGCCGAGTTCTTCACCGGCGTCGTCGTGGATGGTTATCGCGACTTGCTCCACACCGAGGAGCACAACGCAGAGTTGGACTCACGCGAACCCCTCAGCTACGACGCGTACCGCCGCCTCCACCCGGGAACACGCGTGGGCGACATCACGGACTATGACACGCCCGCTGTGACGGACGCACCGTTCCGTTTTACTGGTGTGAAGGATCATTCACGGACGTACCAACGCCGGTAGCCCCGCCGGTATTCAGGGTTTTCATTGTCCACGTTGCCAGCCAGAGTCCGATCAGGATGACACTGTAGGTCAGGATGAAGCTGGCGACGGTGTCGGTAGCCCAGTGAGCACCGATAATGACACGACTTGCTGCCATGAGAACACCCCACCCTGTTCCGACCCACAAGGCGATGCGCCAGGCTTTCCCGCCGAGTGGGCGAAGCACAATAGCCATTGCTGCAAGCGTTGTGCCTTCTTGTGTGTGCCCGGAGGGGAAGGAACGGTGACCGTTCGGCAGATTAATGTGGTACCACGCCTGGTATGGGCCTTGGCCAGCATCAACTTCGTAGGGGCGGAAGCGGCCCCACAGATCCTTCATCTGGACATTAATTCCGTGACCGACCCACACAATCGCCAGCATGATTACCGCTGAGATCGCAATGAGGCGAAGCATCTCAGGGGAGAGATTCCGAATCAATAGCCATGCGAGCGCGGCCACGATGACGGTGATTCCGAGCGCCATGAACAACGCTGGTGCGAATTGGGACCAGGATGTTGTGGTGGAATCATCATTATTCGCGATGCCGATTGGCGTGCCTGCGGATATATTGTCGGCCCACGACCGGCGGTAGGCTTCGGCCTGCTTTGACCATTCGAGAACTGACAAGAAACTGGCCCATGTGAGCAGAATGCTTCCCAACCCGCGGGCGATGTTGGGGAGCTGTGACCGTAGTAAACACCCGGCGAGGATCTGCATGGCTACAGCGCTGAGGATAGCCGGCGGGAATTCGCCATATGACTGGAACAGAGTGCCGAACACGCTGTTGTGGTCGATGATGGCATCGCTGACCTGTTTGTCCGTGACAGTGAAGATGATCAGCAACACGACGGCGGCACTGAGAAGGGAAGCTACGGCGATAGGGTTAACGCCGATGGGTGACGAGGGCTTTGATGAACTCGACGACGTAGGGGAGTGGGCGGACCGGATGGGGCCCGGGCTGGTGGGGAGAATGGGTGCTTGTGCCATGTGTATGGTGTACCAATCTTCCCTTACACCATGCTGACGTAGACATGAACAATCCGTGAACCCCGCCACAGCAGGTGGCGGGGTTCACGGATTGCCGGGGAGGAGTGTCATGACTCCCGAGTGTGGGGGCAGTTAGTTCTCGTCTTCTTTGAGGGCGTGGCGACCTGTTCCGCCTTTGTTGCCAGCAGACTTACCTTTGTTTGCCTTATTTTTTCCACCTGGTGCTTGTGGAGCATTGTTCTTAGGCGCGCTCTTCTTCGTAGCGGGCTTGGGGGCGGTGGTGGCCTTATTGCTGGCGCGGGATGCTGCGTCTTTGACGTTCGCCGTTGCCTGTTCCGCTTTATCGGCAGCTTTGTCAGCGGCGGTGGAAGCGGCAGCCTTGAGATCGTCGGCCTTGTCGTGGGCCTTGGCTTTGACGTCGTTGATCGTGTCCTGAGCATGGTCTACTTTCGCAGCGACCGCGGACTGAGCGTCATCTTTCGCCTCGAGGGCTTTGTCCTTGGCCTGATCGGCCTTGTCTTTGGTGTCGGAGGACGCGGCATCTGTTGTCGGTGTTTCCGTCTTATACACCAAGCGGGAATCGGTATTCGTGGTGCTCGGCGGTTGTGTCGACACTTTCTTGGAGGAACGGGACTTATATGCCGCCCACCCAACAGCAACACATGCCACGAAGAAGACGATGAACAACGGTTTCTTGCTGCGCTTCGACTTCTTCCCCGCCACCTGGTCAAGGGAATGTGTGACGGAATCCGGAAGACGATTGCTTACGGAATCGGGAAGATTATCTGAGGCTGATGCAGCAACGGTGCTTGCGGTGTCGAGTGCCTTATCTTTCACATCGGAGGCGCGATCCTGGGCTTTTTTAGCGAGATCACTGGCCTTATCTGATGCTTTGTCGGCAAAACCAGCGGCCTTCTTCTGGAATACCTCAGCACGCTTCTGTAGAGCATCGGCTTTCTTCGCGTTCTTCTTCCGAAGCTGAGAGGCTTTCTTGTCGGTCTTTTTCTGAACCTTCTTGGCTTTCTTTTCTGCCTGGTTCCGTGCTTTATCTAATTTCTTGCTGGCTTTATCAGCTTTTTCTGTAGCGAGTTCGTATGCGCGCTCGCTCTCTTCGCGAATGCGATCAACGACAGCTACGGCGGTGGGGTTTGCTGAAGCGCGAAGCTGCTCCAGAGTGGACTTTTTCTTTGACACGGCCGAGTTCTCCTTCTTGTTATCGTCCTTACCCACCTTACCGTCATCGCTGTGACCACGTGGTTTTCCGGGGTTAGATTCTTTGGCTTTCGCGTATTCGACAAGGCGCTCAACGGGATCAAAATCGCGAGCTTCTTTTCTGTCTTTGTGGTGTTTGCGCGCGTCGGAAAGGTTCCGGGCCGCGTGCACAATCATCTTTGTCGACGGGTTCATGGTGATTCCTTAATTGTCCTCAGGGTGGTGAGAGAGTTTCCTTTACCCACTGTAGTGGGGTGAGGGGGCGGTTCGTCCAGTAATTACGTACAATGAGTCGTCGTGAGTACGCAGAAGACAGCAACCGCGATTGTGCACACTAATCGCGGCGATATTTCTATCGACCTCTTCGGTAATCATGCTCCCCAAACCGTCGACAATTTTGTCGGCTTGGCACAGGGCACAAAGGATTACTCCGAGCGCAACGCCTCGGGTGGAGAAGAGGGCCCGTTCTACGATGGTGCAATTTTCCACCGTGTCATCGACGGGTTCATGATCCAAGGTGGAGACCCAACAGGGACAGGTCGTGGTGGCCCCGGTTATCGTTTTGGTGACGAGTTCCACCCCGAGCTCCAGTTTGACCGCCCCTACTTGCTAGCTATGGCGAATGCAGGCCCGGGCACGAATGGTTCCCAGTTCTTCATTACTGTGGCCCCGACTCCGCATTTGAACAATCACCACACCATTTTCGGTGAAGTCACCGATGCGGATTCCCAGAAAGTTGTCGACGCGATTGCGGAAACCGCGACGGACCGCTTTGACCGCCCGCTGGATGATATCGTGATCGATTCTGTGGAGATCGTGTGACAGCGTGTTAACACGGACGATTCGTCGTACCCCTGTGACCTCGGGCGCCGTGATCGCCTGCGTGGTTGTCTATCTCGTGACGGTCGTGCAATCGGGGTCTGTGGACAATAACACGCATGATTCGTCCTTAGCTGCTTCCTGGTGGCTATATTTACCTGCATTAATGAGTGAGCATGATGCGTTGCTCCGGGGACTGACGTTTAGTTGTGTCCATTCCGGTCCGACGCATCTTTTCTTTAACGGCGTCATGCTGTGGCTCTTTGGTGTTGGGATTGAACGCACCTATGGTTCATGTGCCCTGGCAAGCATTATTGTTGGTACGAGCTATGGTTCGGCAGCGATGATCCAGTGGCGCGACCCATTGTCGCTCACTGTAGGGGCATCTGGTGTGGTCTACGGTTTGATGGCCGTGGCTGTTGGAATGTATACCAATAATAAACCGCAGATGAGGGCTCTCATTGTTCTCATCGCGGTGAACGTGGGGTATTCAGTTATTACCCCAGGGATTTCATTGTGGGGCCACATCGGAGGCTTGACGACAGGCGCTGCGATGGCTGTCACCATTTATGTCGCCCAGGTGATCCTTGGTGTTCGAGGTCCGGGTCGGCGTATGGGCCGGTTTGTTGCTGCGGGCATCGGTACAGCTGGCTTAGCGCACGGCGTTGGAGGCCTCTCCTCGCTATCAGCAGGTGGATATTCGCTCCTCCGTGGTGCGGGAAGCACCATTCCACGCGGATATGGTGGGGTTACGAGGAAGCTTCGTGCACGCGTATCTGCCGCTGTGGCCGTATTTCTTGGTGCTCTAGCGGCAGGAATGGTCTATCTCGAATGTGTTCACTCTGCTATGGGAATGTAGGACTGGGGCGGCGGTAGGTCGCTATTTCCATCCCATAGTCATTAAGAGACCAACAACGAAAAGGCCGAAACCAATGGCGTAATTCCATGCATTCAGTGTTTGCATGAATGGAATCTGTGGCCCGGCAATGTAGTTGACCACGAGCCACAGGAGGCCGGCGATGATGAAGCCGAACATGATGATGCGGTACCACAATGGAGTGGAGGCACTGTTCAGCTTGACGGGGGTACGGGTGGACGTCGATGAAGACGCAGGCCTCGAATCTGAGGACTCACTCACCTTTGACTTCGGCATATCAACCTTTCTGACTCCACGTGATAACGCGCAGGGACCATCATACGATAACGGTGCGATCATTACTGATCCGGTGCGACGGTCCGGAGACGTGGGAATGGTAGTTCCCGCGTCTCACGCACATGAAGCCTACCGAGAGTGTTCGTCGATCGGTAGGTGAATTTTCTTCACCGGGCCCCATGCTGCGGCGGGTTCGTGTCCTCGTATCCAGTTGCGAGCATCATCCGAGGACAGTGCTAAGAGGGCAATGATGGTCGCCGTTGTGAGTAGGAGATTGTTGTGTCCAGCAGCGATCATGCGCATCCCACTGTGGTCAAGGATGGAAATGACAATTCCGATGGTCAAAAACAACATGAGCGCATCGCGGGCGTGGGTGAACCCGCCGAGGGTGAGGAGAACCAGGACAAACGTGCCTACGGTGAGTGCGCCGACGTACCACTGTGTTGCCACGTAGGCGGTGTCGTGGCTGAAACCCATGCCCTGTAAGGTGCCCGGGACGAAACGATGCTCGTCCGCTTTGAATATCAGCAGTGAACTCTCCCATGCGACGACGAGCAATAATATCCCCATGGAGAGCATCAATGTTGGTGGTCGTGGGGTGCGTTTCGCCTCCCGCGGATGGCGTGAGGAATGCTCGTCGTCGGAGTGATCGTGGGTGGTGGAGGCCTGTGGGAGTGTGAGGGCGGTGTGTGATGGGTGGCTGACACGGCTGACGTCGACAATGGGGAGGTCTCCATCGGTGTGGATTTTGTCACCGCCCCCGTTGACGTGGTGATAGCCGGTGGAGAAGTCTTTAATCATGGACACCGAGCTGTCAGGGATAGTGGTGCGGACAGTTGACACCACGTGGTCGCGTTCTGTGTCGATATCAGCAGCAATGCGATGCGTTATTTGTAATGTGAAAAAGCTCACGCCGACCGCGGTGTCGTAGCTGGCGGATCCGACCCAATCGACGCGGTGCCCACCGGGAAGGGGCCAATCCTCGGGGCATTTCCAGAGTCGGATGTGATGTCTGCGGGAGGGGGAGCCGTTTACTTCCTGCTGGTAGGCAAGGTCTTGCTTGCGGTCGAAGAGGATGAGTGGGCTGACGGGTGCGGCGGGGTAGGACGCTCGGGTGAGGGAGCTCCACACGATTTTTGCTGATGATCGGAAGGTGACAGGGTCGGCGAGTGTCCAGCCGGCATGGATCATGGAATGGTGAAGTTGTTCAGCTGTTCCATCGAAAGCGATATTGACGGGATCGCCGAGGAGACCATCTGATGTTCGTGTGCGTCCGATGAAATAGTTGGGGACATAGATGCGTGTCAAAATTCGGTGGAGCCGGGGGAGTGTCAAGTAGGCGATGACGGCCCATGCTGGGAGTATGAGTAATAGTCGAAAGTCTAAGACAAAACTCAGTGTGAAGTATTCTCCGGCTAACCAGAGGGCAGCTAAGCCTGCCAGTAAAAAGAATGTGTTATCGATCCTCTTTTCCCGTGGTGCACGAGCGGTTAACTTATGCAACGGGGTCAAGTCATTGGCACGCGACCACATCGATGACAAAGATGGCATAGCCATACCCTATAAACCCACCTGCACTGTGTACTAATCCAAAGCTTCATATGGAGCGACGTGACGAGCTCAACTCGGAACCACGCTGTAACGGTATCCATCATGGCAGATACCGATACGATCACAAGTTCGTAAGAAATACCTGACAACCCTTGAAAGTGTGAAATCCATAGTAAACTTGCTTCTTGTTAGGCGATGTGCCTACGAGCGGGTCATAGACGCGAACAACCATCACTCGTAGCGTCGCAAAGCTAGAACAGAAGGAGAAAATCATGGGAATGACTGACGACATCAAGAACAAGGCAGACGAATTCGGCGGAAAAGCCAAAGAAGCTGCCGGCGACGCAACCAACAACAAAGACCTCAAAGCAGAAGGCAAAGGCGACCAGGCAGAATCCAAACTCAAGCAGGGAGTCGAGGACCTCAAAGACAAGGCCTCTGAGTTCTTCAACAAGGGCAAATAAACCCCACCCCTGGCCTGAGAGCCACGACAACGACCATCACGCCGGGCTACGAGCACCCCACGCTCGCAGCCCGGCGTGCCTATAACCACCAATAATCACACCACACCGACATCCACCGACCACAGTTATCCACACCGCATCACACACAACAACACATCAACCCCCAACCCACCGCCCTACACTGCCAGACATGCACCACCACCCAACCTCCACGGCCACCACCCCCAACACCCCACGAGAGTGGACCTACCAGACACACCGATATACAACCCCCTGTGGCCACCTCGACGTCACCATCAACGATCACCACATCGTGCAATCGCACTACATCCTGCACACCTGGCCGACACCACACCCCACCACCCACGCCCCCAGGCAACTAACCACCTCACCAGCACTGAGTGATTCACAGCAACGCCTCGTCGACGACATTGGCCGACAACTCGACAACTACTTCAACGGAACCACACGCACCTTTGACCTACCACTGTGCACCGACGACGACGTATCCGAATTCACGCACACCGTACGACAAGAAATGATGCGCATTCCGCCAGGCGCCGTCATCACGTACGGTGACCTCGCCGCCGCCGCAGGCCGGCCACGAGCCGCCCGCGCCGTTGGAACTGTCTGCAGAACAAACCCCATCCAACTCTTCATCCCCTGCCATCGAGTCATCGCATCAGGAGGATCACTCGGCGGATACATGGGAGACGCCCGAGGCCTATCCCTCAAACAACAACTACTCGACAACGAAGGGATCCCCTTCACCCCACACGGGAAAGTAGACCTTAGGCAACTTGCCTACAACCCCATGACAACGCTTAACTGATCACTCGACTATGAGTGCCCCCCGCACTGGTAGTCTCAAAAGAAAAATACAGCGAATTAGGTGGAGTCAAAACATGTCTGCGGGTTTCGGAAAGCAGCACTATAAAAAGGTATTCACCGCATTCATCACCCGATTTCCCACTATTTACGGCTCGTTGCTGGGCATGTATGCCCTCATCGCCTTCCTCTTCAGCGCACTCCGCCCACTCCGGCACCGCCTACAGCGCATCCGAGAATTCTTCGACATCGTCATTCTCCCCATGCCAGAGGTATCAATATCCTGGGCCATCGCCCTAGGATTACTCGCTGCAGCAGTGTTAGCGCGTAAACGAATGGCCTGGTGGGTCAGTGTCATCCTCCTCATCTTCCTGAACCTCGAAAATGCCCTGTTCTTTGCGATCAGCCTCTACGAACCGGTCTACGAGACCCGACTCGCCACCATCGAATTAAACATCGGATTCGTCGTCAAACCAGTCATGCTCATTGGCCTGCTGGCCACACGCGCAGCCTTCCCCGCCCGCACACGCCACGCAGCCATGAGAAAAGCCACCGCCGTCTACCTCCTCGGAGAAGGCATCGTCGCCTTAGCCGGATGGGGGCTCGTCGAACTCTTCCCCCACACACTCGCGCGAGAAGATCGCTTAAAATGGGTCATCAACAAGGCCTACACATTTTCCTTGGCCGATGGAAAACTGATCGAAGGCCACCCAGGATGGATAGCCTCATTCGTCGTCACCCTGGCGAGCGCAATAATTTTCCTACTCTCCGTATGGACCATGTTCAGCAGCCAGCGAGACAACAACGCGCTGACCGCCGAGGACGAAACAGCCATCCGCGCCATGATCGCACGATGGGGTGAAGACGACTCCCTGGCATACTTCGCCACCCGTCGCGATAAATCCGTCATCTATTCACCCGACGGGCGGGCAGCCATCACATACCGCGTCGAAATGGGTGTCTGCATCGCCTCTGGAGATCCAATCGGAAACCCCGCCGCCTGGGATCAAGCAGTAGAAACCTGGCTCCACCAGGCAACCATGTACGGATGGACACCAGCCGTCATGGGAGCATCAGAACGCGGAGCACACTGCTACCTCAACCACGGACTACAAACCCTGCGATTAGGGGACGAAGCCATCATCTACACCGATAACTTCTCCCTCAGCCGCCCCGAATACAAGGCAGTACGACAAGCCGTAGCACGCGCCCGTCGCGGAGGAGTAACCGTCCGCATTCGCCGCCACGGAGAATTAACCGCCGAAGAAATGGCCAGCGTCCAACGCGACGCTGACACCTGGCGCGACACCAACGATGAGCGCGGCTTTTCAATGGCCCTCTCTCGCCTGGGCGACCCAGCAGACTCGAACAACCTCCTTGTCGAAGCCATCCAAGACTCCCAGCACTCCCCAACAGGAATAGCACGCCGCGTCGGTGAACTATCCTTCTCACCATGGGGACGCACCGGCATGTCCCTGGACCTCATGCGGCGTGCCCCTGATTCCCCCAACGGCACCGTAGAAGCCATGGTCTCAGAACTCTGCCACGCAGGCACTGACGTCGGAGTCACCCGAATCTCACTCAATTTCGCCATGTTCCGACAGGTCTTTGCCACCGCCCATGAACTCGGCACCGGCCCAGTCATGCGCCTATGGAGAAGCCTTTTAGTCTTCCTCTCCCGATGGTGGCAAATGGAAGCTCTATACCGATCCAACGAAAAATACAACCCCACCTGGGCGCCACGATACATTTGCTTCAAAGACAACCACTCCATCGCACGCGTCGGACTGGTCTCAGGAATCGTCGAAGGATTTATCCCCGCATTCCTGTCACGACGAAGACCACCACGCACACCTATCGGATCAGTCAAAAGTGACGGCGCCGTCAACGCCCTAGCACTCGCGCCCCAACTCCTGGAAGAGGCTCACGCCGGGCGCGCCATTCAGCACCGTCGCCCTGAACAAGTCACGGTACGACTGGAGAAAGCCCAACGCCTCCGCGACGAAGGCATTGACCCGTGGCCGACAGCCCTCCGCCCCACCCACATGTGCGGGCAGATCACCGACCTCAACGATGGCGACAACGCCTCCATTTCTGGGCGCATTCTCGCCCGCCGTGACTTTGGCGGTGTCATGTTCCTGAAACTCCAGGACTGGTCTGGTGATATTCAGATCATCATCGAAAAAGAACGGTGCCATAACTATCCGAAGTGGCGGAAAGAACTCGACCTGGCCGATATTATCCGAGTCGACGGTCACCGTGGTGTCTCACGAAAAGGGGAGCCCTCCCTGCTGGCCGATGCCATCCGGCTTGAAGCGAAATCCTTACACCCACTTCCCAACAAAACCAATGGCCTCACCGACCCTGAAGCCCGGGTACGGTCGCGGCATATTGATCTCACTGTCAACGAGGAATCGCGCCGGGCATTGAAGGCTCGCTCTGCTGTGCTTCACTCGATGAGGAATGACCTTCACACTGGGGGGTATGTTGAAGCCGAGACGCCGATACTTCAACCCATTCACGGTGGCGCGAATGCCCGCCCATTTACGACGCATATCAATGCCTACAACATGGGCCTATATCTGCGCATCGCACCTGAATTGTTCCTCAAGCGGCTCATGTGTGGCGGGGTCAACCGCGTATTTGAGGTGGGTCGTGAGTTCCGCAACGAGGGTGTGGACGCGACACATAATCCTGAGTTCACCTCTCTGGAAGCATACGACGCGCATGGCGACTATGAGACGATGAGGGAACTCACCCACACGCTCATTGTCAACGCCGCAACGGCAGTGCATGGCAAGCCTGTCGTCACAGCGCCCGACGGGAGTCTCGTCGACATCTCAGGGGAGTGGCCAGTCAAGTCTGTGATGGATGCCATTACGGAGGGCGCCCGGGCAGATGGGTTGTGGGAGGGGCCCACAATAACGGTCACGACGCCGCGATCTGAATTGAACGTTCTCATGGAGCGAGCAGGAATGCCGTGTCGCCCCGATGCTGACCTGGGAACGATTATTGAAGAGCTGTACGACGAATTCGTGGAGTCACGGACGACATTCCCGACGTTCTACAAGGATTTCCCCGTGTCTGTGTCGCCACTGACGCGACGCCACCGTAGTAAACCAGGGCTGACGGAGCGATGGGACCTGGTGGCCTGGGGAGTCGAATTGGGTACAGCGTATTCGGAACTTACTGATCCTATTGACCAGAGACAACGATTGGAGGAGCAATCGTTGCTCGCCGCGGGGGGAGACCCCGAAGCGATGGAATTAGATGAAGAATTCCTGCGTGCTCTCGAATTCGGGATGCCGCCCACCGGCGGGTTGGGAATTGGTGTGGACCGTATCGTCATGCTGATTACGGGGTCAACTATCCGCCAGTCACTCGCATTTCCACTCGTCAAACCCGAACGGGAATAAGAAATGCTACGGCATGAGGGGCTCTCGCATTATCACGCTCGCCGGTTCCACCCACGCGGGACGTCATGATCCGGAGTCCCCTGCCTGGGGGCGCGCAGGTATGTATACCTCGATGGGGGCTACCACGGTGATGAAACTCCTCGGAAACATCGTCGAAACATTCGTGATGTAGTGGTAATAGTGCAGAATGCTGAGTTCATCACCCATATGAACATCCTGCGATAACATTACGAACTACCCCTGAAGTAATTGACAACACCCACGCACATCACGCGCTGGGTGTGGCCCCATCGCGGCTGACCCCGGGCGAGGCCGTTCGATCCGCTTCACTGTGCACATCCCCGCACATGGGCGATCTTACCGACAGGCCACGGCTGCCCACGCCCGTCACAGCCGTGCGAACGAAAAGGCGACCAGATGACGACTGTTCCCTCACGCCAGGGTCTCTACGACCCGTCCTTTGAACATGACGCTTGCGGTGTTGCGTTCGTTGCCAATATGCACGGTGAACAAAGCCGTGACATTGTCGACAAAGGAATCCAGGCTCTCGTTAATCTCGAGCACCGTGGTGCTGCGGGCGCAGAGAAAAACACGGGCGATGGCGCCGGGATTCTCATTCAGATCCCAGACGCGTTTTACCGCCGTGACATGGCTGCGCAGAATATTGACCTTCCGCCTGCCGGCCAGTATGCGACGGGTATCGCCATGCTGCCAGCTGCCCGTATGGCAGCGCTCGATGCAGTGCGGTCAGTCGAGGACATCGTGAGAGAAGAAGGCCTCACACTCATCGGGTGGCGTGAGTGCCCCGTCGATGATTCATCGATTGGTGCAATGGCGAGGGATGCGATGCCGCACTTCCACCAGGTCTTTATTTCCGGTACGAAGGACGATGGCACCCCGCTGGAGGGAATTGAGCTGGACCGTGCCGTGTGGTTTGTTCGCAAGCGTGCCGAGCGTGAACTGGGGAATAAAGGCCCGGGTTCCGGTTCAGGCGAGGATACGGTGTACTTCCCGTCCCTGTCTGCCCGCACGATTGTCTACAAAGGCATGTTGACCACCCCACAGTTGCGTGAGTTCTACATAGACCTGCAGGATCCGGACATGGTGTCCGCCATTGCGGTGGTTCACTCGCGTTTTTCAACGAACACGTTCCCATCGTGGCCCCTGGCGCACCCGTACCGCATGGTTGCTCACAATGGTGAGATCAATACAGTTCGCGGTAACGAGAACTGGATGCGCGCCCGGGAATCGGTGATTAATTCGGAGGTCCTCGGGTCGATTGATCGCGTGCTGCCGATCTGTGACCCCGAGGGGTCGGATACAGCTCGTTTTGATGAAGCCTTGGAGCTTCTGCACCTGGGCGGGCGGACACTGCCGCATGCTGTGCTGATGATGATCCCGGAGGCATGGGAGCATAACGACGACCTCCCCGATGATGTTCGCGCTTTTTATGAGTACAACTCGTGCCTGATGGAGCCCTGGGATGGGCCCGCGGACGTGGTGTTCACCGATGGCACGGTGATTGGTGCGGTACTGGATCGCAATGGTTTGCGTCCGGGTCGTATCTGGATTACCGACGACGGCCTGGTAGTCGGCGCGTCGGAGGTGGGTGTGTTACCTATCGATCCGAGGCGCGTGGTGGAGCGCACTCGCGTGAAACCGGGGGAGATGTTCCTGGTGGACACCATGCAAGGACGGGTGGTGCCGGATGCGGAGATCAAAGCAGAGTTAGCGGCACAGGCGCCGTATGGTGACTGGGTGGCACAGAACCTTGTGCGGAAGACGGATCTTCCTGATGCGGATTACCAGTGGATGCCGCACCATCGTGCGGTGTTGCGTCAGCGGGTGTTTGGGTTCACGCAGGAGATCGTGGACATCATTGTGAAGCCGATGGCGCTCAATGGTGCGGAGGCAATTGGTTCGATGGGGACAGATACGCCAATTGCGGCGCTGTCTGACCACCCGTCGTATTTGTTCGACTTCTTCAAACAGCGGTTTGCGCAGGTCACGAATCCGCCATTGGACTCGATTCGTGAGAATATGATGACGTCCCTGTTCACACATTTGGGTGCGCAACGCGACATTATGCATCCGGATGCGGACGCGGCGAGACTCATTCACCTGGATGATCCGATTTTGCGTAACCGGGATCTGGCGCGCCTGCGTCATGCGAATAATGGTGGCGAGTTCCCACATTTTGACGTCGTTACTATTTCTGGGTTGTATCCAGTGGCTCATGGTGGTCGGGGTATTCGTGACGCGTTGCGACGGATTCGCCGTGAGGTTTCTGGGGCGATTGACGCTGGTAAAACACTGATTGTGCTGAGTGACCGTGAATCGAATGAGCGTTTTGCGCCGATTCCGTCGCTGTTGTTGACGTCGGCTGTTCATCAGCACTTGGTCAGTGAGCGGACACGCACGCGGGCATCCCTGATTGTGGAGGCTGGCGATGTGCGTGAGGTTCACGATATTGCCATGCTGGTCTCTTTTGGTGCGGATGCGATCAACCCGTACATGGGTTTTGAAACCATCGATGAACTACGCAAACAGGGTTCTTTGGGTGACCTCGATCTGGATACTGCCTTTGATAACTATACGAAGGCACTGGCCAAGGGTCTGCTCAAGGTGATGTCGAAGATGGGTATTGCTGCGGTGGCCTCGTACCGTGGCGCTCAGCTGGCGGATGTGGTTGGCCTGAACCAAGAACTCCTGGACGAGTACTTCACGGGCAGCTTCGCGCCGATTGGTGGTGTGGGCCTGGATGCGATCGCAGAGGCTGTCGGAGACCGCCACCGTGACGCCTTTTTACCGCGCCCCGAAGAGCAAGCCCATCGTGAGTTGGAGTTGGGTGGTGAATACAAGTGGCGTCGTGAAGGTGAATATCACCTGTTCAACCCTGAGACGATCTTCACCTTGCAACATGCGACGCGCACGGGCCAGTATGAGGTTTTCAAACGATACACCGACAAAGTCAACAATCAGGCCACACGATTGGCGACGGTCCGCGGGATGTTCTCTTTAAACCCCACACGCCCACCGGTGGATATCGACGACGTCGAGCCGGTCAGCTCAATTGTGAAACGCTTCTCGACGGGGGCAATGTCCTACGGGTCAATTTCCGCAGAAGCTCACGAAACATTAGCCATTGCAATGAACCGCCTGGGGGGTATGTCAAACTCGGGTGAGGGCGGCGAGGATGCTGACCGCTTTACCCCGGATGCGAATGGTGATTGGCGTCGGTCTGCTATCAAGCAGGTGGCGTCGGGTCGATTCGGTGTGACCAGCGATTACCTGAATAACTGTACGGATATTCAGATCAAGATGGCGCAGGGAGCGAAACCTGGTGAAGGTGGCCAGCTTCCTCCCCACAAGGTGTATCCATGGATCGCGGACGTCCGTATTACCACCCCTGCGGTGGGGCTGATTTCACCACCGCCGCACCACGATATCTACTCAATCGAGGATTTAGCTCAGCTGATTCATGATTTGAAGTGCACGAACCCCGATGCGCGCATTCACGTGAAGTTGGTGTCTGAGCAGGGGGTTGGCACAGTCGCTGCGGGTGTGTCGAAGGCGCACGCGGATGTTGTGTTGATTTCGGGTCATGATGGTGGCACGGGTGCCTCTCCGCTGGGATCGTTGAAACATGCGGGCGCCCCGTGGGAGTTGGGCTTGGCTGAGACGCAGCAGACATTGCTCATGAACGGTTTGCGTGATCGAATCACGGTGCAGTGCGATGGTCAACTAAAAACCGGCCGCGACGTGGTCATTGCTGCCCTGCTGGGTGCTGAGGAATTCGGTTTCGCCACGGCCCCGTTGGTTGTTGAAGGCTGCATTATGATGCGCGTGTGCCACCTGGATACCTGCCCAGTGGGCGTGGCGACGCAGAATCCGGAATTGCGGGCGAAGTTCAGTGGTCGTGCCGAGCATGTGGTGAACTTCTTCCAGTTCGTTGCCCAGGAGATTCGCGAGTACATGGCGGAGCTTGGTTTCCGCACCATTGACGAGATGGTTGGCCATTCTGAGATCCTTGGCGTCGACCGAGAGGTCGCGAGCCGGCATCCCAATGCGGCGGCGTTGGACCTCTCACCAATCTTCGCGCAGCCGGAGAGTCCGTTCATGTACCAGGACCGGCACTGCACGAAAAAACAAGATCACTCCTTGGATAAAGCCCTGGATAAGCAGATCATTCGTGATGCGCGCGAGGTCATTGATGCGAAGGGTGAGTGCGAGTCGCTGGAGCTCTCATACCGGATTTCGAACGTAGATCGTTCTGTGGGGGCGATGCTTGGTTCTGCGATTTCCCGCGCTGGTGGCGCCGCCGGCCTCCGTGAGGGCGCGTTGACCGTTGACGTTGATGGCTCGGCCGGCAACTCCTTCGGAGCGTTCTTGCCGCGCGGTGTGACTCTTCGTCTCACCGGGGATGCCAACGACTACGTTGGCAAGGGCTTATCAGGCGGTCGGATCGTCGTCCGCCCTGATCCTTATTATGTCTCGACGGTGGAGAAAGCTGGCCGCGACGTGGCCGGTGACATCATTGCCGGCAACGTGATCGGCTATGGTGCCACCTCAGGTGAGCTATTTGTCCGCGGCACGGTTGGTGAACGGTTCTGTGTGCGTAACTCGGGGGCGACAGCCGTCGTCGAAGGTATCGGTAACCACGGCTGCGAGTACATGACGGGTGGCCGGGTTATTGTCCTTGGGCATGTGGGGCGGAATTTCGGTGCCGGCATGTCCGGCGGCATTGCATTCCTCGCCGACGACGGTATTCCACCAGGGCAAGGCGGTATCCGTGACCACATCGACACAACTCTGGCCGATATTGAAGAGCCCACACCAGAAGACATAGCGTGGCTCGACCACACTATCGCCGATTACCGAAAGTGGACCGGTTCGCCAACACCGGCCGGCACATTCGTGAAAGTCATGCCACGCGACTATCGCCGCGTACTGACGATTATGGAGAACTGCCAAGCACAAGGACGAGACGCAGCAGCAACTGCCGAAGCAATCATGGAGGCTGTGCACTAATGGCTGACCCACATGGATTTCAAAAATATTCCCGCCGCGGCAAAGCACACCGGCCGGTCCCACTACGGTTATTGGACTGGCGGGAAGTATACGAGAAACAAGACTTGACCGATCTACGCCAGCAGGCAACACGCTGCATGGATTGCGGTATCCCGTTCTGTCACGATGGTTGCCCCTTGGGGAACATCATCCCGGAATGGAACGACCTCGTTCGTGTGGGGCGGTGGCGTGAGGCCTTCGACCGCCTCCACGCGACAAACAACTTCCCGGAATTCACGGGCCGCCTATGCCCAGCCCCCTGTGAGGGAGCATGCGTTCTTGGCATTAACGACGACCCCGTCACCATCAAGAACGTTGAGCTGGAAATCGTCGAATACGGCTTTGACCACGGTTTTGTGAAACCGATTCGCCCATCATTTTCGACAGGACAGTCCGTCGCGGTTGTGGGATCCGGCCCGGCCGGCTTGGCAGCTGCACAACAGCTCACTCGCGCCGGCCATGACGTCACCGTATTTGAACGCCATGACCGTTTGGGCGGGCTTATGCGCTACGGCGTGCCCGAGTACAAGATGGAGAAGAAGTGGATCAACCGCCGCCTCGAACAGATGGTGGCAGAGGGAACCACGTTCCGCACTAACATCTCTCCATCCGCCGATGACCTGCGCGGTTTCGACGCCGTCGTGTTAGCTATCGGTTCCACCATCGGCCGCGACCTTCCCATCGAAGGCCGAGACCTCGACGGCATCTACCAGGCCATGGAATACCTGCCGGAGGCCAACAAAGTTCAAGAAGGCGACCGCGACACGTCCACCATCGATGCCCGAGGAAAACACGTCGTCATCGTCGGTGGTGGTGACACTGGCACCGACTGTTTCGGCACCGCGCTACGCCAAGGCGCCGCGAGCGTCGTCCAATTCGACATTGGGCCCAAACCACCCAAGGCTAGGGACACCGCCACCCCATGGCCCACCTATCCCCGCCAACTGCGCGTCGCTACTGCGCATGAAGAAGGTGAATATGAGGTATCTGGCGAGGAAGAAAAGGAGTTGGTTGAAAAGCTCGGCCTCGATGCCCGTGTACAAGGCCACCCGCTCGGTAACCGTCAATGGAAAACCAACACCGTCGAGTTCCTGGGCAACGACGGGAAAGTGACAGGCCTCAAGGGGACACTGGTCGACCGCACACCCGAAGGAATGGTTCCTATCGACGGCTCTGAATTCACCATCGATGCTGACCTTGTCCTCCTTGCAATGGGGTTCGTCTCGGTGGATCGCGCCGGGATTGTTGACGACCTCGGTCTGGAGGTTGATGGCCGCGGTCGTATTGTTCGCGATGAGCACTTCCGGGCGGAGGTGCCGCCGTCGGTGGGGTTCCGGGCGCCCGTGTTTGTTGCTGGTGATGCTGGCCGTGGTCAGTCGTTGATTGTGTGGGGTATTTCCGAGGGGCGGTCGGCGGCTGCGGCGGTGGATCGGCACCTGATGGGTGAGTCTAGTTTGCCGGCGGCGGTTGTTCCCACGGATATGCCTATGCGGGCGTAGGAGGTCAACGGCTGGTGCAGTGACCGTGGTGGTGGGTACGGGTCGTGTGTGCTGGGATGTTCCTGTGTGGGCGTAGTGTGTGGGCCATGAGTTCTTTTCCCGTGGTGTCTATTCGTGATTCGTCGATCAAATTGGGGCAGTTTGTTAAGCTCGCAAGTTTGGTGGAGACCGGTGGGGAGGCGAAAGAGGCTATTTCTGCTGGCTATGTCATGGTTAATGGTGAGGTGGAGACCCGTAGGGGGCGTACATTGCATCAGGGTGATGTGGTGAGTGTCGGGTCTGGGGGTGCCGAGGTAGGTGGCCCCGAGGACGAGGATGACTATGGTGATGAAGCCATAGTTGTTGATGATTGTGACCCGGACACGTGGAGGAACATGTAATGCCGGCCTTCTTTGCTAGTGAGGGTATGCCGTTGTGGAACGACGTGCGTACCTATGATCTTGATCGTTCCGCCGAGTTTTATCATGGCCTGTTTGGTTGGGATATCGAGTGTGGTGGTGCGGGCCGTGAGGGTGTCCAGGAGGAGGTGGGTGGCTATTACTATGCACGTAAGCATGGCATGCCCATTGCAGGGTTTATTCCCGTGACTGCCGAAAGTCATGGTGATGGTGGGGATTGTGCAGTGTTGCCGCCGAATCAGTGGATGGTGTCCTTTCTTACCGACGATGTGCATGCTGTGGCGAGTCGGTCGCGTGACTATGGTGGGACGGCTGGCCGCCCTGTCGACGGTCCTCGTGGTCCTATGGTGGCTGCGACGGATATTGTGGGTGCGGATCTGGGGTTCATCCACCCGGTGGTGGAGCCGTTCATTGCTGGTGGTGAGCCGGGCACGCCCGTGTGGCATGAGCTTGCCGCGGTTCTTCCGGAGGGGGTGGGCATTGATGATGTGGCGAGGTATTACGCGGAGGTCGTGCGGTGGACCACGATGCGCCATGGTGACGGTGTGGAGACGGTGATTACGGCGGTGAGTGAGGGTGGTGCCTATGCGGGGATATGGTTCCCGGATGAGCGTGCTGCCACGGAATCGGTGATGTTGTCGTCTCGGTGGTCGACGTATTTTGGTGTGGAGAATGTTGTGGGCGCTGCGGAATATGCGCTGGCTCAGGGTGGTGACGTTATTGTTCAGCCGCAGGAGGCGGAGTTCGGGCGGATCGCTATCCTGTCTGATCCGACGGGTGCGCTGGTGACGGTCTGTGAAGCTCCTGACTTGGTTGTTGAGCCCCATGAGGGGGACAACGTTTTCGGCTAGGCGCATCCTGTGTTGGCTCTGTGGGGTTGTCACCGTGGGGTGTGTGGTGTGGCAGCTGTGTGTGGTTCCTGCCCGACGGCACAGGGACTGTCGGGCAGGGGTGCAGGATGCGGTGTTTTAGTATGCGCCGTCTGAGGTGAGGACCGCGCGTCCGGTCTTCCACAAAATCATCAGGTCGTGCACCATGCTCCAGTTTTCCACGTAGTTGAGGTCGAGGGAGACGGATTCGTCCCATGAGAGGTTTGATCGTCCAGATACTTGCCACAGGCCTGTCATTCCGGGAAGGACCAGCATGCGGTTTCCGACCAATCCGGTGTATTGTTCCACTTCGCTGCGTAATGGTGGTCGTGGCCCTACGAGGCTCATATCGCCTTTCACCACGTTAAATAGCTGTGGTAGTTCGTCGAAGCTGTAGCGGCGGAGGAATTTTCCTACTCGTGTGACTCGAGGGTCGTCTTTCATTTTGAAGAGGACGTCGTTGCCGTCGCTTTGGTCTTTCAGCTGGTCGACCATCTGGTCGGCGTTTTGCATCATTGAGCGGAATTTAATCATCCCGAATGGTTTGCTGTCTTTGCCCATTCGTTCGGCGGTGTAAAAGATGGGGCCGCGGTCATCGAGTTTGATGGCGAGGGCGCATATGAGCAGCAATGGTGATGCCATGAGGATGAGGAGGGATGCCACGACGCGGTCAAAGACAATCTTGGGGATGCCGTGTGCCTGTGAATGTTGGGGTTCGTCCAATTTTAGCAGGGGAACTCCGGCGATACGTACCATTTGGACACGTCGACTGGAGACGTTGGCGATGGCTGGGGCGACGAGAAGTTCAACGTTGAGTCCGTCTAGTCGCCATACGAGTTCGCGCATGTCGGCCATACCGATTTGGTTAGTAGAGGTGACGATAACGGTGTCGGCTTGAAGTGTGGTCACCATGTCGTCGATTTGGTGCCAGTCGTTGTGGAATGCCGCGTCGGGATACCGTTGTGTGAGGTCGGCGAGCTGTTCTGTGCTGTATTCGTTGTTCTTTGTGCTGCAGAATCCGACGATGTCGTATCGATTGTCCAGTTGTCGGTGGAGGGTGCCGTACACCTCGGAGATGACCTCGGGATCACCGATGAAAATATTCCGGTGGACTAGTTTTTTGCTCGCTAATTGTCGGCGGTAGTACCGGCGCCACCAGTGGCGGAGGAGTGGTAACAGGATCAGGCTGGCGGGGAAGGTGAAGAGGATGAAACGAAAGCCCCAGTTGCACTGGACTAATTCGCAGGCGATGGAGAATGCGCCGAATGCGAAGCCTGTTGCGCGGACGATCCGTGAATATTCTTGAGCGCCTTGGCCGAGAATGGCGGTGTCTGTTGCGCGGATGATTCGCATGGCCGCACTCCATAGTGCGAGGAGGATAATTTCGGGCACTAACACGGGGGCAGTGCCTTTGTATGATCCGATGCTGAATTGGTGGCTCCCGTGGGTGTTGACGGGCAGGCAACTGGCGATGAGGATCAGAGCGGCCATCACGATCGTGTCGCTCCACACGATGAGTGTGTGGATTCGTGAGGCATGGGCGCTGCGTGCGAGTGCGCGTGATCCAGGGACGGGAACGGCGACGTGTCGTTTCAAGCGTTGGAGGGGGTTTGACGGCAGAACTTCGCAGGGGTTGGGGGTGTTGTCTGTCGTGGTGTTGGGGTTGGGACTGGGGGACGGGTCTCGTTCAGCATTGACATCATGCTGGGAACGGCGAGCATACTGTTCTTCAGTGTGGTGTTCTTCGCTGGGGCGGGACGATTCTGTCGAATCAAGATCAGAGGAGTGTAACAAACTCATATGCACCGGGGATAAAGAAGATAGGTATTCGAAGAGACGAGAAATGTAAAGTGACCGAGGTGCGGTGGGCCGGTCCTCGGTCAGTTCAGTGATGTCATGATCATCATAAAAACTATTGGCTAAGTTTTCACATGGTGACCTCTGGAGTGGACAAAATCGCGGTGTGTGCAGCGGGAAAAGTTGATGCGGTGGACGTGGGTGGTGTGGGGTCGCTGTGGTGGGTGTGGATGGTGCTTTTTGTGGTTGATGCAGTTGGTGGCTACTTTTTAGATGAAATCGTTATGCGGTAGGGAGTGTGCGGTTTTCCTAAAAGATAACACTATAAATATTTGATGAATTTTTGTGAACTTGGTCACATGGGGGAGAGGTGTGGCGCATGAGGCATGTGTAGTCGAACGGGAGACGCACGGCACTACCAGACACCTCACACAGACCTAGGTACGCTGGTTACCTGTGAAGGGCATTATTTTGGCAGGTGGCACAGGTACGCGGCTTCATCCGATCACGCTAGGCACGAGTAAACAACTCACACCCGTCTACGACAAACCGATGATCTACTACCCGTTATCCACCCTTATTTTGGCGGGTATCACCGATGTCCTCGTTGTGACAACACCCCACGACGCGGAAGCGTTTGAACGCCTACTCGGCGACGGAACCGCCTTTGGCATCTCAATTTCCTACGCAGTACAACACTCCCCAGATGGCATCGCACAGGCATTCATCCTCGGAGAACAACACATCGGACACGATTCCGTCTGCCTCATCTTGGGCGACAACATTTTCTACGGGCCCGGCATGGGCACTCAGCTTCGACGCCACACTGACCCCAATGGCGGTGTCATCTTCGCCTACTGGGTCAAAGACCCCACTGCCTACGGGGTCGTCGAATTTGAGAGCGACCACGACACGGCATCACCACCCCCAACCAGTACAGCAACGACACTCACGAACGTGGCAGATCATGCTGGAGAAGGGCACCTTACCACCCATGACCACGAGAAACCCGCCCCCCGTTTTCGTGCCCTCGGCATTGAAGAAAAGCCGCAGAATCCGAGATCTCACTATGCTGTGCCCGGCCTCTACTTCTACGACAATGACGTCGTAGCGATGGCCAAAGAACTCGCCCCATCCGCCCGAGGTGAGGTAGAAATCAGCGACATCAACCAGCGCTACCTGGATGCCGGAAACCTCACTGTTGAAGTGCTCCCTCGTGGAACCGCGTGGCTAGATACGGGTACACACGATTCACTCTTGGATGCGGGAAACTTCGTACGCACCATCGAATCCCGACAAGGGTTGAAGATCGGCAGCCCAGAGGAAGTCTCCTGGCGCATGGGCCACCTCACCGATGATCAACTCCGCCAACGCGGGGAAGCACTAGTCAAATCTGGTTATGGCTCGTATTTGCTCGACTTACTTCGCCGATAATTCATGAGCGGGAAGCCCTACCAAAATGGCGCCAGGCCGCTCGAATGACTTCGTTACCACCGCGTTCGCCCCCACAGAAACATTGTCGGCCAGGGTAAGGGGTTTAATGAGCCGCGCCCCGGAGCCTAAACGAACATTGTCACCCAACACCGTCTCCTGACCTTCGGGAGCCTCAGAAATCGTCACCGACGACTGCACCTTCAGATTCTTCCCAGCCCTCACCCGACGGCCCATCACCACGCCGGTGGGGTGGTACAGCATCAAACCAGGGCCAATCGTGACCTCCCACGCCAGATCAGCGCCCGTCACCACGTGATTAAACTGCTTGACCAACGACCCCAACAGGGACATCCGCCGCCCAGCAACCTGAGACAGCCGAAAAATGACGACGGCAACAAAACCCACATTGAGCAGCCCACGAATCCCATTATCTGCCTTGCGCGCTGGCGCATCTTGGAAGATATACATATCGAGTATCATACTGGGCGGAAACGGCACGCGGTAGGACCAAGCGACCCCGCTCCCGAGACACAGACCCGAGCCTCAACCACGTAAGAGCCAGGACAGAATGAAAATACTTCACGTCACAGAGTGCTTCGCCGGGGGCGTTGCCACCGCCGTTAATATGTACGCCTCCCTCCTCCCAGAGCATGACCACATGGTGCTCTACACCGCACGACGCGCGAATTCACCGGCCACGCCCGACCCTGACCTATTCAGCCGGTGCTGGGAGCTGCCGAATGATCACCGCGCGGCCATCGCTACTGTGCACAACGTCCGTGACGAGGTTGCACCGGATGTTATTCACGCCCACTCCAGTTTCGCCGGAGCCTACGCCCGCATAGCCCGGATGTGGGGCGCCACGTGTCGAACACCTGTGGTCTATACCCCTCACGGGCTGGCCTATGCACGGAAAGACATCTCGGGGCTTCACCGTGGCCTCTTCCGCGCCGCTGAATGGGCCTTGTCGTGGGGAACATCGGTTTTCGCGCCCTGCGGTCAGTGGGAAGGCGACGAACTCCACAGTCTGAATCGACGTATTCCCAGTGTTGTGATTCCCAACGCCACCATGCCGACGGGTATGACCTGGAATCCGACGGAAACACCAAGCGTCGCAATTTCCGGGCGAGTGACCCCACAACGGAACCCCGAACTTTTCGCTGCCATCGCCCAACGAGTCCACGAGGAGCGCCCCACCGTAGAGTTCCATTGGCTCGGCGGTGGTGATGCCGAGCTCACTGCACACCTGGAACAGTCGGGAGTTCATGTCACAGGCTGGCTGAACACCGACGAACTCTATCAGCGACTATCGCAGGTTAACGTCGGTCTTCATACCGCGTTGTGGGATGGGTACCCGATGGCAGTGTTAGAAATGAGTGATATTGGTCTTCCTGTTCTTGTTCAAGACATCCCAGCGCTTCACGAATGTCCATCTCAAGCACGGTTCACCGGCGTCGATGATGCCGCACAAAAAGTCATAAGGGCGATCGACGCTCCGAGACCACTCATCGACGCGTGGACGGAGACGATGGAAATCCACAGCGTGGCGAACCTGACTGAGAAACTCCGTGAGTGTTATGCCCGAGCACAAGCGAGCCAGGGGTAGAGTTACCGTCGGCGGTCGGGTACATTCAATGTGATTAGACGCCTGGTGCCCCGTTTCCCATGAGGATCACCCTGACCATTCCCAAGCATGATCTAGACACAGTATTTAGTGACGCCTACTAGTGAATGAAGGATAAGACAATGTGGGTTGCCCCCTCCACCTCTCCAGGTGGTTACCCCAACTCTGTGTCCCCCAACCGAGACGAGAAGAACGACCGTTTTTTTGCTCCTGCGGATATTATTTTGCTCTGGTTTCTCGGGTTTCTTATCTCCCTCGTTATCAGTGCTTTCCACTCGCAGATAGTGCCCCCGAAGTTTGACCGTGATTCACAGGTCATTCAACAGTTGCTCGCCGTGCCTGGCTTGGCGGGATATGAGGATTTTGGTTCTTTTCGCACCATTGCGTGGTTGTACCAGTCACTCGGCTTGGCGAATAATGCTGCTTTGGCTGGGTTTGTCGGGGTGGTTGTTGCTCAATCTGCACTCGCAGTTGCGTTGTGGAGAATGAGGCCGATCCGAGCAACCCCCCTGAGTATTGGGGGTTTAGCCTTGTATGCTCTTTTTGTCGGTGTTTATCAAGGGGTATATACCAAAGAAATCATCATTAGTACGGTCGTCATGGTGGTGGCTGCTGCACCTACTGATCAGCGTTCTGGTTGGGTGTGGGATTGCATTCTTACTGTCATCATGGCGGTGTTGGGGCAGGTTTTCCGTCCGTACTGGACACTGATCGCCGTTGTTTTCCTTGGCTTGCGCATTTTTGTGTCTAATACTGGTTTTTCACGGCGGCGGATTCGGGTTCGCCAGTTTATCCTTTTGATGGGATTGTGCAGCCTATTGTTGGCAGTTGCTGTGGCCTCGACAGGTGTACCAGCTGACCATTTTCGCACCATGGTTAACGAAGGACGCGGTGCTGACACAGGATCTCTGATCGGTCGATTCTTAGAAGGCCCCGAACCGATCGCAGGTGTAGTCAATGTGCTGTTTGCGACCGTTATGTTGATGTTTCCCTTAATGCTCGCGATCAAACTCTCCCCGTATTACCTCCTGATTTTTCTCGTCATAGCCAGTTTTTGGGGAGGCTACTTCTATTCGGTGCGGCGGTGGTTGTGCAATGAGTATCGCCGCGCCCTCATTGCTCGTGCCGTGTGCCTTATTGCAGCTTTTGCTAGTGTGCAAGGATTGTTTGAACCAGATTACGGTTCTGCTCTTCGACACCTGACGCCACTTATTCCGATGTTTTTTATCATCTTGGCGGGAGAACAAGGTGGCGAGAACAACCGCAAAATTGGTCGTCGTGTGGTGAATGAGAGTATGTTCCCAGTTAACGGATCGTCTCTTTATTATCCGCAGCAGATGCCGCACAATTCGCATATATCACCACCGAGTAACTCTAGTGGAATACAGTATCCCCCTCCTTTATCCTCTTCTCCGTAACTCATTCATGCATCACCGCCGCCTGCTCCCGCAGTGCGCGCGCGAACTTGTGACCAAACTTCGGCCCATCAAAGTGAGACCTCAATGACGAAGCCACCCTTCAGTGAACAACCTGATGTCCATCAGCATGCCCCGGGAGTACAAATGAACCTCGGGCAGGATTGGACAGAAATCGTCCGGCGTGCGTGGACAGTGTTCCGGCACAACGTGTGGATCATCGCCGTGTTGCTAGTTTTAGGCATCGCTGGTGGATGGGGAGTATCCATGCTGATGCCGACGAAATATACCTCGACAGCGTCCGTGTTTGTATCAGTTGATACTGATGGGTCCATTGCTGGGGCGGTTCAAAGTACTCAGTTTGCGGAACAACGGATGCAGTCCTACGCCCAGCTTGTCAGTGGTGATGTCTTGGCCAAGCAGGTCGTCGATGATCTTCACCTCGACATGGCGCCACGTGAGCTGTCCAAGGAGCTCAAGGCTACTGTCGTCAAAGACACCGTGATCATGGAAATTTCCGCTACGGATGGCAATGCTGACCGTGCATTGGATATTGCCTCTGCCGCTGTCAAGGTGCTATCCAAGCAGGCGGGAAAGCTGGAAGTTCAGGTGACAGATTCAGGTTCGCGGGGTTCGTCGACCAAACAGCAGACAACTGCCCCACGAGTGTCGCTCATTAACAGTCCTGAGAAGGCGACCAAGCCTTCATCACCAAAACTGTTGATGAATGTGATCCTTGGCGGGATGTTGGGCTTCTTCATCGGGTGTGTTTTGGTTGCCTTGCGGTTCTTCCTTGACCGCTCCATTCGCTCCAGTGAGGAACTGGAACGACGCACAGGTTTGCCGAAACTGGGCGGTGTCCCGGTGGTTCCCGAGGAACAGCGTTCACGCGTTTTGGACTTCAACGATGAACGTGTTCGTGCTGCAGAAGCATTCCGTGAATTGCGTGTGAACCTGAAATACATCAACGTGGACAACCCCCCGCGGGTGATCTCAGTCACCAGCGCCCGGTCTGGCGATGGCAAATCCACCACCAGTATCAACCTGGCTAGTGCTCTCGCTGCTGATGGTGATTCTGTATGCCTGGTTGATGCTGATATGCGTCGTTCGATACTGAAGAAATACTTCGGCGATACGATCCACAGTTCGGTTGGCCTATCCACAGTCCTTGCGGGCGATGCCTATGTTGCCGACGTTCTGCAAGGGACCGGGACGGAGGGCTTCGATATCCTCGCCGCAGGTCAGGTTCCACCGAACCCGGGTGAACTGCTGAGCAGTCATGCATTCCGCCACATCCTGGACGAATTGCGGGAAGGCTATGACTGGGTCATTGTTGATACCCCGCCGGTCCTCGCCGTGACTGACGGTACGTTGGTTGCCACTGCCGTCGACGCAGTCATTCTCGCTGTTCGGTATGGAAAACGCACCTATGACGATGTGGCCCGGATGTTGGCTTCGCTTCGCGCCGTTCGCGCGCCGATTATTGGTACCGTTCTCACTGCCGTCCCACAGAACTCTATTGAGGGACGGTATGTTGGGTCGTATTCAGCGTATAAGTACGCTGCCAATAAGCAGGAGTTTAAAGCAGTGGCAAAGCATAGGAGCGTGGCAAAGAAAACCGCGTCTTCTGGAGATGCCAGCCGTGGCCAGTCCTCAGACACGCCGAATGGTGGTGGGGAGGCCTAGGTACCCTGCCACTGGGGGGCACCCATAGACCCTGCGAGCGCTTACGCAACTGGGGAGTAAGGTAGGGCTTATGAAGATCGTTTTCGTCTGTACTGGTAACCAATGCCGATCGCCTGTGGCTGAGTACATTGGCCGCTCGATTGCTGACGACATCACCACTCAGACGGGGACGCATAATTCACGCCTGCACCGTTCACTCCCACCCACACTGGAGTTTTCCAGTGTGGGAGCTCACGCGAACCATGGAGCCCCCATGGAACCCAGGGCGGCGCAATTCCTGGCCAACGAGGGCATCAACCCCGCCGGTTTCACCTCGACACCCTTAGATAAGAAGGCCATTGCGGGGGCTGACATCCTCGTTGGAATGGAGACCGAACACGTTGACCAGGCTCTCCAGATCGCACCACCCTTGTTGAAAAAAGCGGCAACCTTACGACAACTCTCAGCATGGGCGAAAATCGACGACGTCCATTTTCCCCATGACATTGAATACCTACGGGCTAGCCAGGTGTGCGATGAGGCGCTCCGCACATACGGGCCAGACATTCCAGATCCAGTGACACTTAACGACGACGACTTTCTGCGTATCGCATGCGAGGTTCTAGACAACGTAAAAGGGCTGGTCAAAGGCATACTTCAAGCTTCTGAAGTGTAGCGGAACATCCCCGAATACTGCTTGTCACCATTGCGGCGTACACTTTCCGCGTACGTTGCCGCACACCTGCGGTCGTCTCTACATGGTGCCACCGTGACACAGTAGTGAAGTAGAGGATGAATGCACGTTCCCCGTTACTCACGTATCAGACGGCGTCGTCGAATACGACCACGTCATCGGCTACGCAACACCACAGCACTCGTCGTCGTGGTGATCATTACCGCGTGGTGTATCTTTGCTTCCCGCTTCCTATGGTTCCCGCGTATTGACCACCAACCTGACCACGTTGATGCCATTGTGCAGTTGGGGGGACCACATGGTGGCATCGAGGCGTATGAGAAAACCCGTCGCGCCGCGATCGGTCACACCACCAACCTGGTGATCTCAGATCCGTATATTGACAAGCCCGCGTTCGGTGCACGGCTCTGCGCCCCCGAACCCGGGATCACCGTCTACTGTGTTCACCCCGAGCCCAGTACAACACGGGGCGAAGCGCGAGCGATTGAAGCACTGGTCAAAGAGCACGGCTGGACCCATGTTATGGTGTACGCCACAGGAAAATATCATGTGGAGCGGACACGAATGATTATTGGGCGCTGCACGGCTGGAACTGTTGATGTTGGCTACCATAACACTCCTTTGACCTGGGAAGATCACGTGTGGGAGTGGTCGTACCAAACTGCGGGAGTCATGAAAATGCTCACTCAAACCGGGTGCTAGAAAAAAAAGGGGGTATTGTCGCTGGGTAGTGAATCAATAATGGTCACGGTACCTCACTGTCTATCGCTAAGCTGACAGTCATAAGTCGTCGAAGGCTCACTGACTGAGGAACCAGATACATGACCGATACTCCTTCCCATCACCTACCAGCGGACGATACGACGCCTCACGCTGCATCTAATACCGCTACGGGGAAAGATAACATCGTGGAGATACTAGCCCCCGTATCTGGACATGTGATCCCCATCGACGACGTTCCTGATCGGATGTTCTCCACAAAGGTTGTCGGGGACGGCCTTGGAATCACACAACCAGATAACGGGATCATCGTGGCTCCCGTCTCTGGGAAAGTCATGATGGTCGCTAAAACTGGTCACGCTTTCGCTGTGAAAACAGACAATGGGCTTGAAGTTCTCGTTCACCTTGGAATCGATACAGTCGCGCTTAACGGTGAGCCCTTCGACATCACCATCGCCCGGGGGAATGAACTCCATGCTGGTGACACCGTCGGCACCATGGATGTCGGCGCCATCACGGCAGCAGGCAAAGACACCACCGTTATCGTTGTCATCACCAATACGGTCAAAAAACTCGATGACCTCTCCGTGACCCACAAAACTGTGGTGTCCGGTGACCATATTGCCGTCGCTACGGTGACAACCCCACCGGTCGCGACGGTAGCGGAGCCTGCCACCGAGCAGCAGGGGAGCGGCCGGGAGAAGAATGGTTGTCACACTGGTACTGTCGCGGCATCGACTACCTCGGAGCGCCCCGCTGATCTCTCCGGCTATGACGCGACCGCATGGGACATCATCACCAACATCGGTGGGAACAACAATGTCACCTCGCTCACGCACTGCATAACACGCGTGCGATTCTCGTTGAAAGACGAGTCCCGCGCGGATGACAACGCGATCCGCAATATCGACGGCGTTCTTGACGTTGTGAAAGCAGGAGGGCAATACCAAGTCGTCATCGGGCCCGCCGTCGAGGAGGTGTACGACGCCATCACAACACAACTCGGCGGCATCGACACCACCATCACTACCGACACTGAAGCCCAGGAACGCCCCACCACACTGTGGGGTTGGGCGAAACGAGGATTCAGTTCACTGATCGGCGTGATCACCGGATCCATGATTCCAGTCATTGGGCTCCTGGCTGCCGCCGGTATCGTGAAAGGAATTTTGGCACTATTCGTGCAGGCAGGGTGGGTAGATAAGAACACCCAAACGTACATCATTATCGATGCCATGGGTGACGCCGTCTTCTACTTCCTGCCTATCTTCGTCGGGTTCACAGCCGCCAGACGGCTGGGATCAGACCCGATTATCGTTGCCATTGTCGGGGGTGTCCTGGCGTACCCCAGCCTGGTGGATATGGCGTCGAAACCTGGCGACACGTCATTCCTCGGAATGTCACTCAATGCCGAATTCTTTGGTCTGCCGTTCCATATGGCCTCGTATAGTTACTCAATCTTCCCCATGATCGTGGCCGCATGGCTAGCCTCCATCGTGGAGCCCTGGCTGAAAAGAACCATCCCAACGGTGCTGCGGATGATCGCCCTCCCGCTGTGCGAGGTGGTCGTCGTGTCCCTGGCTATCATGGTGATCCTGGGACCCGCCGTTATGGTCGTATCACACGGCATCGCCTCGGCCCTCATGTGGATTTACCATATGTCGCCCACCATATCTGGGCTCCTCATCGGCGGCTTCTACCAGTGTTTAGTTATCTTTGGTCTACACTGGGCAGTCATTCCCATCGTCACCGACCAAGTCTCAGGGCCTGGTGGCGATTCCCCAATAAACGCAATTATCTCCGCCACCATGGTGGCCCAGGGGGGCGCTGTCCTAGCAATCTTCCTGAAAACTAAATTGCGAACAATCAAAGAACTGGCAGGCCCCGCCGCCATCTCCGCGTTCTGCGGGATCACCGAGCCAGCAATGTACGGTATCAACCTCAAATACGGGCGCGTGTTCATCATGGCCTCCATCGGCGGCGCCGCCGGTGGCCTCCTCACCGGCGCCTTCAACGTCACCATGTACGCCTTCACAGGGTCACTGGTGGGCTTTCCTTCATTCCTTCCCCCAGGCGTCGGCATTGGACCAAACTTCTGGGGCTACCTCATCGCCTCAGCAACATCCCTCGTGGTGTCCTTCGCCCTCACGTACCTCCTCGGATTTAAAGACAGTGACGTCGAGAGCGCACGCAACGTGAAAAAAGTCCGCCTCGGACGACGCGAACCAGTACAGAAATAAAAAAGATTGAGAGCAGGAGCATCTGCTAACGAAGCTCAGAAAACTCCACCACTGTGCTCACAATTGTGCAGGTGGAAGGGCTTATACTCGGGTCGAGGTACGTCATCTCTTCGGGTCTGATCACGCAACACCGAAGGAAAACCCTGTCTCCTGGGGAAGCGAGATATGTCCCAGCAGAGGCATGGGTATGTGTAGTAGTCTCCGTATACTTAAGGAAGCCCGCAGTAGCTCGCGTGCTGCGCGTGTGCTATGGCCCGTACTGAACCAAGGAAACGGATACGTATGCTCGTCCCCCCTGACAGAACAACCTTTCGTCACCGCCTGGCCAGCCTCTTCCAAGATTGGCGGTGGGACGGCACGTGGGTGATGCGCGTCATCCCCACCGATGGCAGTACACCACTATTTAGCAACAACGACGCACAAAGCAGCAGCCACCGTCGCATCACTGAAAACATGCTGACCCAAGGATTCCCGGGCAGCACCATCCACTTCATCAACCTCGACAACCACGACACAACCACCACACCACACAACCCAGACAACCCCGAACAATTCATCGCACACATCGCCCAGAACCTCGCCAGCTACACCACACGCCCCCTCACAGACATCTTCGTCTACCAACTCGGCCACTGGCGAGGATTCGCCCTTCACCACATGTGGGGCGACGGCGCCACCATCCGCGACCGCCTCGGCAACGTCTACGCCTACCTAGGCTCCACCTGGCCACTCGGACGATTCGCCAACGAACACCAAAACCAGCCAGACACACGCCGCCACACCCCCATCCCGCCGACACTCACACTGACCTCCGCGACCTTCCTCCTCCACCTCGCCGGCTTCGCAGAATCACTCATCCGACACCCCAAAGAAACACTCACCAGCATCAACGACATCCTCACCTCAGAAAAAACCACACACGATCACCCACCCATCGAACCCACCCCCGCAGAACTTCGCACCACCACCATGACCTACACATGGGAAGGACAACCCGAAGACAAACCACGCGCAATCCCACTCGCATGGGACTGGTGGACAGAACTCAACAACCACCTCGACCAGCGCGACGGATACCTCGACCCCAACCAATTCTGGCTCATCGTCGGACTCCGCCATAACAGCACACTTCTCACCCACCGCGGCGGAAACCTCGGCGGCCGATCACGCATCACCGTTGGAGGCGACCGACACACCGACATTCAAACAACAAAAAACCGAGTGAAATCACCCTTCGCAATCACACGCACAGTCATGAGCGGCCTGCCACAATTCATCAAACAAATGCTCCACCTACCCCGCACCGTCGCACCAGCCACCATGACCACACACGCCGCCACCAGCCCCCACACCATCACCACCATGTGGACCTACAACCGACTCACAGCAGACGAACCCCAAGAAATCAGCGTCGGAATACAAGGCCTCGGCTCACTCCTCGTCGGAAGCTTCGAAGACGACAACACCTACCACGTCGTCATCTCCGGCTTTGTCAACCCCACAGTCCACAAAGCCGGCACCGAAGCCCTCAACCGCATCATCACCAACGCCGGCTACACCCGCACCTAAACCCACCCCGCACGCTCAACCACGAACCACCATCACACCCGAGCGTGCCGCCCCCGCGCCACCCGCGGAGAACACAAATACGGCAGCGCAACAATACTCACCGTCATAATCACACAGAACAAATACACCACCGGCCCACCACGGAAAAACAACGGGACAAGCACAAAGAACAACGCACGACAACCCGTCCACACCATATAACCCCGCTGCCGGCCCACAACCACCGGATACTTCGTCAACATCGCCGACACCACACCCGCCGTCACATACAACGACAGCGCAACAAACAACGGAATATAACCCGCAGCCCAATACGAACCGTCATTCCACACAATCGCCCCATACTGAACCACCGCAGTACCCGCACCAAGAACACCAGCAACAATCGCCGCACGCCGCACATGCACGCGATAACCATCCGGATCACCCTGACGAATAGCCTTCGACGCCGGAGCCTCAAAACTTGGCGCCACCACCTGCTGCGCCAACGTCAAAAAACCACCATACAGCCGAACAACAATCGCCCACGTATTCGCATACGCCCCCAACATTGGCGTCACCATACCCTGAATCTGGAAACCAATATCAGCAAAAAACGCCCCCGACGTCGCCGCCTTATTCTCACGAATATACGACCGCAACGGCGCCGCCAACACCGACGGAAACGCCACCAACGACGACCACTCCCGCCGAATCGCAGACCACACCTGCTGATCCGCCGCCCGCGCCAACAACACCGCAGCACACACATAATTCAACGCAGCCACATAAATCAGACCCTCACGAACGGGGAACACAAACACAACCCCACCCGTCGCCACAATATTGACCACACCATAGATAAAACGAACCCGTGAATACACACCCATCCGATCCTCACGGATCGTAATCGCCACATACATGTTGTACAGCGTGATCGACACCGTCGCCACCATCGCCCACAACACCCGCGCAGCCCACGCAGGATGAATCCACAACAGCGCAACACCAACAACACCCAACAACCCCGTGCCCACCAACGCCATAAAACCCGACGCAGCCGTCGACAACGACAAACGATTATCCGGCAACTGAAGATACACACTGTGGTAACTCAACGACATCGACCGCGACACAATCATCCCCAACGACACTGGAAACAACATGTAGGCCACCATGCCCGGCTGCTTCGCCACGACCGGCAACAACATAGCCGCAAAATTCAGCCCCTGGCCGACCAAGGCCGGACCAAAACGGGAATTCAACGTCCGAACCCGCTGAAGGACAATACCCATTCGTCACCTCAAATTTCCTGCATCCACCATCAGCCACCGACACCAGCAGGCGCGACCACAACAATCACACCCACACGTGAACAACTACCAAATCTGCACACGATCGTCAGGGGCCAACCACATACCGTCACCCGGCTGAACACCAAACGCCTCAGCAAATTCATCAACATTCCGAGAAATGACGTTACACCGAAACTCCGACGGCGAATGAGGATCAATCGCCAAATACTGCGCACTCAACTGCGGACGAATCGCCGTACGCCACACATTCGCCCACGCCAAGAACAAACGCTGCATCGCCGAAAACGCCGGGGCACCATCAAACGCCATACCCGTATCCGAATCCGACTCCTCACCCAACGGAGCTAAAGCCGTGTCATCAGACAGAAGGAACGGCAACGCCGGCGACGTCTCCGGCGTCAGCCCCCGATCCTCCAAATACAGGCGATACGCCACCACAGCAATACCTAAACCACCAAGATCACCAATATTCTCACCCAACGTAAAACGACCATTCACATGCTGACCAGTCAACCCACGCTGTTCTAAACCTTTCGGAATCAACCCATCGAACTGATCAACCAACCGGCCCGTGAGTTCCTCAAACGCCGAACGATCCTCTGCCGTCCACCACGAATTCAAATTGCCCTCACCATCGAACTGAGAGCCCTGATCATCAAAACCATGACCGATCTCATGGCCAATCACCGCACCAATACCACCAAAGTTCTGCGCCATATCCGCATCCGGATTAAAAAACGGCGGACGCAAAATCGCAGCAGGAAACGTAATGTCATTGACCACAGGGTTGTAAAAAGCATTCACCATCTGCGCCGGAGCAACCCACTCACTCCGATCCGTCGGATGCCCTACCTTCGCTACCTCATACCGATGACGCCACGCCGATGCACGCCGGGCGTTCACCACCACGTCCTCGCCCTTCGGGGAAAACTCCAGACCATCGTACGTTTTCCACTCATCGGGGTAGGCGATCTTCGCGCGGAACGTCCCCAGCTTGTCTAATGCCCGCTCCCGTGTCTGTGGTGTCATCCAGGAGACACCACTAATTCGCTGGCGGTATGCCTTCAGCAGATACTCCACCAGAGACACCATTGTTTCCTTATGCTCTGGAGGGAAATGCTTAGAGACAAACTCCCGGCCAATATCATCAGCAATAGCACCATCAAGGAATGCCACCGCACGCTTCCACCGTGCACGCTGCTCCGTCGCCCCCGACAACACACGACCGAAGAAATTAAACGACTCTCGGCTCACATCCTCCGCCAACAGCGATGCGCGTTGCGTCAGAATGCGCCAGCCGGCCCACAATTTCACCACGGACAGATCTGTCTCCTGCACCAGAGCCCCCACATGATTGAGGTAACTCGGCTGACCGACGACGATCATATCCGTCGATAGCCCTGTCGCCTCCAGCCACACTTTCCACGGGAAATCTGTGGGAAGATCATTCACTGACGTGGGGTTGTACGTCTTGAGAGCATCACGCGTGTCCTCCACACTCCAGTGTCCCTCAGCGAGACGAGTCTCAAAATCAATAATTGTCGCAGCCAAGTCCTCAGGTGACGCGTCGGCAAACTCCACAGGAATAAGTGGGCAGTCCTGCCATTCCTCACCACTAGTCGCCTCCCGAGCGGCCCCCAGCATTGTTGCGATATGCTCTTTCACCTTCTCAACCAGAGGACGGTGTGCCTCCTCGCGATAATAAGCCTCATCGGGAAGAGTCAAGCCACCCTGATTCAGGTATGCTGCATCATTTGTTGAATGTGCATCTTTTGCCACGTAGTACCCGGCAAAACCACTAATCCCAACAACATCCAACGCGCCCAACCCGCGCGCACAATCCTCCAACGTATCGACATTGATTCGCGCCAGATCCTCCTTCAGCGGAGTGTAACCAGCCTGGTTGATTCCCTGGGGGCCGTCGACATCCATGAAACTTGTGAACCCAGCACCAATCCGTGTCGACGGATCCGCTGCTTCAATGATCGTGCGAACATCGTCCTCTGCCTGATCGCGAAGCTTGTGGAACGTGCCATCGACCGGGCGATCGTCTGGAATAGTGTGATGCGACAGCCACGGCCCGGACACGTAACGGTACACATCATCGCGAGGAGACGGGCGCGATGCCGGGGCTTCCGAAATATTGTCAGGAATCGCCGAACCAGCTGCTGTCGTAGTCTCGGCCGTTGGTGTGCTGGCTGTTGCGGTGTCGCCTGATGGTGAAGGATTGCTCACAGAAAAACCTTTCATGACTGCATGGCTATCGTGGTCAGTATCTTGCCTCGACTGTAATGATTGCTCATCCCCGGCGCATCGGTCGACTCTGGGACACCACCAGCCTTGCATCAGCATCAAAAAAAGGGGGGCGGGCCATTTCGCACGCAGACCCCACCGGTGGGGCATAACCGTAGTCAGCCGGACCCCTCGGTGGTACCGCCAAGCCATGCAAGTGCAGGATGACGACGCTGTACCCTCCCTGTTCTCTGTTATTGTCTGTCAGCATGAGCTGTGAGAACACGCACGACGCACCACCGGCAGATGCGTCGCCACACCAGGGGGCTGGACACACCCACGACGACAGTCTCGCCGATGCGCCCCAGTACCAGGACCTTCCGCATGGAAAAAAGAACATCGTGGTGTGGATGATGTCGTTATTTGTGGTCTCCGGCCTGATGGTCACACCGATTATCATCGATAGCGGATCTCCCGGCGACTACCCAGGTGAAAAAATTGATAAGGCCATAAAGATAGGGAATGACGATAAAGAACACTTCGCCGGGCCCGTACTCGGAGAGTGCTACGACAAATCGTCCGAAGCTCCATATGGAACCGAATATCACTGCGGAAATACCACAATTAAGACAATGACCATGACTGGAAACAGCAACGGTGACCACGTATTCCGTCGCGGGATTCGAGCTACAACATTCATCGACGTCAAGGGGGAGCTCAACACGGTCGCAGCATCCGCTGGAGCATGGAAGGCGCGGGTAGCATTCCTTGATCCACAGAAATCACTATTTAACCCGGACGCAGAAGCAACCCTCTCAGCTGCATTCACAAAAAAAGATGACCCGTCAACATATGTTATCGCATCCGTAACTGGCGGAACCACGGACGACATTGCGAATGTGATGGGCAAAATTGTTGCCTCACGAGGCTTCAAGCAAGATATCGCGTACAAAGCATTGAACCACACAACTGCCAGCATGGTTGATGCTGGTAATGAGTCAGGCGAGCGGCTACTGGCCGGGGGAGAAGCATAATGATAAAAGACGTATTCACCTGGACATATGTTGTTTTTGCCGTGATCAGCCTGATTGTGTGTGCCAGTATAGTTGGTTTATCACTCGCGTTCGTGCCCGACGCCATACCTGTGGGCATTGCGGGCGCCGTGTCGTACCTAACGGTGTTCTTCATTATCACCCGATGCCTGCCTATATGGAGGTCAGGCAGTTTGTTGTGGGTGATCATCAGTATGTACTGGGGCGGTTTCGTTGTCGTTGGCACAATCTTCCCCACCTCTTCCGCGATATCTGATCTCGTGAAGACCGCAGGTCTTGACCGCTTAGAGGCCTCTGCCAGTGGTGCGATTCCTGAGGAAATTGGTAAAGCGGCCGGTGTTTTTGTGATTCTTTTTATGGCTCGTCGTGTGTGGGATAGGCCATGGCATGGGCTTTTAGCTGGTTTTTCCGTGGGGATGGGCTTCGAAATTGTCGAAAACCTGCTATATGGCAGTGTTGGTGCTCCTTCTGATCCAACGTCCGACGTTCATGGCGCTTTCGAGTCGTGGGTTGTTCGCACCTGTCTAGGGTTCGGCTTGCATGCCATGCTTACCGGCCTGTCAGGATTTGCCATTGCTAGTGCCCTTATGGTGGCGAACAAGTCCATGGCGTGGCGTCTAGGAGTTGGTGCGGGTGGTGTTCTCGCCGCTATTGGTTTCCACGGGTGGTGGAATGTTCAATGGCCCGAGAGTTTCGGGATTTTTCTCATGTTCCCTGGTTGGATTGGATTGACCGCTATCATCGTTGTCATCCTGAAGAAACACTGGCAACGTGCCAAAAATGATAGGCAACGGCCTCTGCCTTCTCATAAAAAAGCCTGGAAACAGGTTCCTGTCTAGGTTGTTCCATAGCCACCGTTGCAGACTCATCCGCATCAATAGCGTGTTTCTCCTGTTGTTTATGTGAATAATGAGTTACAGTGTGGCCATGTCAGACTTGCGTAAACCCACTGCCACACGCTCACGTTCCCGGTTGCGCAGCATCATGCCGGGGCTCAACCCCTTCCCAGCAACGATGAAACACCGGAAACTTGCTGGCGCAGCCCTCGTCACGGGTTCGCTTTTGACAACAGCTGCCCTTGTCTCAACGGCAGCAGGTTTTACCCCCGCTGACGCTCTCAATGGCATCGACGTCTCCAGCAACAACCACGTCGGCGGACAAGCCATCGACTGGAACTCGGTGGCCGGTGACAACCAATCATTTGCCTTCATCAAGGCCACAGAAGGCACCGACTACACCAACCCCTATTTTGGTTCAGATTCAAAGAAGGCCAAAGCTGCTGGCCTCACCATCGGCTCCTACCACTACGCGCGGCCCGGTACCGATGCCCGCCAGCAAGCACGGTTCTACGCCCACGAATTAGCGAACCAGCCTCAACCAGCGCTACCACCAACCCTGGACCTTGAAGAAACCGGGGGCCTCGGCCCACAGCAACTACAGAACTGGGTCAGTGAGTGGGTCGACGAGGTCAAAAAACAAACTGGCCGTACACCCATCATGTACACGTACTACAGTTTCTGGATCAACAACATGGGGAACACCACCAAGTTTTCTGATCTGCCGCTGTGGCTGGCCTACTATGATGATTCTTTGCCAGACACCATCCCCGGTGGATGGGATCACGTCACCTTCTGGCAACACTCTGGCTCAGGGTCTGTTGATGGCATTAATGCCCAAGTCGACCTCAACAAGTACGACGGGACCGACGCGGAACTTAAAGCCCTAGCCAACAACATGAAGGAAGATACACCTGTCGGTGGCGTGGCCACTACCGTGAAACCAGCTGTCGATGCTGATGTCGCGTCCGCTAGCGTCTCGAATGACATTCAACATCAACTCCAAACAAGTCCTAACCCAGTACTGAAGTCCATCGGGAACTCGTTTAACGTCCCGATCCCAGATTCAGTCCTGGTGGCGACCTTAGGTGTTGCCGCGGGAACCGTGTCATTGTCGCAACTGTGGGATACGATCCGCGAAGAGGGCTTTGGCGGTCAGCTGGCCGACCAACTCGTCCGCGCTGTCACCGAAGTATCCCAGAACGGAGCCGTCCTCAGGGATCAATTACAAGGACTACTGGGCACAAACTCAGGCGCAACCTTGGGCCAGCTTGAGAAAGCACTCTCCGATGCCGTGTCAGCTATCGGTGATAGCGGAAACTCCTACGGTGCTGGCCCCAAGAATGAGGCACCAGGAGCAGCCCCAGGCACTGCAACCCCCACCCCTGCACCGCAAGGGCCTACGAATCCACCCCAGCTTGACCAGGGCCAGCAGGTGCAATCGGTTCCGGGATCCGAATCGTAGTTCTGTGAGTGTGCCACGAGATCCCTATCGTGGCACCAGGACATCACGTCAATAGTCGAGATGCGCATACTGATTGCTCCGGACAAATTCAAAGGATCCCTCACCGCAGCTGAAGCCGCCACCGCCATTAAACGAGGGGTCACACGCGCCATCAGTGATGCCGACTGTCTCATCATCCCCGTATCCGATGGTGGCGAAGGCCTCATCGAAGCGACGAACAATACTAATGCTGAACGACGCGTCACACGCGTTCGTGGCCCCCTCGGCGACGAACACAATGCTCGCTGGGCATTGCTGACCACACCATCCCCAGGCAATCCACCCCTCCACCACATCCAGCCTGAACACCCGAGCCCTATCGCTGTCATAGAGATGGCAGAAGCCAGCGGGCTAGGGTGGGTCACCCCCAGCCCAGAAACCGCTGTCCGTGCTGACAGTTACGGAACAGGACAGCTCATCCAGGCCGCCCTGGACGCAGGCGCGAGAACCATCATGTGCGGCATTGGCGGTTCCGCCTGCACCGATGGAGGAAGCGGTGCTCTTCGAGCACTTGGTGCACGCATCCTGGACCGTCATGGGAATGATATTCCTCCGGGAGGGGGAGGGCTGGTCTATGCCCATACCATCGACACCTCAGCCATGGCTCCCGTGGACCACGTTCGCATCATCCTTGCCACCGACGTGACTAATCCTCTCCTCGGTCCTCACGGAGCAGCCGCCGTTTACGCACCACAAAAAGGAGCCGGCCCCCACCAAGTGGCAACTCTTGAACAAGGACTGACCTGCTGGTCAACGTGCCTTACTCGTGTCAACGCAGACTTCAACCCTGCCGCCATGGGTATGGGGGCAGCAGGCGGTTTCGCGTCCGCACTGACGACAATCTGCTCCGCTATCACCACCCCAGGTTTTGACACTGTCGCCACTCTCACTGGTTTCGATGCGGCCCTCGCCGCTGGGGTCGACCTCCTCATCGTCGGTGAGGGTACACTGGATCATCAAACACTGTCGGGGAAAGCGCCGGTCGCGGCGGCGCGCCGGGCTGCGGCGTGGGGGATCCCTACTGTTGCTGTTGCCGGGGCGGTGAACGTCGATACGTCCGACCTTGAGGAGGCCGGCATGTCGGCTGTCATAGCGCTCAGGGACGTATCATCTGGTGCCGGCGACAAGGATGACACTATGCGCCACGCTGCGGAATATCTCGAACAAGCTGCAGAGAAGCTCGTTCGAGATATGTGCTAGTGATCGGATGATAATCCCTGGTCTTTGTAATTCATGGGGCCCGGGTTCCATAATCCTGAGCGAGTCTCGGTTTTTTGCGCAACCTTGGCGGTATCTACTTCCTTCTTTGTGGAGTTTGCGGGGGGGAGGAGAGCATCGAGTTCGCCCCAATCGCGCCCCCAGTCGTCTCTGAAGTAGGTTGGCAGCGCCATGGATACTGTGCTTGTTTCAACAAGTCCGAGGGATCCGCCTCCGCTGTAGTCCATCCATGGGCTGTTGGCACGTTGTGTTTTGTAGCTTGGTGCGATGCGGTATTTCGGCAGCTCGGCTACACCGGCCCAGTGGTCGTATTGGCGCTGGCAGGGGAACTGGAGTGGCGTTTCCCATTCAAGGAGGACGGGATCATTGTGGCCCACATAGGAGTTGAGACTCTCGAGTTCCGGCATGCGCGGTGGGGTAAATGCGAGCCAATCGCGACGTGCTAGTTCTGTGTCTTTTGCGTGGAGCCGGAGCACGTTAGCGTCATGGGGGATATCGGATGTGAGGAAACGGAGGTTTCGCCACATTGGCTCCCGGCCAGGACCGATGGGGAGAAGCTCACCTGTGTTAGTGACTTTTCCCTTGCTATCGCGATGGCCGTATTCCAGCACGAGGTCGAGACCGGGTTGGGTAACCCCGTTACTGTCGATATGTTTGATGGATCCTGCGGCAGAGACGACGATGATCGGTGAGGTTCGCTTGTCCAGCTTGTACCAGGATGTTTTTGTTTCAGCAGGTAGTTGTATTCCACTGCTGTACGAACCGACTACAGGAACTTTTTTGGGGTCAAGGCCGAATGGAAGTGATGCTGCAGACCCATTGATGCCACGGGCGTGTTGGGTTCCGCCTTCGGTCCCTGTGGATCCTGTGTTCTTCTGTCCTGAGTGGCTTGATCCACGGGAATTTGCTGCGTCGGCGTCGCTGGTTGTTCCGGTTGTCGAGTCTTGTTCATCCTGATCAGAGTGGCTGGTATCAGAGGAGCCGTTGGTTGAGGTGCGGGGTGTGTTCTTGTTGTTCTGCTGTGCCGCGGTATCAACGGTGTCGACAGTGCCGAAATCAATATCGGGGTAGATGGCTGCTGGGATGTTGTTCGCGCCGAAGTTGTGATTCTCATCGGCGGTGAGTGATTCTTTGAATTCTGTGTCATCAGCAGTGGGCAGCATATTTTTCGACGGGTGTTTTTCGACGTCCACGTAGTCTGCCATTTGGCAGGTTTTTCCTGCCAGAGTGCGAATGTTTCCCAGTCCGACGGAATACGCGGGGTACTGCTTCACAAAAGCTTTACCGATGCTTGCGCAGTTGAAGATCACGATGAGTGCACAGAGGACAGCGATAGGCGATGCGGTTAGTGAGGCGAATCGTTGTGCGCGTGCACGCTCGCGACTTTCAATGGCTTCGCTCTCGGAGTTGGTTTGGGCGAGTGTTTCTTGGATGTCGAGCCGGAAGGATTGGATCACACCCCATGCCATGATGAGCAGGGCGAGTACCAACATAATGCTAGATACTGGCGTGTTTTTTACTGCTATGGGTTTGTCATACCACGGGACACCCAATGATGAGATGTACCACCAGCCGTTGGTGCCGGCGAGAGCAAGAGCGCTGAGGAAGATGGTGACGCCCAGGTAGAGGAACCTGTTTCGGACGGATCGTGCTGCGAACTGTGATGCGGAGACTGCGGCGAGCGCGGCGACGGCGGCGCCTACTCCGGCGTATACGCCGAAGTGGTGTGTCCATTTCGTCGGTGTAAATGCCATGAAAAAGGCAGTGCCAATGACAACGATGACGAGGCGCTGTGTGGGTCCGGGCCGTGCGCCGAGCACGGTTTTGTGTCGTAGCATCGCGGCGAGGACGGTGCACAGGGCTAGGGCCACCATGAAGATGGGGAGGCGGCGAGAGAAGGATCCGTTTTCTGTGGCTGAGAATAGAGCGTCGTAGCGTACCCATTCCTCGTACCAGTGGAGAGATGGTCCGATGAACCCGCGCAGTTTGATTGATTGCAAGACTGTGGAGAGGGTTTGGTCTCCGAATACTGCGATGAGGATTGCTGTTCCTACGGCGAGGAAAGGTGCTAACAGTGCTATGAGACCACTGATGACTGCTTTTTTGTTCGCTGATCGTGGGGCGCCTAGTGCATCGAGTCGGTGGATAACGATGCGGAATATGTCAGAGAGTGCTGCGAGGAGCGCGGCTACTGCCATGAGTCCGGTGGGTCCGGCTGCGAGTGAGATTGAGGCGACAATAACGCCGAGGGCGGCGGGGGTGAGTTGGTCTGTGCAGATAGCGCGTTCTAGAAGAACCCACGTTAAGAGGGCACCGAGTGCGATAACAGGTTCCGGACGGAGACCGTTGTTGTAGGCCATCCAGACAGCGAGGAATACGAATCCGGCCGTCCAGTAGGGGACTTTTCGTTGGGAAATGTCACGTCCGAAGCGTGGGATGACGCACCGTGAGAGTAAGAACCAGGTGAGTACGGCGGCAATGAGTGCGGGTAGTCGCATCCATGTTGAGGTTGTGTTGACTCGAGCCATGAGGCCGAGAAGGTCGTAGTATGGTGCGCCGAAGGGTGATTCTGGTACGCCGAACCAGCGGTAGTAGTTGGCCATGTAGCCGGAGTGGTGGGAGGCTCGTGCCATGGTGAGCAGGTAGCCGTCGTCTGAGGTATTGGCCCCAAAGAAGTACCAGTACGTTAATACTGTTCCGACGATGCCGTCGAGTGTGGTGATTTTCTTCCATGTGGGTGGAAGGAGTGGTCGTTGTTGGCGGGATCCGATTTTGTCTAGTTTCCACAGTGCGGTCAGTGATATGAGTGCGAGCACAAGCCCTGTGAGCATCACGATGTATTTGATGGTGGTGGGTTGTGATGTAAATCGTGAGTCGATGTTTGCGTGTGCCTTGAGTCCGTTTGTGATCGCGGTGTTTTTCGCTGTGGATGAAATTTCGGTGTAGATGCCTGTCATTTGTGGGCGATGGTCGCCGGCGACGGAGGCGGAGAGGGCTTTTCCGTCTTTACTGTGGTGTCCGGGGACGTCAATGGTGGTTGACGTAGCGTCGGAGTGCACGTGGAGGGTGGCATCGTCCGGTAGTGATGTGAGGGTGGTTGTTGTGAGCTGAAGGATGACTTGGCTGCGGTTCACGACGTCGACGCCGTCGTTGGTTGCACGGACGATGAGTCCTCGTGATGATACGAACCGGGAGTCGTGGGGGAGGGTGGAGAGGATGTCGGTTTGGTTTTTGTTGAGCCTAGTGACCAGGGAGAGGGGAATGCTGAAGTCGAGTGACTCTGGTGAATAGGACATCAGGGGGGCGACAACTGAGTTGATGTTGTCATTCTGTGGCCAGTCTATTGATGATTGGGTTTGTTTGACCGGCATCAGGGGGGTGAGGATGAACAGAATAAAGGCGGCGATTCCGGTGACCGCGGAGACTATTGTGGTCCGCCGAATGCTGGAGCCCGTACCCGGCCCTTGTGAACGGTGTTGCTTCGGGGCCGGAGTGCTTCCTTTACTTTCGTCAGTATTCATCCGTGACACAGGGTCGGAGTCTACGTCACATTCGTGTGAAGTAACCATTTCTCGATGAGTGTGGATGGCAACTAGTGGGGATTAACGGCCACAATGAATGGTCCTACTTGCGTCACGGTCCAGTCTTTGAACGCTGTGGGGTGGAAGTGCATGGTACGGAAGTGGACGTTGGGGTCGCTGGGGTAGATGTCGTCTGCGATGTTGAGTGTCCAGTCATCGTCGTCGACGGAACCGCGGAAGACGATGGCATCTGGTTGCCTCCAGGGCATCGTGTCCATGGCGGACTTGAGTTTTTCGGGTGTTTTTGCTTGTGCCCAGGTGTCGATGGCTGCGTTTCGACGGGTGAATTCGCCAAGTGGGTTGGCATAGTGTGCTGTGAGGGCTTGGAACTCGAGGTAGGGGCGGTATGCCATGAAGGCTTGTTCGTCGGAGAGGAGGACAGTGGTGGTGGGTTCGCGGCCGATGGTGTCGGCGACTTTCTGGTAGTAGATACCTGAATCCGCGGGAATGCCGTCGTTGCGGTGTCCGTCGCCGTCGGTGTCGGAGTAGGCGGAGTTGATGGAGTGGGCGATCGACCAGGGAATGGTGGCTGCGTATTCGGTGGCTGTGATGCCTACCAGGACGCCGATGACCACAGTGATGGTGGGGGCTGCGGTGATGAAGCGGTCGGGGTATAGGGCGGGGATTCCGTGTGTGATGGCGTCGTGGAGTCCGAGTATGCCGGCGGTGGCGAGGAGCATGGTGATGGGTGGTTCCAGGCGGAATCCGAGCAAGGTTGTTCCGTGGATGGTGGCGGCCATGGATAGCAGGACCCAGGCGTAGTAGGTCAGCACTGCAATCGCGATGGGCATGGCGATGGGGTGAGTGAAGCGGACGATGAGCCAGATGATTCCGACGAGACAGAGGAATCCCAGGATGGTCATGTGGAACATTGGTGTGGGGATCTGTGTTCCGTCAGCGGGGAGGTAGTGCTGGGCTGTGTCTGTGCTTCCGTGGGGTTGGGTGAGCAGGTGTGTGATGTAGGGTGCCCAGACTGGTGTGGCGATGAGGAGGGAGCCGATGCCGATGCCGAGGAGTCGTACTAGTGGTGTGAGGGATGTGCGGCGAATGGCGATGACGATGCCGATGATGACGATGGCTAGGGCGTTGACACCGGTGAAAAGTGTGTAGAGGGAGGCGGATGCTCCGAGGAAGATAGTTGTTGCGAGGCTGGACCAGTGTGCGCCGTTGATGGCGCGCCAGGCGAAGATGGCGGCGGCGGGAATGCCCATGCCGACGATGGCTGCGTAGGGTTCGAATGATGATAGGGACAGCATGATTGCTGTTGTTGTGAGGGCGATGAGTGTGGCGAGGGGGAGGCTGTTGGTGATGCGTTGCCAGACGGGGACGAGGAGGCAGGCTGTGGCACTGAGCGTGATGATTGCCCACGGTTGGAATGCGGCCCAGCCGGGGAGTCCGGTGTAGTGGGCGAAGCGTCCGCCTGTGATGAACCACCCGGCGGGGTAAAAGGTAGGGATGCCGGGGTAGGCCATGTCGTGGAGTCCGAATTGTGCGGTCATCCGTGTGAGGAATTGTGTTCGGAATGCCTGGTCGATGGAGATTCCGTCGAGGTAGAGGCGGGTGGAGGCGAGGGGAATGGTTAATACGGTGCCGACGAGTCCGGCGGGTGACAGGTAGGAGACGGTGTATGTGAGCCAGGTTCGCCATCGGGGTCGGTTGATGGTGGGGGTGGGTGATGTGTCACTGGTTGTCTGGTTGCGGTGGGCTTGTTTGTTGTCGTGATTCCACCAGATGAGGAGGGTAGTGGCGATGATGATGAGTGTGGCGGAGGAGAGGGTTGAGATTGCTTTGAGGACGTTGGAGCCGCTGAAGCCGGGGAAGTGTGTGGCTTTCATGAGGCGCCAGAAGAGGAGTGCTGTGATGGCGCCGCCGCCAGTGGCGAATGCCATGGTGAGGATCGTGTGGGGGAGGCTGATGTGGGCGTGGGGTGTGGTGGTGTGTGTGTCTGGTTGTGCCCATGGGCCCGCCTCGGGTGTGGAGGCGGGTTTTACCTGTGATGTCTCAGTCCCCATTTTCGATGCCATGGGGTAGATCATGGCATATGTGCAGGCGTTTGGGCGCATTGTCGTGCGCTCGTGTGTGCCGTGGTGTGGGGTGTGTGCTGTGTGGTTTAGTCGTCGCCGGTGATGAGGATGGCGCGTATTCCGGTGTGGAATCCGTCTCGTAGGCTGACGCGTTGGGATTCGCTGAGTGTGTATTCGTGGAGTGATTCGCAGGCGAATTGGAGTAGTGGGCGGTCGACGTTGGGTGGGAGTCCACCGCCGGAGAGTACGTGTGCGCTGTCGCGTTGTTCTTCGGTTGCCACGTGGTTGAACCACCAGGTTGCGTATTGTTGCCCGACGTCGAATGGGGTTTGGAATCCGGTGGTTGTCCAGATTTCGTTGGGGAGGGGGACGTAGCGGGAGCGGAGTTTTCGGCGTGGGGCCATCATGGATGGTTTGGGTGCGGGTTTGGGCTCGGTTTTGGGTGGTGTTGTGTCGTCGTCGGTGGGTTCGGTGGTGGAGTTGTCGTTGGTTGTTAGTGCGTTGTTGATTGTGTCGGTGGGTGTGGTGGATGGGTGGGTGTCGGCGCTGGGTTCGGGACTGTGTGTGGTCGGTGGTCCTCCGGTGGGGGAGTGTTCGGTGTGTTCGGGTATGAGTTGGTGGGCTGTTGTGTTGGTGCTTCGTCGTGGGGTGGTGATGATGGCGTTGGGGGTGGGTCGTGGTGGGTGTGAGGGTGTGGTGGTTGATTGGTGTGGGTCGGTGGGGGGTTCGGCGGTGGCGTCGTTGGTGTGTCGGCGGATGCGGCGGGATGTCCAGGTGTCGTCGTTGGTGTTTGTTTCGGTGGTGTCGTCTGGGGTGTGTTCGGTGGTGATGGTGGTGGAGATGAGGTCGTCTGTGTCAAGTGGGCGTGGTGGGATTGATGGGGGGATGGGGCCTTCTAGTGGTTGGATTTGCATGGTGTCTGCGAAATCTTCGCGTGGGTCCAGGACGGTGATGGAGTCGCATTTGTGGCGGAGGGCGTTGGACATGGAGTCCCAGCTGAATCCGTAGAGGTGGACGCGGATGCCGAGGGCTGATGCTTCGACGACGCCTGGGATCATGTCTTGGTCGCCTGATACGAGGACGATGTCGGAGCATTGTTGGCGGACGGCGGCGAGGATCATGTCGGCGACGAGTCTGGTGTCGACGGCTTTTTGTGTGCGTCGTTGTCCGGTTTCGATGAGGAGTCCTGCGCGGAGTTGGACTCCGTCGACGGTGCGGAGGGCGCGTTGGTAGCGGTGGGGGCCGGAGTCGGGGATGCCGTCGTACCAGTTTTGGCGTTGTACTGGTTGGCCAACGTGTTGGGTGATCATTCGGTCGAGGACGGAGCAGACTTCGGGGAGGTCAATTTCGAGTTGGGTTCGTGCTCCTTCTTCCCATGAGTTGTAGAAGCTGGCTAGCAGGTAAGAGGTGTCAACGAAGACGAGGGTACGTTCGAGCATTGTTCACGGTTTCCTAACTAAAAATTATCTAACTATTTGTGTAAAGGTTCTGAGTTTTAGGTTAGCGATTTCCGGTCGCCAACGCTGGCTCATGTGCCCATATTCTAGTGGATTCTTGGGGGCGGTTCTTACGCGTTGGTCTCCGAAACCATTCGGGATTAGTTCGCGCGTCGGGTGCGGGAGTGAGCTGCGGTAGTGCGTTTATCTGGGGGTGTTATCGGTGTTTGGGTGGTGTTGGTGTGTGGGGAGATTTCTGACGTTTTCCAAGGTGAGGGTGGTTGGAGGTGTGGTCCTTGGTGTTGGTTACAACGCTGTCGCGGGGACACGGTCGTTATGGCCTCGGTTGGAATCTGGTCTGGGAGGCCGCTCATACCGGGGGGTTGTGGGGCGCGATGTCAGTGTTGATGAGGTGTCGAGTTCTGGCGCATCATTCCGTGGCCAGTGTGATGGCGGCGGTACTGATGATGTCATGGTGTTCATTAGTGAATCGGCTGGACTATCGCATGTGACGGTTGAGATATTCGGTGGTCGTTCCGTGGCTGAAATACCGTGCACAGATGATGAGCAGCACAATTTGACCTGGGTTTTTCAGCCGATTCGTGGGGTGTGGTGGTGTGTTTTTGTAGTCGTGCTCGGTGTGGTTGGACTTGGGTGTGCGCTGCATTCGGTGGAATTTCTCGGTGTCTCGTTTCTTCTGGTGTGTGTGGTAGTAGCCGGGCAGCTTGTGCACGTGGTTCGTAATGCTGGCGCTTTTGGGGTCCCTCGGATCATTATGTGGAAGAAGTGCTTGGTCCTGGGTTTGGGTCAGTTGGGGTGGGCCGGTGTGCTGTTTTTAGTAGCGTCCATCGTGGTGGTGTAGGTCGTATCTGGATGCTGGTGTTGTCGCTGGCCTGGTGAGGGTGAGTACGGTTTTGGTGTACGACATCCTTACTGCGGGCGGAGTACATGGTGGTCAATCCGTTTGCTGGGCATGCTTGTTTTTGATTGGTGGCGTGTTCTGCCCGGTTTGTTGTGTCGGCGGTTGCTTTTGGTGTGTGTTTTTGTGGTGTGTGCTGGGGGTTTGTGGTGTGTGGGTGGGGTGTGTAGTGTTTTGTCTCGTCGTTG